>JACVRN010000129.1 GCA_014534425.1 Pyrinomonadaceae bacterium
GAACTACTGTGTCCATACCGTTCATGTCGCGTATGGTAAAGGTGTCGGCGTCACGGCGGACGACCGTCCCCTTAATCTTCATCTTCTGCCCGTTGGAAACGGTGCGCGTTCTGGTCTGAGCAGAGACGCTTGAGTTTCCGCCCTGGCTGTCCTGGGCAAAGGCTGCTGTGCCGAACGCAAAGACCGACACGAGCGTTAGGATAAAAAGAACTCTGAATCTTGTGACACTCATATTTAACTCCGTCTGCGAGAAGCTGCCGGGGAACGCCCCCTTGGCGAGAGAGCGTTGGCGACCCACATCTCGGTTAATTGTTGGCGCGCTCCCTTCCTCCTGACTGCGTAGGAAGGAGACCGCCGGGTTGATGGATTGAATCAAGCCTGCTAAAGCCTGCTCCGTTAAAATGGCTTCCGCGCGAGGAGAGCACTTTTGAAAACCAACCAGACTAAAACGCGAGATTCTAACGAAGCAGGCCATGAAGTCAAGCAAGCCTCAAGCAAAGCGCCCTCAATTAGAGCAATCATTATCAAATTATAACAGGACGGCAACTTTAAGAGAGCACGAAGGCGGGCTTGGCGGCTCGGATTGTTTAGCCAGATGTTGACACGCGCCTGCGAGGAGTATTATTTTGCCCGCGTCTGAAATGTCGCGCGGCCTGCTGTGGGAGGATTCACTCATCCCGACCCATGAAGTTCTCCTCAATCTTGAAGTAAGAGGTCAAGCCAATGAATAAGCCTTCCAGATCCTCGCCGAGTAAGCCTTCGCCCCTATCAGCGCAGGAGCAAATGAGAAAACAGTCTCGCCCGCCTGCCATCCAGCCCAAGGCCGCGACTTTCGCGCCAAAGCCGAAACAGCCGACAGCGCCGCCTGCTTATCATCCTCAGCCTGTGCCGAAGGTCTTACAAACGAAGATGGCGGCAGATAGCCAGCAATCTGTAGGTAAACCTCCGCGTCAACCGCTTGCGCCACCAGTTTACCGCCCGGAGCCTCGGAAGATAGTGCAGCCTAAGCTGGCAGTTACAACACCCGGGCACATGCCTACAAAGGCTGCGGCTCAGAACTTGACAGGGCTAAGTCAGAAACAAAATATCGTGGCGCAGCCGAAGCCGCCGGGAAGTCAGCTAATCCAGAGGTCAACTGCCACGTCGGGATTGAAGCCTAGCGCATCGGGGCGCGTCATACAGCCATATAGCTCTGACAGTGGTGCCATGATTTACGCTGGAGGTTACGAAGCGCACATAGACGAAGAGCGCGCATATTTTGGCGAGAATTACAAAACGACAGGAGGCGAGAGTCTGGTTAGTTCTAATGTAGGAAATATCTCCAGCGCGCTGGTCTACTTCACAGATGAAGACGGCTCGCAAGATTTTTTCGAGGTCACTCCTGATATAAGCGGTAACCCTGTATTTTCTCCTAAAGATTTGAACAATCTTCCCAAAGGGATAAATATAAAACCGGGCGAGCAATATTATCCCAAACAAGAAATATCAGGATATAAAGGTGAGAAGAGGTCAATAGACTGTTCGGAGAGAAAAACCATCAAGAAGCTAAAAAAAGAGATAGAGAAACTGAACAAACATTTCAAGGATCCCAGGCCCACGGTCTATCTGTTCAGCGAACATTTGCCCTGCGCTGAATGTCGAAGAAGCAGGATAGTGAATTTTCTCGCCACCTTCCCGAACGTAGAGTTATTTGTGCATTACAAGGGTTGGTATGCGAGTGATAATGTCGGGAACTGGGAGAGCGACCAAAAACAGAACGGGTGGTATGTACATGCATTTCGCAAACCAACTCCCCGAGGCGACATCAAGCCGCCGCCTAAGGGATGGACTGTGGTGGGAAGAAAATAAGAATGAGAATCACCGTAGGCCGAAGCGGTGAGCCGTTTCATCTCGAAAATCGTGATCACCAAGCGCACGGACGGGCGGGGCTGGCGATGACTCCGCCCGTGGGCTTGTGATGACGCTTGCTTTAACTCCGCCGAGTCACACCTGAAACTGCGCCGCTTCCAGTAGCTCTTTGACGTAGCCTAGGAACTTCTCTGCGTCCGAGCCGTCTATGATGCGATGGTCGAAGGTCAGAGCGAAGTAGGCCATGTGTCGAATCGCTATGTAGTCGTCGCCTTCGGGGCTGGTGACAACCTTGGCGCGCTTCTCGATTGCGCCGACGCCCAGGATGGCTACCTGCGGCTGGTTGATGATGGGCGTGCCGAAGAGTCCGCCGAAGACGCCGGGGTTGGTGATGGTGAAGGTTCCTCCGGCAACCTCGTCGGGCTTCAACTGCTTGGTGCGTGCGCGGTCTGCAAGGTCGTTGGCCGCACGGGCCAGGCCAGAAATCGAAAGGTCGTCGGCGCGCTTGATGACGGGAACAATCAAGCCCCAGTCGAGCGCAACGGCCATGCCCAGGTTGATGTCGCGCTTGTAGATTATCTGGTCGCCTGAAACCTGCGCGTTGAAGACGGGGAACTTGCGAATCGCGGAAGTTACGGCCTGAAAGATGAACGGCATGTAGGTGAGCTTGGTGCCGTAGCGCTCGAAGAAAGCATTCTTGTGCTGGTCGCGCAGGCGGGCTATGCGCGTCATGTCTATCTCGTAAACGGTCGTCACGTGCGCGGAGGTGCGGCGCGACAAAATCATGTGCTCCGCAATCTTCTTACGCATGACGGTCATAGGCTCAACGCGGTCTTCAGCCGCAGGCTGAACAGGCGGAGCCTGCACGGGAGGCGCGGGCGCTGAAGCAGCAGTAGAGCTTTGCGCGCCCTGTGCCTGAGCAGCTTGCCCTGTCTGCCCCGTCTGCATAGCCTGTTGCGGCGAGAGCGCTGCGCCCGATTCTATGTAGCTCAGAATGTCATTCTTGGTGACGCGACCGCTCATGCCGGTGCCTTCAAGCTGCGAGATGTCTATGCCGTGCTCGCGCGCTATGTTTCGCACGAGCGGGCTTGAGCGCGTTCGTCGCAACTCTTCGGCAGAGGAGGCCGAGCGGTCTTCCTTCGCCGCCGCGCCTTGCGATGAAGCTTGCGCGGGAGCCTGAGAGGTGGAAGCGGGTTGCGCTGTCTGCGGCGTTGAAGGCGTGGGCGGTGCTGACGCCTGGGCCGCAGGAGGCTTAGGCGCGGAAGCCTCTCGCGCGGGTGGCGCTGAAGGCGGTGGCTGTGGCGGCGGCGGAGGCTCAGGCGAAACTGCGGCCTGTGATGCGGGCGCTTGGACGCTAGGCTCGGCGGCGCTGGCTCCGCCATTGCTTGCCCCGTCGCCACCGTCCAACACGGCCACGACCGTGTTGACCTCTACGGTCGCGCCCTCTTGAAACTTAATCTCTGTGAGCGTGCCCGATGCCGGACTGGGAATCTCGGCGTCCACCTTATCGGTTGAAATCTCAAAGAGCGGCTCGTCGCGCTCCACGCGCTCGCCGACCTTCTTCAACCACCGTGTAATAGTACCCTCCGCGATGGACTCGCCCATCTGCGGCATGACAACTTCTGTACTCATAACTGAAAACTATCCTTCCGCCGTCGTTGGATCAATCATGCTTTTGATTTCCGAGATGCGGTTGGCGGGGAAGCCGCCCTGCTTCGCGTGCTCTCGTATTATCTCTTCGTTGGGCGCTATGTAGACGCAGTAAATTTTGTCGTCCGTGACGTAGGATTGCACCCACTGTATCTGCGGCCCCAGATTCTTCAGGACGTTGCAGGATGTCTGCGACGCTCCCTGCAACTGTTCCGCCGAAAGATTTCCGACTCCCGGCATGTCTCGCTCTATGACGTACTTCGGCATCAACGTTCTCCTCTCAAAGAAAGATAAAAAGATTTCCCTCTGTCAGTAAGCTGCGAGTCTTCGCGCCGCTTCCAGCACATCCTTTGTTTGCGGCAAGTAATACTCTTCTAGCGGCGGCGAATACGGCACGGGCGTGTCAATCGAAGCGACGCGCACGACCGGCGCGTCCAGCCATTCGAAAGCCTCTTCGGCAATCAATGCCGCAATCTCGCCGCCTATGCCTCCCGTGCGCGAAGCCTCGTGCAGCACCATCACCTTGCTGGTCTTCTTCACAGAATCCAGGATAGCCTGCTTGTCCAAGGGAGCGAGCGTCCGCAGGTCTATCACTTCAACGTCCAGTCCCTCTTTCTCTAACTCTTCCGCCGCGTCCAGAGCCGTCAAAGTCATTGCGCCGAAAGTAATGATGGAGAGGTCACGGCCTTCGCGCCGCGTGCTGGCCTTTCCAATCGGCACGATGTAATCCTCTTCCGGCAACTCTTCGCGCAGACGCGGCAGGCGATAGAGCTTCTTATGCTCGAAGAAGAGCACGGGGTCTGGGTCGCGTATGGCGGCCTTGATTAAACCCTTGGCGTCATAAGCGGTCGAAGGCTCGACTATCTTCAGCCCCGCAGTGTTCATGAAGAAGGATTCCGCGTTTAGGGAGTGGAAGGGGCCTGCGTGAACGCCGCTCCCGCAAGGGCCGCGAAAGACTGCCTGAATGCCAGCGCCCCAGCGATAGCGACACTTCGCCGCGTAATTGGTCAGCATGTCGAAGCCAGCCGAGATAAAATCTATGAACTGAAACTCTGCAACGGGCTTCATCCCCATCAGTGCCGCACCGCAAGCCGCGCCGACAATCGCCGCCTCGCTAATCGGAGTATCAATCACACGGCTCGCGCCGAACTCATCAATCAATCCATCCGTCACCTTGAAAGCGCCGCCGTACGCGCCCACGTCCTCGCCTATGACGAAGACCGCAGGGTCGCGCTCCATCTCTTCCCAGATGCCCTGACGAATGGCTTCGACCATAGTCGCCTGCCCGCCACGCGCCGGGCGATTCTGTTTGCTGTCTTTTTTAGTTGCAGTTGACATAATCGGTTTACGAATCAACTCTTATTTCAAAGGCTTCTTGGCGATGTAGGGATTAGCCGGATTGACTACGAGGCGTTGCTGTTTAGGGTCAACCAGCACGTCCATGTCTTCCATGGGAATAGAGCCAAGTAAAACTTCCTCTTCGCCCGGCAACACCATAGCTCTGACGGTAGTCGAGCGATTCTTGAAGCGCACCTCTACAGGGCCGACGATGTCCAGCTTGACTTCACTCTCGTCAGCCAGATGAGCCACCTGTTGCTCCAGTACGGGCAGGTCAAGCTGCGTCTTGATGTGCTCGTTAATCGCCAGCATGTACGCGCCGCTATCAACCAACGCGTTTACTTTCAACCGCTTGATTTGATCCTCTGTAATAACACCATGACGATAAAGCGCAAGGTCATCGCCCCGTATCAACTCTATCTCGGCATAGACGAGTCCCATTTCCTGACCTCCGGTTGATGAGGCTTCAGAAGTCGAAACTCTGGCGCGACGAGTTCGGTTTGCGGGTAGTAAAGTCATCTCTCTAAAACTTTCGGGCGGAAGGCGGGCAGCACAATGGAGTTGTCGAAGACTCCGTAGGCTGCCTGTTCCGCGTCCGGCATAGGCGAGCTTTCGGCCCACGCTACATCTTCATCAATCTCGCGCTGGATGTCTGCGGTGATTGCGTCCATCTTCTCGCGCGTGGCGATACCATGACCGGCCAAAAATCTTTCGTAACGGTCAATGGGGTCGTTGTTCTTCTCCCACCACTCTATCTCGCCTTCGGGGACATAGCGCTGGTCGTCGTGCTCCGCGTGCCCTTTGCGGCGATAGGTCTTGGCTTCAATCAAAACGGCTCCGCCTCCGCCGCTCGCATACTCAACAGCCGCGCGCGTCACTTCATAGCAGGCTATGATGTCGTTGCCGTCGACGATGTGTCCGGGAATGCCATAGCCCGCAGCCTTATCGGCCAGATTCTCAACGGCAGTTTGAAGACGAGTCGGCGTCGAATACGCGTAGTGGTTATATTCGGCTACGACGATGAGCGGAAGCTTTTGAACGGCTGCGAAGTTCAAGCCTTCGTGGAAAGCGCCCGTGCTCATCCCGCCGTCGCCTATGTAAGCGAGCGCCACGATGTCCTTCTTCTGCATACGCGCGCCCAGCACTATGCCCGTCATCACAGGAATCATGTCGCCCAGGTGCGAGATAGGCCCTATGAATCCCTTTTCCAGATTGCCGAAGTGAATGTTCAGGTCGCGCCCGCCCGAAGGCCCCCAGGCTTTAGCCATGTACTGCGCGAAAATCTCTCGCGGGCGTATGCCTTTGACCAGCACCGCGCCCAAATCTCTAATCAAGGGCGTGACGAAATCCTGCGGCCTCAGCGCATAGGCTGTTCCGACCGCAGTCGCTTCCTGTCCCAGAGAGCGAAACACTCCGCCCACCACTTTCGTCTGTCGATAGAGATTGACCAGACGCTCTTCGACCAAGCGCGTCAACTTAAGATAGCGATAAAGCTCAAGCATCTGCTCATGGGTGAGCTTCGTCTCGCTCGTACACGAGAGCTTTTCCGGCGCGTCCGACACGGCCACGCTCTGACCGTTATCCTTCGCCTGTTTGCGTTGTCTTTTCATAAGAAAGCAATCAGCTATCAGCAGTCAGCAAAGCCCTCAGGCTGATAGCTGACGGCTGATAGCTATTAAATGTGAATCGTCAATCCGTGTATGCCTTCGGCGGCTTCCATGACGGTTTCCGCTATGGTCGGGTGCGCGTGCATAGTGCGCCCTAGTTCTTCTGCGGTCGATTCAAGTTGAAGGGCGACGCAGGCTTCGGCTATCAACTCGGTCGCGTGCGGGCCTATGATGTGAACGCCCAGGAGTTCGTCGTACTTCGTTTCAGAAACTATCTTGACGAAGCCCTCTTCTTCGCCCAGGATGCGCGCCTTGCCCGAAGCAGAGAAGGGAAACTTTGCGACCTTCACGTCGTAGCCCTCTTTGCGCGCGGCGGCTTCCGTCAATCCAACGCTCGCCACTTCGGGGTCGCAGTAAGTACAGCTTGGCACCTGTCGAAGGTTTATAGGCTGCGGCTTTTGTCCCGCAATCTGCTCCACGACCAGGATGCCTTCCTTGCTCGCAAGATGAGCGAGCCACGGCGTAGGAATCACGTCGCCTATGGCGTAGACGTTCTGCTCTCCCGTACGACAGAACTCGTCCACTTGAATCGTCCCACGCTCGACCTTAATCTTCGTCCCTTCAAGCCCCAGACCTTCGAGGTAAGGCATGCGGCCCACTGCGACGAGCAGCATCTCCGCTTCAAGCTGCACGTCCTGTCCCTTGGAAGTTTTGCCCGTCAGGCGTATGCCCGTGTCCGTCTTCTCAAGCTTTTCAAGCTTGGTATCAAGCTGTGATTTGATGCCGCGCTTGCGGAAAGATTTTTCAAGCTCCTTCGAGACCTCTTCGTCTTCAAGAGGGAGAAGACGCGGCATCAGTTCGACAATCGTGGTGTCGGAGCCGAAGCGAGAGTAGACGGAAGCGAACTCCACGCCTACGGCTCCTGCGCCCATGACGACTAAGGATTTCGGGACATCCTTTAATTCAAGAATCTGGTCGGAGTTGACCACGCGCTCGCCGTCAACTTCAAAGCCTGGAATCGGTCTCACGACGCTTCCGGTGGCGATGATGATGTTTCTGGTGTTGATGGTCTGAGTCTTTCCCTCGTCGCCTGTGACTTCGACTTTGCCGGGCAGGGCCAGCTTGCCTTTGCCCTTGAAGACCGTGATGGTGTTCTTCTTCATCAGGTACTCTATGCCCTTTGAGTTCTTCATCACGACCTTGTCCTTGCGCTTCTGCACGTCCGCGAAGGCAAGTTGAATCTCTGTGGCCTGAACGCCGAAATCTTTGGCGTGCTGCATCTGCTCGTAAACATGAGCAGACATCAAGAGCGCCTTCGTAGGGATGCAGCCGCGAAGCGTACACGTCCCGCCGAGCCGCTTGTCTTTTTCCACTATGGCGACCTTCAGACCCAACTGCGCGCCTCGGATTGCAGCCACGTAGCCTCCCGGCCCGCTTCCTATAACCGTCACATCAAACTGTTCCGTAGCCAATTGTTCTCTCCTTAAAAGCAGTTTTCAGTTTTGAGTTCTCAGTTTTCAGATAAAAGCGAGTCGCTCTTTGCTGAAAACTGAAAACCGGCTACTGAAAACTGTTCCTGTATTCTGCTATCTGCGCCGCGTGCTGCGCGTGATGTTGAAAGGTGACGCCTTCTATGAATTTGTAGGTGGGCGACTTTTCGTCAATCTCTTCGGGCAGAGATGCTATCACCTGTTCCATCTCGCTGTGCGCGCGGTCGAACTCCTGTCGTACCTCTGCGAAGGTACGCGGGGCGCGCTCCTCGACGGCACGCGCGTTGAAATCATCTACCATCTCGTGGCTCAGCCTCTGCGGCTTCCACGTCCCAGCCTGAATCTCGCGCAGGATGCGTGCGCCTTCAATCTCCCAGGCCGCTATGTGCGAGAGCGCGTCCTTGATTGACCACTGCGGGTTTAATCCTTTACGCGTGCCCTCTTCTTCGGATAATCCTTCCAGAGCATCCACCAGTTGTTGATGAGAGGCGCGCACGCGCTCTACAATCTCGCTCTTTTCCATCAGATGCACTCTCCGCTTTTATAGTCCAAAGTTTCCCGCAGCTTGAGCCTGGCCCTGAGCGCTCTCCCTGCGACCCGGCTTAAACCTTCTGGACATAATTTTCGTGCTTGCATTAAAGACGGGCATTATAATCTGTCAGCCCCGTTTACTACAAAGCGGCCACAAGGCTTGAGGTTGGAAGCAGGCGTTTACTTTAAGCCTGAAAAAGCTCAAGGTAGTCGTTGATGAGTTTGTCCAGCTTGGTTTTGAAGGCGGCGTCGTTGACGGGAAGGTTGGGAATGGATGGAAGCGAGGTGATGGTCATCTGGTCGCGGCGGACTGTTTCTATGAGCCGCTTTTCGGTCTCGTCGCTGACCTGAATGCCGCGCACGCGCGTCAGGTAAGAGGTCTTGAGCTTTATCTCGCGCTTGCGTGCATCAAGATACTGCTGCGCGTTATCAACGCCCTTTGAGCTTGGGTCAGCCTTGATGAGGTTTTCCAACTCCTTCGTGAACGAATCAACCTCTGTCAGCGCAGAGTTAATCTCGGCGTCCCGCCTGCATCCGGTCAGAAGCACACAGGCCGCCGCCAGCAATATCAGGCAAGCTGACTTTAACACTTTCCATCTCCTCAAAAGGGTTTCTAACGCGCTATCATTTAAACGCACGGCGAAGAGAAGTCAAGTAAGCGAAAGGTAAAAACGAGAGGATTCGTATGAAACACTCCGAAGGATTTCTGAATATCGTCAACGATGCCAAGAGCCGCATCAATGAAGTTACGGTTGAGGAAGCGCGCGAGCGCATGGCCGCAAGCGACGGCGTGCGACTGATTGACGTGCGCGAAGACAACGAGTGGGCGTCGGGCCACGCAAAGGGCGCGGAGCATTTAGGCAAAGGCATCATAGAACGCGACATAGAATCGCGCGTCCCTGACAAAGAGACGGAACTCATGCTCTACTGCGGAGGCGGCTATCGCTCGGCCCTTGCGGCGGACGTGCTTCAGAAGATGGGCTACCGAAACGTCTACTCGATGGCGGGCGGCTGGAAAGCCTGGAAAGAATCCGGCGCTCCCGTCAAAGGAGAGGAAACAAATTAGCCTGAGGATTAAAGTTTGAGGGCGGCATGCGTGGAAGCATCCATTGCATAGGAACCGTGAATTGAAGAAAGGTAAAGCGGCGAGGCAATGGCAAAACCTCGCCGCTTTTGTTTTTCCTTAACTATCAATGCGCTCACTGTTCTCACACCAGCAAACGCGTAGGCGAATACATCCAGCATCCGCCCGGTTGACCCGCCTTATACTCCGTTTGAGCCTGAATTTCAAGCTTTAAGTTTTGACGGTAGTGGGACAGTTTGAAGTAGAGAGTAGAGAAACTTGCAATTCACCACAGAGACACAGAGAGCACAGAGATAGCACAGAGGATTGAATCTCAACTCTCTGTGCATCCTCTGCGTCCTCTGTGTCTCTGTGGTGAATACCAATTCTCATTTCATTCAGCTTCAGATTGACCCGCCACTATAATTACTGAAGGAAAGCTTGGGGCAAGCGGCTTTGCTACGAATTCCACGCGGCGCGGGGTGGGGTTCCAAAATCTCCAGCCGAAACACTGCACGGCGTGTGGACAGCTTGCCTAAAAATCGGCAATAATAACGGCTTTCGCGCAACTCGTTTTTTCCGGCAGTGTGCGCCCAGAGGAGATTCAAGAGTTTCCTGGTCGCGCCTGCCGGTCTGCCTGAAAGGCGGCGGACGACGAGAGCGCCGGATAATCGGAGGCTTAAAGGCTCACTCTAGTAGCCTCTCGCCATCTTTTAACGAACAGAAAGGAATCGGGTCACCTTGTCTACCGAATTATTCTTTTTCATCAGTCTATTGGCTCTCTGCGCGGTCGCGTTTCTGTCCGTCAGAAGCTCGCGCCGCTCTGCCAGCGCAATCGAGCGCTTGAAGCGACGAAGCGTCTTCACGTCGCCGCGAGTCCGCAAAAGCATCCTGGGATTTGGTGCCGGGCTGGCGGGCTTGAGCTTTTATGCTACGAGCGCAATGGCGCGCGAAGCCGGAGGCGAAGCCAACCTTGTGCTGCCGGACGTTTCGCAGGTGCAGTTTCTGGGTCTTGATGGCCGCATGCTGCTGATGATTGGCCTCGTCGTCTGCCTGCTCGGACTCATCTTCGGCCTTGTCATTTACATGCAGTTGAAGAACCTGCCCGTGCATCGCTCCATGCGCGAGATTTCCGAGCTTATCTATGAGACCTGCAAGACCTATCTCATCACTCAGGGCAAGTTCATACTGATTCTCGAAGCCTTCATTGCCGTCATCATAGTGCTCTACTTCGGCTTTCTCTCGCCGTCCGCCAATCCAGCGACCAACAACACCCTTCGCGTGATTGTCATACTGCTGTTTAGTCTGGTGGGCATTGCGGGAAGCTACGGCGTCGCGTGGTTCGGCATACGCGTCAACACCTTCGCCAACTCGCGCACGGCCTTCGCAAGCCTGGAAGGAAAGCCCTATCCGATTTACGCGATTCCGCTCCGCGCAGGCATGAGCATAGGCATGATGCTCATCAGCATTGAGCTTCTAATCATGCTCTGCATCCTGCTGTTTATCCCAGGCGATTACGCAGGCCCCTGCTTCATAGGCTTCGCCATCGGCGAATCTCTGGGCGCGGCGGCTCTTCGTATAGCGGGCGGCATCTTCACCAAGATTGCCGACATAGGCTCCGACCTGATGAAGATAGTCTTCAAGATTAAAGAGGACGACGCGCGCAACCCGGGCGTGATTGCAGACTGCACGGGCGACAACGCGGGCGACTCGGTCGGCCCATCTGCCGACGGCTTTGAGACCTACGGCGTGACGGGCGTGGCGCTGATTACCTTTATCCTTCTAGGCGTGCGCGGCGACGAAGTGCAGATTCAACTGCTGGTCTGGATTTTCGTCATGCGCGTGATGATGATTATAGCGAGCGGCATTTCCTACTTCGTCAACGAGACGATGGCGCGTGCGCGTTACAGGGGCGCGGACGAAATGAACTTTGAAAAGCCCTTGACCTCGCTGGTCTGGATAACGAGCATCGTCTCCATCGTTATCACCTACGCGGCGTCGTATCTCATCATCCCGTCCTTGCGCGGCGACACCTCGCTCTGGTGGAAGCTTGCGACAATCATCTCTTGCGGAACCTTGGCGGGCGCTGTCATCCCCGAACTGGTCAAGGTCTTCACCTCGACCGAATCGGGCCACGTCAAAGAGGTCGTCACCTCTTCGCAGGAAGGCGGCTCGTCGCTCAACATCCTGTCAGGATTGGTCGCGGGCAACTTCTCTGCCTACTGGCTGGGCATAAGTATTGTCTCGCTGATGGCGATTGCCTACGGCTTCAGCACGATGGGGCTTGGAGAGTTGATGGTCGCTCCGGCGGTCTTCGCTTTTGGTCTGGTCGCGTTCGGCTTCTTGGGCATGGGGCCTGTGACGATTGCCGTTGACTCTTACGGGCCAGTGACGGACAACGCGCAATCGGTTTACGAGCTTTCGCTCATTGAGCAGATTCCGAACGTGCAGGATGAAATCAAGCGCGACAACAACATCAATGTGAACTTCGAGCGCGCCAAGCATCTTCTGGAAGAGAACGACGGCGCGGGCAACACCTTCAAGGCCACGGCCAAGCCAGTGCTCATCGGAACGGCTGTCGTCGGCGCGACCACTATGATTTTCTCCATCATGATGGCGCTCACGGACGGCTTGACTAGAGAGACAGAGAACCTCTCGCTCCTTCATGCTCCGTTCGTGCTGGGACTGATTACGGGCGGCGCAATCATCTACTGGTTCACGGGCGCTTCCACGCAGGCCGTGACCACCGGAGCTTATAGAGCGGTAGAGTTCATCAAGGCCAACATACGCCTGGAAGGCGTCGAGAAAGCTTCGGTCGAAGACAGCAAGAAGGTCGTGCAGATTTGCACGCAGTACGCGCAGAAAGGAATGTTCAATATCTTCCTGACGGTCTTCTTCTCCGCGCTGGCCTTCGCCTTCGTGGAGCCGTTCTTCTTCATAGGCTACCTGATTTCCATAGCCGTCTTCGGTCTCTATCAGGCAATCTTTATGGCGAACGCGGGCGGCGCGTGGGACAACGCCAAGAAGGTGGTGGAGGTTGAATTAAAAGCCAAGGGCACGGCGCTGCACGACGCTACGGTCGTAGGCGACACCGTTGGCGACCCCTTCAAGGATACTTCTAGCGTCGCGCTTAATCCGGTCATCAAATTCACAACACTCTTCGGATTGCTGGCCGTAGAACTGGCCGTGACCTTAACGGACAGCGCAGGCTCGAACATCACGCACGCACTCGCGGCGCTCTTCTTCCTTATCTCTCTCTTCTTCGTTTGGCGCTCCTTCTACGGCATGCGAATCGTAGCCGAGAACCCGTCGACGGCAGGAGCCGGAGCATTACCAGCATCCGGCAATCAAGCTCTGCCTTCCGGCAATATGGCGGACAGCGCCGCAGCCGCCACGGCCAGAGCAGCCGACAGAGACAGAGAAGTAGCCACAGACTAGAAAGGCAGTGATGAGTGACGAGTGACAAGTGATGAGAAAAGGGTTACATTAACTCTGACCTTGTTCTTAACTTGTCACTCGTCACTGTATTTGAGATGAACACTTCTTACGCTAAAGCCGAAACGCTTCTTGGCGCAGCGCTCGCGCCCGTTGATTGGGTACGTTCGCTCGCGCTCATCGTCGCTTTCAGTCTTCTGACTGCATTGTCGGCGCAGGTTGTTATTCCTTTGCCGTGGACGCCGGTGCCCATCACGGGTCAGACGTTCGCCGTGCTGTTGACGGGCGCGCTTCTAGGCTCGCGCCTAGGCGCGCTAGCCATGATTGCCTATCTGGCAGAGGGCGCGAGCGGGCTTCCGTTTTTCCGTTCGGGGCAGGGCGGGATTCATTATCTTCTGCTCAGCCCCACGGCGGGCTATCTCTTCTCTTATCCGCTCGCGGCATTCCTGACGGGATTCCTGACCGAGCGCGGTTGGGATAGAAAATACATGACGGCTTCGGCGGCTATGTTCTTAGGCTCGGCAGTCATACTGCTCTGCGGCTGGTCATGGCTCGCAACCTTTTACGCGCCGTCTGCGCTCGCAGCATGGCAGGTCGGCGTACAGCCTTTCATCCTGGGCGACGTGGTGAAGATTGCGCTCGCGGCGGCGGTGCTTCCGACTGGCTGGGCTGTGCTTCGACGAATTGTAAATAATCTGATTTATATCGCTTACGATTTTACGCCTTTAATATGCTATGCCACTGACAGATAATGAAATCTGTTCATGGGTTTAGCCGGTTTTTATCTTC
>JACVRN010000236.1 GCA_014534425.1 Pyrinomonadaceae bacterium
CATACGTGGGTGCGTTGGTGGGAGTCGCTCCGTAATACAAGCCCACGTCGCACAGCAGCTTGCCGGAGGCCGCGCTGACCTTGCGCGCGAGAGCGTCGGGCGTGAACGGCTTCTGGATAAAGTTTGCCTCTTCATCTAAGACCCCTTGATGGACGATGGCATTGTCCGTGTAGCCGGACATGTAGAGCACTTTCATCTCGGGGCGTAATTGGGCTAGGCGATCTGCAAGAGCGCGTCCGCTCAGCTCAGGCATGACGACATCGGTGACGAGTAGATGAATTGGCTCCATATAGCGTTCACAGATTAAGAGTGCCGCGCCCCCGTTGGCAGCTTCCAACACTTGATAGCCATAAGTCTCCAACACCTCGCGGGCGAGGTTGCGCACCAACTCCTCATCTTCAGCCAGCAGAATCGTCTCCGTGCCTTGCAGAACCTCCTCCATTTCAGGGGTTCGCTTGTAATCCTGAGCACCTTCATCAACATGCGGTAGATAGACCTTAAAGGTCGTACCTCGCCCGACTTCGCTATAGACCCAAATGTTTCCGCCCGACTGCTTGACGATGCCGTAGACCGTAGAAAGGCCGAGACCAGTCCCTTTGCCAAGCTCTTTAGTCGTGAAGAATGGCTCGAAGATGCGCGCCCTGGTTTTCTCATCCATCCCCGTCCCGGAGTCCGTCACGGCCAACATCACATAATGACCAGGCGTGACGCCGATATGCCGCGCGGCATATTCTTCACTCAGGTAAACGTTCTCGGTCTCAATGGTCAGCTTGCCCCCTTCCGGCATCGCATCGCGGGCGTTGACGGCGAGGTTCATTAGTACCTGCTCAATCTGTCCGGGGTCAGCTTTAACACTCCCGAGTTCAGCACCCAGCGCCGTCCGTAACTCTATATCTTCACCGATGAGCCGCAGCAGCATATTTTCTAATTCCGAGACGACCGCATTGAGGTCGAGTACCTTCGGTTGCAGGACTTGTTTGCGGCTGAAGGCCAGGAGTTGCCGTGTCAATGCGGCTGCGCGGTCGCTGGCTTTTTTAACCTCTTCGATGTTGCGGCGCAAGGGATCTTCCGTCTGCAATCGCCTCATGGCGAGGTCGCTGTATCCTGTGATGACGGTGAGCAGGTTGTTGAAGTCATGTGCAACGCCGCCCGCGAGTTGGCCGATGGCCTCCATCTTCTGCGCCTGCCGGAGTTGTTCTTCAAGCGTTTTGCGTTCGGTAATGTCTATTGTGACTCCGCGCAAGCCGACGGGCTGACCGTCATCATCCGTGATGACGGTGGAGTTCGACTCAACCCAGAGAACGGGCCCGTCCTTAGCAACCCAGCGAAATTCCATCGTAGCTTTCCTCCCGCTGGCGAAATTCGCGGCAGCCGCAAGTGCCGTCCGCTCTCTGTCGTCCGGGTGGACAATCGAGAGCCAGAAATTGGGCGTCGAGAGCCATTCCTCGACGCTGTAACCGAGCATTGTTTCGACGTAATCGTTAACGAAGTTAATTCGCTGTGTGGCAGCGTCCGGCTCGCCCCACGCTTCCCACACAACGCCCGGCACTGTGGCGACGATGTTATTAAGGCGCTGTCGCTCTTTTTCGATCTGAGCGGTCAGCTTCGCCTTCTCCGCCTCCGCCCGCTTCTGCTCGGTCACATCATGCGCCATCCCGCGCACAATTGGAGCGGTGACGCCTTCGATGCGAAGTGTGTTGGTGTATTCCCAGATGCGCCTTTCCCCAGTTCTCGTCTGGACAGACATTAACCCTTGGGCGATACCGTCTTCCTGAAGTTCCGCAATGTAGTTCTCAAACTGGTCACGATGTTCGGAGAAAAGAAGATCGCGGATATTCTTGGTTAGCAGAGTATCTTGGTCATAGCGTAAAAGCTTTATCGCCGCCTGATTGACGGATAGAATCCGACCTTCCAGGTCGTGCGTGCAGATCAAGTCATGGCTGTGCTCTACCAGGTCTCGATAGCGATCCTCGCTCTCCCGCAACGCCTCTTCCGCAAGCCTTCGCGCGCGCCGATTTTCGGCCTCGTGCATCTCTCGCTCGATTGCCGGGGCAAGCCGCGCCAGATTGTCTTTCATCAAATAATCGTTAGCGCCCGCGAGCATGGCCGCGACCGCAGTCTCTTCGCCGATAGTGCCGGAGATAATGATGAATGGGATGTCCAGCCCTGTCTCTTTCAGGAGCGACAAGGCCGCCAAAGCGTCGAAGTGAGGCATCGAGTAGTCACACAAGATTACGTCCCACTCCTGCTTTTCAAGCGCCGCCCTCATAGTTTCGGGCGTCTCCACACGCTCAGAGGTGAGGTCATAGCCAGCGTGCGAGAGATGGCGCGCCAGAAGCGCCACATCACGCTCCTGATCCTCGACGTGTAATACTTTGAGGACTCTTTTCATAATCCGATGTTTATTCGACGGGCGGGACCTCATTCAGAACCAGCCAGTACAATCCCAACTGCCGCGTGGCCTCTAAGAACTGCTCGAAGTCCACAGGCTTTCGCACGTAGCTGTTAGCTCCCAGGTCATAGCTCTTAATCATGTCTTCCTCTTCGCTCGAAGAGGTGAAAATGACTACCGCAAGACGCCTCGTGCGCTCCTCTGCCCGGATCCTTTGCAAGACCTGTAGGCCGTTCACTTTCGGCAATTTCAAGTCCAGTAGAACCAGTTGCGGCATGACAGTCATATCACGCCCGGCGTATATTCCGGTGCCGAAGAGATAATCGAGGGCTTCGACCCCGTCTCGCGCGACGACGACTTTGTTGACGATGTTACTTTTCTTCAAAGCGCGGCGGGTTAAGGCTTCGTCTCTGGCGTTATCTTCCACCAGCAGGATCACTTTACTCTCCATTTTCTGTCTCCTTAAAGTCCGGGAGTGTGAAATAGAAGGTCGCTCCCTCATTCACCTTCCCTTCGGCCCAGACGCGACCCCCGTGACGGTTGACAATGCGCTGGACGGTCGCCAGGCCAATACCTGTGCCCTCGAACTCATCTCCGCTGTGGAGTCGCTGGAAAG
>JACVRN010000123.1 GCA_014534425.1 Pyrinomonadaceae bacterium
GAGAGGACCGGGATGGATCCACCTCTAGTGTACGAGTTATCGCGCCAGCGGTAGCGCTCGGTAGCTAAGTCGAGCATGGATAAACGCTGAATGCATCTAAGCGTGAAGCCAGACCAGAGATTAGTTCTGCCTATGAGACTCGTGGTAGACCACCACGTTGATAGGATGGGTATGTAAGCGTTGAAAGGCGCTCAGTTGACCATTACTAATATGTCCATTGGCTTGACCTAAAATTTACTCAAGAGCAACAATGAGTACATTAGGCTTGCCTTTGCGGATAAAGCATTCACTATTCGATTTTCAAAGCTCTCTTGCCGCAGAGAGAGTTGATAAGTTTTCCGGTGGTTTTGTCGAGAGGGTCACACCCGTTCCCATCCCGAACACGGAAGTTAAGCCTCTTGGAGCCGATGGTACTGCGCTGGAAGCGGCGTGGGAGAGTAGGAAGCCGCCGGATTAATTTTTAGAAGAAGCCCGCGATGAGCATTCAAGCTCTCGCGGGCTTTTTCAGTTATTAGTCCTGGGACTTTGGTTTTGGCCTACTTCCGGCGATAATCGGCATCTAACCGAGCGGAAATAAGGGTAAGCTAAAGGATGTCTTTCGATACCTATTTCAGGGCCTCTTCATACGCGATGCTGGCGGCGGGCGCGCTCTCGCTGGCCGTCTCGGGCGGGCTGAGCCTTGCGCTTGCTCTGGCGTTCGCAGCAGTCATGGCCCTGGCCTGGAATCTGGAAGGCTCTCGCTGGCAGATACCGGAGCGCACGGGGCTTGTCATAGTGCTTCTCTCATTGCCGCTCTTTTATCTGGACTGGAGGCTGAACACGGACGGGCAGGAGCGCGTGGGCGTTTCGGCCCTGGCTCACCTGATACTTTTTCTCTCCTCCATAAAGCTCTTGCAGAAGAAGGCTGACCGCGACTGGGTCTTCCTGTACCTCATCTCATTCTTTGAGGTGCTGCTGGCTGCGGGCCTGAGCGCCAGCCCAATCTTTTTGGGCACGCTTGGCCTTTACATGCTCTCGGCATTTTCTACAGTGGTGGCCTTTGAGATAAAGAAGTCGCGGCGCACTGTGAAGGCCAGCGAGACCAGGTTGTTAGTTGCGCCTGACGCCACGCTCTTTCGTCGCTTGACGAAGAGAAGCGCGCAGCACAGCCTTGGCGAAGCGCGTCGTCTGCCTCTTGTCTCGCTGGTGCTGCTGGTTCTGATTTTTACGGTCGCGCTCCCGCTCTTCTTCATAGCGCCGCGTTTTGGCGGGAGCGCTTTCGCGCGCTCCGGCGGCGGAAGCACAAGGGTCTCAGGGTTCTCTGAAACGGTTGAACTCGGCGCAATAGGAAAGCTTCAGCAGAGCAACGCGCTTGTGATGCGCGTGAGGGTTGAGAGTCCGAAGGCTAATCTCAACCTGCGCTGGCGCGGAATCGCCCTGGACAGCTTTGACGGGCGCACCTGGAAACGCTCTATGGAAGAGAGCAAGCCTTACAGTGGCAGAAACTTTTACCAGTTCGAAACGCCCGACAGCCGTCACGATTTAACGACCCAAACATTTTTTCTTGAGCCTGTAGACACGCCCGTCCTCTTTGCTGCGCCGCGCGTCATAGCCTTGCAGGGCGCGTTCTCTTACGTGAGGATTGACCGCGAAGGCGCTCTGACCACGCGCCAGCACCCGCTCGACCGCATCACCTACAGAGCAATCTCCGACACCACGGAGCCGGACGCTAAAGACCTGCGCGCGGACTCAAAGCCCTACGGTTCTTCTGCGTCGCGCTACCTTCAGCTTCCAGGCACGCTAGACCCGCGCATAGCAAGGCTTGCGCGCGAGTGGATAATCGGCGCGGGAGCGCGCAACCGTTACGACGCGGCACGTGCCATCGAGCAGCATCTTCAAAAAGATTTCGGTTACAGCCTGGACATGAAGGCCGGGGGCGATGACCCGCTCGCGGACTTTCTCTTTCGCGTGCGCGAAGGCCACTGCGAATATTTCTCGACCGCTATGGCCGTCATGCTACGCACGCAGGGGATAGCTGCGCGCGTCGTCAACGGTTTCCAGCGCGGGGAATACAACGACGCGGCGGACGTTTACACCGTCACACAAAAGGACGCGCACTCTTGGGTGGAGGTCTATTTCCCTGGGACGGGCGCGTGGGTGACGTTTGACCCTACGCCGCCTGACGGAAGACGCGTGCGCGCCACGACCGGAATTGTTTCCATGCTGGGCAAGTACGCTGAAGCCATGGAGCTTTACTGGAACCAGTACGTCATAGGCTACGACAGGCAGGAACAGCAATCGCTCGCCACCTCTCTTCGCAATCAAATGTACAGCCTGCGCGAAGTGCTGGCGGAGATGACGGATGCGGCGAAAGCCAGCCTGACCGATTGGACTCGCGCAATCCAGAGCGCCTTCGGATTAGAAGGTGCGGCAGGCGCACGCAGCCGCTCCTGGCTCATGATAATAGTTGCGCTGCTTCTGGCAACACTTCTGTTACTCGTCTACAGAATCAAGCGCATGGGCTTCTGGCGCGGCCTGCGCGTCTGGAAGAGGGAAGAAGAGCGCGCTTCTGTCGTCAAGTTTTACGAGCGCATGACGGCGCTCTTGGCCGAGCGTGGACTGCGGCGCGAGAAGAATCAGACACCGCTTGAGTTCGCGGGCGCGACCGGCATCTCGGATGTGCTTCGCATCACGCGCGCTTACAACCGCGTGCGCTACGGCGCTCAAACTCTCTCAGCCGCAGAGGCTGCGGAAATCGAACAGTGCCTGACACGATTAGAAGGGGAAGTGGGAAGAAGTTGATTCATTTATTCATTGATTCAATGAATAAATGAGCCGATGAATCAATCATGAAGAAAGTTGGTTTTATCAGTCTGGGTTGTCCTAAGAACCTCGTTGACAGCGAGGTGATGATGGGCGAGTTGCAGCAAAGCGGTTACGAGATTACTACGGACGCAAGTGAAGCGGACACGCTCGTGGTCAACACCTGCGGGTTTATAGATTCGGCCAAGCAGGAATCCGTGGACGCCATTCTGGAAGCCGCGCGCCTGAAGGCAGAAGGTAAATGCAAGCGGCTCGTGGTGGCCGGTTGTCTGGTAGAGCGTTATCGTGACGACCTGCTGAAAGAGCTTCCAGAAGTCGATGCCTTCATAGGCACGAATCAGATAAAGGAGATTACGAAGGTTGCGGACGAGCGCGTGAATGCGCGTGCTCTTCCGGTGCTGCCAATCGGGAACCAGACGGCGACCTACCTTTATGATGAATCCAGCCCGCGCGTGCTTGCTACGCCGCGCTACATGGCTTACATCAAGATAGCCGAAGGATGCGACCGTCCCTGCGCCTTCTGTTTCATCCCGCAGATGCGCGGCCATTTTCGCAGCCGCCGCTTCGGCTCAATCCTCAGCGAAGCGCAAACCCTAGCCGCGCAGGGTGTGAAAGAGATAGTTCTGGTCGCGCAGGATTCATCGCGCTATGGCGAAGATTTGGGACAACACGACGCGCTCGCTCATCTTCTCAGAGAGCTTTCGCGCCTCGACGGCATAGAGTGGGTGCGCGTGATGTACACCTATCCTACGCACATCTCGGACGCTTTTCTGGACGTGCTGGCGAGAGAAGAGAAGGCCGTCAAGTATCTGGACATGCCTTTGCAGCACGCGTCAGCGAACGTGCTGAAGCTCATGAAGCGCGGCGGAACCAGGCAGAGCCTTGAAAGACTTATAGAGAGGGTGCGCGAGCGTGTGCCAGGCATAGCCGTTCGCACGACTTTCATCACGGGCTTTCCCGGCGAGACCGAAGAAGATTTCGAGGAGCTTCTGACCTTCATACGCAACGTAGAGTTCGACCGCGTGGGCGTCTTTACCTATTCGGACGAAGAGGGCACGCCCGCGTTTGACCTACCCGGTAAAGTTGACCCGAAGGTCGCAAAGCGCAGACGCGCCCGGTTGATGAAGGAGCAGGCGCGCATTTCCCGCCGCATCAACAGGGCGAAGATAGGCTCTACCGTGCGCGTGCTTTTTGAAGGCGCATCGAAAGAGTCTGACCTCATATGGCAGGGGCGCATGGAGACCCAGGCCGCAGACATAGACGGCGTGGTGCTGATTAACGAAGCGCCGGAAGAGTTCGAGCCTGTGCCCGGAAGGCTCGTTGACGTTCTGATAACCGAAGCGCATGATTACGATGTGATTGGGCGAATAGTCTAAGAGCCTTTGCGACACTCTACGAGCCTTCGCTAAAGAGGTTTTGACGATGAAGCTTCGCGCCGCAGCCGCCAGCCTTTTCATCTGCTTGCTCGCGCAAACCACGTCCTACGCGCAAGACGTGAGTTACTGGGTCAAGCTCTCTCCGCCGGACGAGCAATTCTCCGTCATGGTGCCTCCGCCAATCCCGGAGGGCAAAGCACAAAAGAACAGCTATGAACAGTTGCAGGTGGACGCGCTCCGTTACTCTGTGACAGAGAATGGAGTGGTCTACACGGTCTGGTCAATGAACAATCGCAACTACACTAGCGCTCAGCCGGATGAGGTGGAAGATTATCTTGACGAGTGCGCGGAGTTGGCCTGGGAGTCGCTTCTGTTGCCGCGCAGGGAAAAGCTGGGCAAGACGCGCGGCGGTCAGGTTGTGTATGAGCGCGAGTTGAAAGCGGGCGAGTTTTCGGGCAGACAATACCTGCTCAGGTTCGGGGAAAAGCCGGGCGTCCTGCGTGTCTTCGCCGGCGGCCCGAAGATTTACGTCCTCACGGTCTTTAACGCGAATGCTGCGGAAGCGGGCGCGCAACGCTTTCTCAACTCATTTGTGCCGGACAGGTACAAGCCACAATCCACGCAGACGGACGCAGAGACGGACGGGAACAGGCGTTTACGTTTAATTGGGCCGGGCGTGGGCGGCAACCTGGAGCGTGGGAAAGAGAGCAGTGATGTTCCCTCTGGCCCTGTGGATTACGACAGAATTTTTATGCCCAGAGAAGTGACAGAGCGTGCGCGCATTACAGCAAGGCCGGAACCGCAGTACACGGAGACCGCGCGTCGCTTTCAAGTGTCTGGAACGGTTATCCTGGAAGCCGTCCTGTCAAAGACCGGAGAGATAACGGACATACGCGTAGTCAAAGGGCTGCCGCACGGGTTGACGCGCTCTTCGCTCGATGCGCTTAAGCGTATAAAATTTGTTCCGGCGACGAAAGACGGCGTGCAGGTTTCTCAGCGCATAATGGTTGAGTACAACTATAATATATATTGAAAATTCAACTACGGGAGACGAGAGATGCAGGAAGAAAAGAACAGAAGCGACAGCGTGACCCCTACGAAAGAGGATGCGGAGCGGGACGCTACCAGCAAAGAGACCGTCAGCGACCTTGATGAAAGCAGCACTGCATCCGGTAAGGATAGCGGCAGCGCAAACGGCGGAAGCTCTTCAACTCCATCTCCCGACGGACAGTTCGACGGCCCACGCGACGGGGCTGGCCCCGGAGAAGAAACCGGGCCTATGTAACAAGGACGAGCCAACATCACGACTGTAGGGGCAGGGACAAGTCCTCTGTCCCTACTCCTTTCCTTCTTTCTTTGCCTTCGACTCGCCTATCCAGCCGCGCCGCCAGAAGAAGGTGAGCATCCCCAGGGCTACGCTAATCATAACTATCCAGACGACGAAGTAACCGTTGGGTGTATGAAGCTCCGGTATGTTGTCGAAGTTCATGCCGTAGACTCCAGCTATGAAAGTCAGGGGCAGCATGACTGCGGAGAAGATAGTCAACACCTTCATGATTTCGTTCATGCGGTTCGAGATGACGGAGAGATAAGCGTCTAGCGCGCCGCTAATCAGGTCTCGGTAGTTTTCCGCAAGGTCTGTGACGCGCACCAGATGGTCGTAGATGTCACGGAAGAAGGGAAGCGCCTGCTCGTCAATCAGCGCGTACTGGCCGTGGCTCATGCGATAGAGAATGTCCAGTTGCTTTGAGGAGATGCGTCTCAGGCGAAGCACGCTCCGCTTCAAGCTCATAATCTCTTCGAGTATGGAGTTGTCAGGGCTTTTCAGGCTGAAGATGTTGTCCTCAAGCGCGGAGATGCGTTCGTCGAAGTCGTCCAGCACGGGCGAATAGAAATCGACTATCTGATCAAGAATCTGGTGCAGCAGAAATGTTGGCCCGCGCTGACAGGTGATGGGGCTGTTACGAACGCGCTGCTTCACAATGTTGATGCTGCGGAAGGTGTCTATGTGATAGGTGAGGACGTAATTCGGGCCTAGCACCGCGTCAAGCTCTATGGTGTTGAAGCGCTGTGCGGAAGTGTCTGCGCGCACGCCGTGCATGATGAAGTAAAGATAGTTGGGGAACTCTTCGATTTTTGGATGATGGCGCTCGGCGCGGCAGTCTTCAATCACTAGCGGGTGAAGCCCGAAGACATCCTGAAGAACTCGATCCTCTTCCAAGGGCGGGTTGTCCATATCGACCCAGATGGTGAGCGATTTGTCTTTCAGAAGTTCCGGCAGGTCTGCGACCGTATAGTTCTCTTCGATCCGCTCGGCTCCGGGGCGGTAAACGAAAATTTCCATTCTCTCTTCTCTCCTGTCGCGTTCTCTCTCTCAACGCGCGTCAACCAATGCGCGGCGCGAGAGTTTATCATAAGGGAAAAGATAAAAGTAATGGATTACTTTCGCGTCTCTCTCTCCGCGTTGAAGGCTTTACAGTCGCTTTCATGTTAGTATGTACGGTTCTTAAAAATCGAAGAAATCTGTTCTACTACTTCCGTACATGAGCCAGATGAAAATATTTGTTGCGGACGACGTTTCGGCCACGGGGCTTGAGCCTTTGAAGGCTGCGGGCTTTCTGGTCGAAAAAAGAACCGGCCTTAAGGGTGAAGAGTTGCGCGCGAGCTTGCAGGATTGCGAGGGACTGGTTGTGCGTAGCGAGACGAAGGTGACGGCGGAGTTGATGGACTCTGCGCCGAGACTGCGTGTCGTAGGCCGCGCGGGCGTGGGCGTGGATAATATTGACGTGGCGGCGGCTACTGCGCGCGGGCTGGTGGTGATGAACGCGCCGGACGGCAACACCATGACGACCGCCGAGCACACGCTGGCGCTTCTGATGTCTCTGGCGCGTCGCATCCCGCAGGCCGCCGCCAGCCTCAAGTCCGGTCGCTGGGAACGCAAGCGATTCATAGGCGTAGAGCTTCAGGGAAAGACCCTAGGCATCGTCGGGCTGGGCCGCATAGGGCGCGTAGTGGCGGGCCGCGCGCGAAGCCTTAGCATGAATATAGTCGCCTATGACCCTTTCATTCAGCCAGAGCAGGCGCGCGACCTGGAAGTCGAAACTGCATCGCTCGATGAAGTACTCTCGCGCGCAGACTTTCTGACCATCCACACGCCGCTCACGAACGAGACTCGCGGCCTGATAGGGCGTGACGCCTTCGCGCGCATGAAGCAGGGCGTCCGCATCATCAACTGCGCTCGCGGCGGGCTTGTAGACGAGCGCGCACTGCTTGAAGCTATTAAGGAAGGAAAGGTGGCGGGCGCTGCTCTGGACGTGTTTGAGGCGGAGCCGCCGCCGGAAGACCATCCTCTTATCTCGCGCGAGGAGGTAATAGCCACGCCGCACCTTGGGGCATCTACGACCGAAGCGCAGGAGGGCGTGGCCTTCACAGTCGCAGAGCAGATGAGAGATTTTCTTTTGACGGGCGCGCTCAGGGGCGCAGTCAACGTGCCAGCGCTCGGAGCTGAAGCACTCAATCAGCTTCAGCCCTACATGACGCTGGCAGAGAGTCTAGGAAGATTTTCCGCGCAGCTTCTGGACGAAGCAGCCGTGCGCGAGGTTCGCATAGAGTATGCTGGCGAAGTCGCTGAATGGGACGCGGCCCCCGTCACGCGCTCCTTCCTGGCCGGACTGCTTAGAGACATGAGCGCACGCGTCAACGTCGTCAACGCCTTTCTAATAGCGGATGAGCGCGGCATCAACGTCACGGCCTCGTACAGGCGCGCTGGACAGGGCAGCGAGTTTCTGCCCGCGCTCACTACGCGAGTCATCACTACAGGCGGCGAACAGAAACTCGCGGGCGCGCTCTTCAAACAAGGGGGCGACGGTCGCATCACCGAGATAAACGGCTTTCACATAGAAGCCATCCCTACGGGCCACATGGTAGTGATGCGGAACCGTGACGTTCCCGGCGTCATAGGCCGCGTCGGCACAACGCTCGGCGAAAGAGGCGTCAACATCAGCCGCTTTCACCTTGGAAGACGAGAGCAGGGCGGCGAGGCCATGGCGATAATAGAGACGGACGCGCCCTTAACCAACGAAGTCCTGGAAGAACTGCGCTCCTTCGAGCCTGTCATCTACGCGCGCCAGATAGAGCTTTGAATCCTCTCTTAATTTCTCTTTTGGAATCAATCCTTGCCGGTCTGACTGTGCGGGGCGTCTACGGGTTTCGATTCGGGCGAGCCGCGCTGGCGCAGGAAGATGGAGAGGATGACCATGGAGCCTACGGCCAAACACTCGCTCTGCCAGTTCTGGAAGGACTCGAACCAGAAGCGAGAGGTAGCCATGTAGCCGAGCGTCGTCACAATCTCAGTGCTTCCGTGCTCTAACTGATCCTGGTTATACTCGCGCGCCCCGCCCAC
Source organism: Pyrinomonadaceae bacterium (assembly GCA_014534425.1). Taxonomy (GTDB): domain Bacteria; phylum Acidobacteriota; class Blastocatellia; order Pyrinomonadales; family Pyrinomonadaceae; genus JACVRN01. The sequence continues at coordinate 8,581 of JACVRN010000123.1, forward strand.
GGCATGCAGGAAGAAGCTGATGAAGAAGAGCAGCAGGAACGCGAGGCTCAGCGAGTACTGGTAGAGGGCGAGAACGATTCCGCCCTTTCGCACGGGCCACGGAGCATCCTTCTTGTTGCGCGACTTCGCGGGGTCTTTATCAACCTTCTCCTTTTCATCAAGCTTCTTGGATTCCGCAGAACCCTTCTGATAGAGGAAAGCCGAGAGCGCTACGAAGAGGAACATCTGTAGAAACTCTGACTCCCAGTTCTCCATAGTCGCCTCAAGAAAGTGCGCGCTGGTTAAATACTCTACGTAGCCAATCTCCGGCCTTTGATGCTCGCGCTGCTCGCTGTTGTATTCCTTGTAGCCGAAAAGCGTTTGACCGAAGAGGAAGGTGGAGAAGAACAGTCCTAACCAGACGATTGACAGCCCGTTCTCTCTAAGGATGCGTTTCATTAGATGTCCAGAAGATGAATTAGCCAGAGCTTACCTGATAAACCGTAGGGACTAGCCCTGCCCCTACGGTTTATTTTATTGAAGGTCGAATGCGGTCTGCTGCGAGACGGACTTGTGCGTTACGTTGTCTTCTACGTTGACGCGCAGGACGTAGCGCCCCGCCTGCAAGGAGCCTAGATTGATGTCTGCGGTGAAGGGAATGCGCGATGGGTCAGTGCCCGCGTCGAGCGTGACGGGTTTGAAGGGCGTGGAGATTACTGCCTTGCCGTCCCTGTAAATCTGCACCTGTGCCGAAAGGCTCGGCTGCGCGCTGCTTGCTCTCGCGGCGTTGTAGATGAAGGTCATGAAGCGCAGGTGCGAGCCGTGCGCGAATTTTTTGTCCACGCTCCACTGTATCTGCTCGGCCTCTTGGCTCCCGCCCCTGAGGCTCTCGATTCCTAATATCAGGCTGCTCAAAGAAAGCTCGCGCCTGGAGAGGTCTGGAATCATTATCCACTGCATGCTGCTTCCAACGGTTCCACTGCGGTCGTCGCGCGCAGCGACTCGCACCTGATAAAGCCCGGGCTTGAGCGGAGTGCGATTGTTGTAGATGACATTAGACGCGACCTGCCCGGATTTATTCGAGCCTGGAGGGTTTACCTTGAGGCCGGTCTTGAAGCTCGCGGCGGGCTTGCCCTGCTCGTTTAAGATGACCCCGGCCAGCGTCAGCGAAGCCGTCTCTGTCCCCTGCGAGCCGTATGACAGAAGCGCTGTCGGAGCCTGAACCGAACTGGTCAGCACGGTGCCGCTCGCTGGCGTGTCCAGGTAGAAGAGAGAAAGCTGAAGGGGAAGCGCCTGCCGCGTGTAAAAATCCGTGAGCGCCTGTCGTAAATCCGCGTCAGGTTTCTTCTCCTCTGCGCTGGCTGTTGGCTTTTCTTCTTTCGCCACGCGCTCGTTCTCTATAGAAGCTGAAGTCCTGTTGCTAAAGAAGCCGCGCGCTGTTCGCACCGTTAGCTCTGGCCGCCCTTTGACCTGCACCTCTATCTTCTTGAACTTCTCGTTCTTCTGCTCCTCAATCTCTGGCCGCCAAGCCAGAAGATAGTATCGGGCGGTCTCTTCCAGTGCATTGCCTATGAACGTGTCGAAGTAGTTCTGATTGCGTAGAGCGCGCCCGCCCGTGTCGGCTGCGAGCGCGTTCAAAGCGTCCTGCGTCGCGGCGACTTCACGCGAAACGGAGTTCGCCAAGCGGCCTTCCGGGTCAAAGGCCACGTTGTTGGTCGCGTCAAGCTGGTTCGAGACGAGGCCGCGCGCATCAATCGTGTAGATGACAACGCCCGCGCGTCGAGCCTCGTCCGTGATGGGGCCGATCTTGTCGTAGCCGGTAGAGCCGCGCGGGCCTGAATCGGCTAAGAAACCGTCCGAGATAAAGAAGGCAAGCTTGCTGCCCGGCATCCTTTCGGCAGAGCGCAGAAGCGTTTCCAAGGAGCGATAAGTGTTCGAGACGACCTGGCCCGATTGCAGCAGGATGAGCCGAGCGCGATTTTTAACCTCCTGCTCGCAGGCCTGGCGCGGATAACCCGCGCGCTTGTTTGCTCTGGGTGCCCACTGCAGGCAATCCTGCACGAAGAAATTGAAGACGCCTGGGTCGTCACGCCGCTCTATGACAAGCGCCATGTATTCCGTCATCACAGCACCGGCTCCGCGCGCAGTGTCTTTGACCGCGTACGGGATTTGAACCAGACGCGAGACGGCAGCGCGCAGCACGTCCTTGTTATCCGTGTACTGTTGAAGGAAACCTATCTGGCCGCTAGATGAAGCGATGGCTACCATATCGTTCTCGCCCATCTCTTTTTCTATGAAGTTCAACAGCATCTTGCGCGTGCGGCCCAGGCTGTCCAGTGAAAGATGAAGATCGTCCAAAAAGAAGACTATGGTGCGCCGTCGTAATGATGGCGCAGGGCTTGTGACGGCTGCTGCCGTCAACGGCTCGCCTTTAGCCGAGCGCAGCAGTTGCTCTCTGCGGCTTCCCGCTAAGACGTTCTCGAAGAACGAGACCTCTACGGGGCGACCGTCCACTCGAAGCTCAAAGTCTTCCTTCTTCAGCCCGTCAACGAATCGTCCCTTCTTATCAAGGACTGTGATGTTCGTCTGCACAAGCTCCGTGTTGATTCTCAGGACATCGCCCGCGTCCTGAGATTTATCGTCATCCTGCTGGCACAGTGCGGCTTGAGCGAAGATGAAGAGGGCGGCAGTCGCCGCTACGAGGATTTTTATGAGTTGATTAGTCATACGCATGATTAGTCACGAAGCTGACTGTGCCTTTCAAGTTTTACTGAACCTCAAAGCGTATGCGCTGAGAGGTAGTAGTCTTTGCTATGCGGTCTATGGCCGTCACCTGAAGCGTGTACTGGCCCACGCTCATCTCCTGAAGCGGGAACTCCGCAGCATAAGCGAGCCGCGCCAAGTCCTGCGCCTCTGTCGAAATCTTTCTCATGGGAGAGGTGGCGACGGGTTTTTCATCGCGCAGGATTTGAACCTGAAGCTCTACTTCCGGTTGAGTGCCTGCTGCGGCGCGGGCCGCGTTGTAGACGTAGACCAGAAAGCGCAGGTTGGACGAGCGGTCGAAGCGCCTGTCAACGCTAACTGGCACGGTGTCGGGCGCAGCCGCCTCGTCCCTTTTCTCCGCCGCGCTGAATTTTTTCTCGCCCAAGATTAAGCTGCTCATGGAAAGGCGCTGCTTCGTGAGGTCTGGAATCTCTATCCACTGCGCGGCGCTGCCCGTTTGCCCGTTCGCTTCGTAGCGAGAAGCAACACGCACCTGATAAAGACCCGGCTTGAGCGACGAGTAGTAGTTGTAGGTCACGTCCGGCAGCTTAGGGTCTGTGACGTTCTGAGGCGGTGGCGGAGCTATCAAGCGTACGCGGAAGCCGTCCAGGCGTTTGCCCTGAGAATCGAAAACAGCGCCCTCAATATCGATGTTGCTTCCGGCTTTCCCGCTCGCCGTCTCGTACCTGAGTCGGCTTCCCTCTATCTTCATGGAAGACACCAGCCGCACGCCAGTCGTAGGGTCATTCATGTAGCTGAGCGTAAGCTCCGTGGGCACTCCCTTCTGCGGATAGCGTGAGACGAGCGCTTTGGTCAAAGGGTCTGCGGGCGGTTTGGCTTTCCCTTTCCCTTTCTCCTTCTTGTCGCTCTTTTTCGCGGTCTCTTCGGCGGGCTTTGCGTTATCGAAGAAGCCGCGCTGCACGCGCACGCTCAACTCAGGCCGGTTCCTGACATCAACTTCTATGCGGTGAAACTTTCCGCCCTTCTGCGTCTCGGGGTCGGGCCGCCACGCCAGCATGTAATAAACAGAGGTCTCCCTGAGAATGCTGACAAGCCCCGCGTCCAGCGCGTTGGTGTTTTTGATGAAGCGGCCCCCTGTGTCAACGGCCAGAGAGTTCATAGCGTCCTGCGTCGACGAAAGCTCTCCGCCCGACGTGCGTGCGCTCATTCCCACAGGGTCAAAGTTTTCTCCCACCCTGGGGTCATCCATCCCAGTGACCAGCCCCTTCGCATCCATGGAGTAGATGACCACGCCAGAGCGCGTAGAGGCATCCACTATACTTTTCATTTTATCGAGCATGGGGCCGGTTCTGGCGTCCAGGAAAAAACCGTCAGAGATAAAAAAGACCAACTTTCGTCCCGGCATAGGCGCGGAATAGCGTATCAGGCTCTCAAGAGTCGAAAGCGAGTTGAGCACGATTCTAGAGCCTTGCTTGAGTATAAAACCGACTCGCTGTCTGACAATGTCCTCGGCTGCGCTTTTGGTGCCGTCCGTTATCTGTCCGCCGGTAGTGGGGACTATGCCCGTACGCATAGTCTCGTCCACAAGATAGTTGAGGGTTTCCCTGTCGCCACGGTCTACCTGTATGGCCTGATAGTAAGTGATGTTCGGCTGCTGCATGTCGCCCACGTCGCTCAACTTGTAATTAACGCGGGCCAGAGCGGCGCGCAGCACGTCCTTGTTATCCGTGTACTGTTGAAGAAAACCAATCTGGCCGCTCGCGGAAGTGATAGCCACAAGGTCGTTCTGTCCCATCTCCTTGTCTATGTACTTTGTGATGGCCTCCTTGGCTTTCTTCAGGTTGCCCGCGCTTATGTGCAGGTCGTCTATGAAGAAGGCTATGACTCGCCCACGCGTGATGGCGCGAGTGGCCGCAGCAGTGTTGGGAGAAGTTGCAGGGATGGGCTGAGCGGCAGCAGGTTGAGCGGTCTCGCTGGCAGACCCTGCGGCCACGCGCTCGAAGAAATTGACATCCACGGGCTTGCCGTCGACCTTTAACTCGAAGTCCTCTTTCTTCAGCCCGTCGACGAAGCGGCCTTTCTTGTCCTGAACGCTGACGCTCGTCTGCACAAGCTCCGTGTTGATTTTAACTACGTCGTCGGCGTCCTCGGATTGACCTGTGATTTCCTGTGCAAGAGCAGCTTGAGTAAAGATGAAGAGGGCCGCAATCGCAGCGAAGAGAATCCGCTTGCCTCTGATTTGTAGGCTCATATTTACCTCTAACAGTTTTACTGAACCTCGAAGCGCACGCGTTGGGAAGTGCTGGTCTTTGCTATACGGTCTATGGCCGTAACCTGAAGAATATAATGGCCTGCGCTCATCTCTTGCAATGGAATCTCTGCCGCGTAAGCCAGCCGCGCCAAATCCTGCGCCTCGGTTGAAAGCTTGCGAAGCGGGGTAGTGACTACAGGCTGGTCGTCGCGGAAAATCTGCACCTGAAGCGCAATGTCGGGCGGCGCGGCTGCCGCCCGCGCAGCGTTGTAGATGTAAACCAGAAAGCGCAGATTCGAAGCGCGCTCGAACCTGTGGTCTACGCTCACGGGAACGCCTTCGACCAGCGTGTCCGCCTTGCGCTCTTCCTGCGCCGCGCTCTTCTTTCGCTCTCCCACAATCAGGCTGCTCATGGAAAGGCGCTGCTTCGTGAGGTCTGGAATCATCACCCACTCTACGGCGCTGCCCGTCTGCCCGCTTGAGCGGTCGAGTGCGCCCACTCGCACCTGATAAAGTCCCGGCTTCAAGGTAGAGCGGTAATTGTAGATGATGTCGGGCAGAGCATTGGTGTTTGCGCTTGGGGTCACGGTCAGGCGTTTTCTGAAACCGTCCAGGGGCTTGCCGTGCGAATCGAAGATGGTGCCAGCTATATCAACGACCGCCGCAACCTTTCCCTCCTTCGCCTCGACCTTGAGCGCGTCACTCTCAATCTTCATGGTAGCCACCAGCGTGGAGCCGTTAGCCGGAGTGTCCATGTAGCTCAAGGCAAGCTGAGTCGGCAACTCGTGTTTCGGAAAGAGCGAGGTGATGGCCGAGCGCAAAGGGTCAGTAGGGGCCTTCGTCTGAGCTTTCGCGTTCGTGTCTCCCTTAACTTTAGCAGCTTCCGGCGTGGTCTCGAAAAATCCTTTCTGGAGTCGCACGGAAAGCTCTGGCCGGTTCCTGACGCTCACCTCTATGCGGCGAAACTTTCTGTTGCGGCTGCCCTCATTCTCAGGGCGCCACGCCAGAAGATAATAGAGCGAGGTTTCCTGTAGCGCCCTTGTCATGCCTGTGCCGAGCGCGTTCGTGTTGTGAATGAGACGCCCGCCCGTGTCGACCGCGAGCGCGTTCATGACATCCTGCAAGGC
>JACVRN010000277.1 GCA_014534425.1 Pyrinomonadaceae bacterium
ACATAGCCGATTGATTGCTTGAGCGAGTCCGGATGCTGATAAAGATCAAGGCCGTTGATGAGCACCTGCCCGCTCGTAGCAGGTCGCATTCCGTTCAGAGCATCCATCAGCGTAGATTTGCCTGCTCCGGAAGGCCCAAGCAGTCCTACAAACTCATTAGGCTGAATCGTCAGACTGATGGCATCGAGCAGCTTGACCTCGCCTCGCCCCGTGCGGCTCGGTACGATCTTCGTGATCTCGATGGCGTCAATGCGTGTCTTTGAGCGTGAATCGAAGACGGCAACCCCGCGATCAGGATCGGCCCGCAGAATAAACGGACCGATCTGCACTACATCTTCCGGCCCGACGGGGCGACGACCCGTTATTCGGGCTCCGTTGACGTAAACGCCGTTGGTTGACCCAACATCTTCAACCATCACGCCTCGCCCATCACCATTGCGCAGAAAACGCGCGTGATAGTTAGAGATCTGTAACCCATCTACGCTGATGTCATTGTCGGGAGCTCGCCCTACCGTTAACAGCGGCTTTTGTCTATCGAACGGACGCTCTATGAGCAACTGCGCGTTCAGACCTTCCGCGGCAACAGCGTCGCGCTTGAACTGATTGGAAGGCTCCCGAACGACGATCGTGCGCTGAAAATCCGGCTTATCGCCAAGCGAACCTGAAGGAGTAGCGGCCCCACTGCCAGCGGATGCCGATTCATCTTCGCGCGGGTACTGCGGATCGAGGAATCGCAGGACAGGTCCGCCCATGCCCAGCTGTATTCGATCGTTATCATGGAGCAGAGTTGGCGTGGCAATTCGTTGATTGTTAAGAAGCGTGCCGTTAAAGCTATTGAGATCTACGAGCACCAGGCGACCATCCGGACGTCGCTGGATCTCGGCATGGCGCCGCGAGACCACTGCCGCCGAGATATCAATAGGAATTGCTGAGGACGGATCACGACCGAGAAGAGTTTTCGGCTTGTCGAGCCGAATCTGCTCTGGCTTGGTGCTCAACCCGCTGACGTATTCGAGAACGGCCGGAATTTGAGTTGTCGGGAGCGCGGCGGGCGTCTGCGATTGAAGGGGCTTTGAACGAGGTGTCTGCTGAGATGGCTCAGACGCGCCGAGACGGCTGCTTTGCGGCTCCTTCCGGCTGCGCTGCGCGGCATACTCGGACGAGATCTCGCTCATCACTTGAGTACTAAAATCTGGAGGTCTGGCCTTCGACGGCCCCTCTGAATAATCGGCCGTCCCTTCAAACCGAACGACCGCAATAACCGGCCCTGCAGCTCCAAACTGAATGCGTGCCCCTTGACCCACTTCCACCGGAGCCGTAACGCGTTGACCATTGAGGAAAGTTCCGAAAGATGAATTTGAATCGATGAGCAAGCAGCGGCCCGACTTTAATTGAATTTCGGCATGGCGGCGCGAAACCATCGGCCACAACCCCTGTTCGAAGACAATGTCGCACTGCGCAGGATCGCGACCGACGACCACGACCGCTTTCTCGTAAGCGCGCTCGCCAATCAACTCTTCGCCGCGAACTTCTGCCAGAATTATCTTCATAGATGTTGATTTATGATTATCACCGAAGGTCAAATACTACTCCAGGCATCAATAACTGATTCCTCAACCAATATCAAGTAGCTCTACAGACAGTTTCTCTACCATTTAGATTCTGGGTCATTATCGAGTTTATCAATTAGGGGTGAGAATCTGTAACAAACAGGACTGTCTTCATAAGATACTAGCACTAAAAGTTTTTCAGATCTTCGGCGATAAGAGAGAAAAGCACGGCGTCCTGCACTTCTCCGTTAATCAGAAGACGCTTTCTCAGACGAGCCCCCTCTTTGCGCGCTCCGGCTTTCCTTGCCACTTTCTGGCTGGCAACGTTCCCTATTGCGGCCACAATCTCTATGCGCTGTAGCCCCAGCTCCTGAAAACCGTATCGGGCTGCAAGAAGAGTCGCCGCCGTTGCGGCGCCGCGACCCGTCTCGCTCTGTCGTATCCAGTAGCCAAGATTCGCCATTCTGTGAATGCGGTTAATCTGGTTGACGCCAACTCCTCCCAGAAAACGCTCCGTCACGGCATCAAAAACAGCGAAACTATAATCTTCTCCTCTTTGCCGCGCCCCGTCGCGGGACGAAATAAAGGCCACAGACTCTTCAATCGAATAGCCTTGATG
>JACVRN010000186.1 GCA_014534425.1 Pyrinomonadaceae bacterium
AGCACCTTCTTCTTGCGCGGCTTGCCTGCGGTCATCACCTCTATGTCCATGGGGATGACATCTATGCAATCTTCCGGGCAGGCCAGCGCGCAGAGGTTGCAGGCGATGCAGAGCGTGTCGTGCGTCTCAGGATCCATGTTGAGACGCGGCGCGCCGTGAAAGCGCGGGGCGACATCGGGCCGCACCTTCGGATACTGCTCCGTGTAGATGCCTTTGCCCGCGACGGCATCCTTATCCGTCATCGCGCCAATGTTGTACTTGAGCGTCAGCCCAAGCCCCTTCAAAATATCGACCAGGAAGAAGCGCTTCAGCTTCTCCATGAAAGTCGGCTGCGGAACATTTACTGCTGGCATAAAACTAATCCCCTTACTCGCTCGGTGCGGGCGCGGGCGTCTGTGTTGCGGGCGCTGTTGCTGCTGCGGGTGCGATTGCAGGACGCCCTTTAGGTAAATCAATCAAGCGTATCTTACGGCGTTGCTTCTTCAAATTGAAATCGCGCGAGCGCCAGTTGATGACCGACAGCAGTCCGGCGGTGATGAAAAGACCGCTCCAGCCTATGATAATGACGATTATCTTTCCCGTGCGCGTCAGGTCAAGGCCGTCTCTCACAGACTCGACAGTCCTGTAACCGCTCCAACCGTCGAGCGCCTGCACGGCGAAGATGGCTATGGCTGAGAGGACTACGTTGATGAGCGCGGAAGGAATCATCCACTTCCAGCCTATGTCCATCAGTTGGTCGTAGCGGAAGCGCGGCAGCGTCCACCTGAGCCAGAAGTATATATAAAGGAGCACCGCCACCTTAATCATAAAGATGATGATGCTCAGGATGACGTAAAGATTATGAAAGCCGCGCTCTTCGGTCAGGCCGTAGACGAAGGGCAGATACCAGCCACCCAGGTAAACGGTCGTGGCAATCGCAGAGACGACAACCATCGCCGCGTACTCCGCCATGAAGAAGAGCGACCAACGCATCCCGGAATATTCCGTGTGAAAGCCCGCGACCAACTCGGATTCGGCTTCGGGCAAATCAAACGGCGCGCGGTTGTTCTCCGCAATCCCGCTCACCAGGAAGATGAAGAGACCTAGCGGCTGGTAGAAGAAGAACCAGATGGAATCTCTTCCCTGCGCGGCAACTATCCCCGACAGGCTGAGCGTGCGCGCGAACATCAAGGCTCCCACGAGTGAAAGCCCGAGCGCCACTTCGTAGGAAATCATCTGCGCGCTTGAGCGCAGGCCGCCGAGGAGCGCGTACTTTGAATTCGAAGACCAACCGGCGAGAATCAGAGCGAGCACGCCTACGCTCGAAATCGAGAGCACGAAGAGGATGCCTATATTGACATCCGTGATGACGCCCCAGTTCGGCGCAAACGGAATGACGGCCAACACGACGAAGGCCGCGACGACCGCTATGTAGGGCGCGAACTTGAAAATATACGGGTCTGCTTTGTCCGGCGTGAGGTCTTCTTTGGTCAAGAGCTTGAGGGCATCGGCCAGAGGTTGCAAGAGTCCCCAGGGGCCTACGCGCATGGGGCCGAGGCGAGCCTGCATGAAGGCGGAAATCTTTCGCTCGGCGTAGGTCGCGTAGAGAGCATAGACGGCAATAATTGTCACCACCGCGCCAATCTGTATGAAAGGCCAGAGGACGTAATTAACCGTCTCCGGGCTGAAATACTTCAAGAGCAGCCAGTCCAGAAAACTCGGCGGCGCGAAATATGCGAGTGCGTTTATCATAAGCAATCAGCTATCAGCTATCAGCAGTCAGCCTTTCAAGCATCCGTTTCATCATGCTGAAAGCTGAATGCTGACGGCTGACAGCTTCTTTCACAGTTCTATCTCGAAAGAAACCTGTCGCACGGCGCGCATGTCAACCAGTTCCCAGTCGTCGTCCAGCGTGCCACTACGGTCAACCACAAGATACGAAGCCCATTCGCCAACGGGGAAAGGCGGCGTGTGCCAAGTCCCCTTGTGATAAGCGTAAGGGAATCGCCCGTTGACCAGAAAGGCTCTGACGCTTTCAATGTCGGGCGCGTCCCCGTCACAGGGCGGCGCAACGGCGATGATGCTCTTGCTGGAAGCGAGCGGCGAGAAGACCTGCATCGTCCTGCGATGGCGCGCCATGAAATCAAATCGAAGCGGGCGCGGCTCTGCCGTAGCTCCCGTCAGGCTGGGCCGTCCCTCGCAAAGATCAATCTCTACAGACCCGCGCGAATCAATCAACACACCAAAGGGCGCGAACGCCTCGCGCGTCATCTCCTGAACCCTGAGCCGAATAACATTCATAGCAATCAGCAATCAGCTATCAGCCGTCAGCCAGAAGCGATAAAGCTGATTGCTGACTGCTGAGGGCTGAGAGCTATCTATCTATTTCCCCTAACACAATGTCGAGCGTGCCTATGATGGCAACTACGTCTGCGACGAGATGGCCTATGCACATCTGTCGGAGCGCCTGAAGGTTTATGAGTGACGGTGGTCGCACTCTGACGCGGTGCGGGCTGCTGGTGCCGTCCGCAACCAGATAGCAGCCAAGCTCGCCCTTGGGCGCTTCTATAGAGTGATAATAATCGCCTGCGGGCGGCTTGATTATCTTGGGCACTTTCGCCATCACGGGGCCGTCGGGCAGCCGGGTTATAGCCTGCTCGACTATACGGCGCGACTGTCTCATCTCTTCAAGGCGCACAAGGTAGCGGTCATAAGTGTCGCCGTTTTCTCCCAGTGGCACTTCAAAGTCCATGTCAGCGTAGGCGGCGTAGGGCCGAGCCTTTCGCACGTCCCAGGCGACGCCTGAGCCTCTGAGCGCGGGGCCGGAAAGACCTATAGCTATGGCGTCTGCCGCAGGGATAACGCCTATGCCAACGGTGCGGCTGAGCCAGATGCGGTTCTCTGAAAGAACCGTCTCGTACTCTTCGACTCGCTTCGGGAAATTGTTGATGAACTGGCGCACGTCCCTTTCAAACCCGTCGTAGGCGTCGTTGGGCATGCCGCCTATGCGCCAGGCGTGACAGGTCAGGCGTGCGCCGAACTGTCGCTCGAAAATCTTCAGAATCTCTTCGCGCTCACGAAGCGCCCAGAGCAGAACAGTGAAAGCGCCTATGTCGAGCGCGTGCGTTGCCAGCCAGAGCAGGTGCGAGGCTATGCGGTTCAATTCCGTCAGAATCGTGCGTATGTAATGAGCGCGCGGCGGAACTTCGAGTCCCATCATCTGCTCTACGGTCTCTACCCAGACGAGGCCGTTCGAGACCGCCGCGATGTAATCGAGCCTGTCCCAGTAAGGCGCAATCATGGAGTACTGGCGATTCTCCGCTATCTTCTCCATGCCGCGATGCAGGTAGCCTATGTCGCAGTCCAGGTCAATTACGGTCTCGCCGTCCAGACGCAGGATGACGCGCAACACCCCGTGCGTACTGGGATGCTGCGGCCCCATGTTCAAGACCATCTCCGGGCTGTCGTAAAGCGTCTCTCTGGTTGTGGCAATCTCTACTTGATGCATAAGAGCAATGGTAAGAATTGAATCATCGGTTCATTTCTTCATTGATTCAATGAACCGATGAATCAATCTTTTTTGTAGCATCCGGTGATGCTTTGCGGCTCTATGACAATGCCTATCTGGTCTGTCTCGCCCTGCCGCTTCCTTATCAGGAGTTTGTGAATTATAGCCTGCGCGGCGCTGGCCTTGTTCCAGGTGTTTCGCGTCGTCAGCGTTTCGGTCAGGGCAAAGCCTGCGCTCGTGGCCGCCTCCTTCGAGTCGAACACCTTTGCCTCGTAATGCGCTGCTATCTCTTTAGTATTCACTTGTCTTTAGAAAGTATCTCTTTGCCCGCGCGGAAAATCTCGCGCACGCGGCGCTCTTCAATCATGGAGAGTTCTTCGAGGCCGTAATTACGCCTTTGCTCAAGCTGCTCTCGCTGTACGTCCGTAAATTCCGGCAGATGGCGCGCCGTCCATTGGTTCTCTATAAACTCAAGCGGGTACTCTTTTCTGAGCGGGTGCCCTTCCCAGTCGGGCGGAAGCAGCAGCCGCCGCAAGTCCGGGTGATTCTTGAACGTGATGCCGAACAGGTCATAGACCTCTCGCTCCATCCAGTTGGCCGCAGGCCAAACGCCCGAAACCGTCTCGACTCCATCTTCCGCCATCGTCCTCACCTTCAAACGCACGCGCTCGTTGGCGGGAATCGAATAGAGGTTGTAGACGACTTCGAACGGAGCGTCCAGGCGTTCTGGGAAATGCACTGCCGTCAGGTCGGAGAGATAATCGAAGGGCGTTTCCGGGTCGCTTTTCAGAAGGTCGCAGACTTCCGCAATCCGCGAGCGCTCGATTTGTATGGATAGCTGGCCTACGAACTCCGTGGCTTCTATAACGGCACCGTCCAGCTTCTGTCGCAGGTGTTTGACGAGCGAGTGATTCGAAGCGTCAACGGGCTTTGGCCCTTCCTCTTTCTTTTTGACGGGAGCTTTGGGTGCGCCTGCTCCGGCTGGAGCAGCGCCGGGCTGCGGCGGTGAGGGCTTTGCGCCTGCGGCCTGCTTGGCGGCTGCCGCCTTAGCCCTGGCTTCGGCAATCCTGGCGGCCTTCTCCGCGTCCGCCTGCGACGGCCCCTTCGTGGGGTCGCCTACGGGGGGCGATGCGCCGCCGGGCGGTTGCGGCGCGGTTGATTGTTGGCCGCCTGCGGTTTCGGTTTTAGAAGGGTCTGAGGATGAAGCGGGGACGGTGGTGCCGCTCTTTGAACTGCCTGAAGGGGCTTTGCCTGTGAGCGCGGCCTCTCGCTCAGGCGTAGTCTTATCCTCTTTGGAATCCTTGTCGGTCGGAGCCTCGTCCGGCGGTCTTGTTTCGTCTGCCATCACAGTCTAACGACTACACCCTGACAGAATTTCGCGCAAAAACGTGAAGCCTGGCTGCTTCATTTTAAGTGCTTTTAGAGAACAATTTAAGGACGGAAACCACCTGCTTTGTAGCACGCGCCGAAACGCATTGTCAATAAATTGCTCAGACAAAGTAAACTCGCCCTGCTGCATCATATACAACCGTCTGCAAAGCTTGACGATAGGGGCTACGGGCTTTATTATTGGTTGTTTAGACCCAAGCGCTGATAGCTGTCTATAGAGAGGGTAGAGGAAAATGAAACAGGGAATCCATCCCGAATACAAAGAAATTAATGTCCAGTGCGCCTGCGGCCACCAGTTCAAGACCCGTTCGACGCGCAAGGACGACCTGCATGTGGAAATCTGCTCGGAGTGCCACCCGTTCTTTACGGGCAAGCAGAAGCTTGTGGACACTGCGGGACGCGTTGACCGCTTCAACAAGCGTTACGGCAAAAAGCCTGCTGAGCCGAAGACGGAAAACGCCCCGGCCTAAAGTTTCTTCGGAGGCTGCGAAAGAGCCTATGCGCGACTGCCAGCAAATAGTACAACATTATTAGCTTTTCGGTAAGACCTGAAGCGCCGACCTTTTTGCTCGGGCTGGCCGCGCCGTCTTCGTGTATATTTAACGGAAGCGGCGGCCACACTTGGGCACCCAGGGTCGGCGTTACTGTTTTTAGTTCTCCCGGAGGGAAAGACGAGTGAGCGCAAACGAGAGAGACCTGATAGTTGGCGGCCAGGCCGTCATAGAAGGCGTCATGATGAGAACTCCCAGCGCCTACGCCATAGCCGTGCGCCGTGCCGATGGCACGATTACGCACACGGCTGCGAAGCTTCCTAAATGGAGCGAGAAGTATCCAGTCCTGAAGCTGCCCGTGCTGCGCGGCGGAGCGGTGCTGGTGCAGTCCATGGGTCTGGGCATCAAGGCCCTGAACTTTTCTGCCAACGAAGCCTTTGCGGACGCAGAAGAAGCCGAGGCCAAAGAGGTAGAGGTGGCGCTCACGCCCGCCGTCATAGAGGGC
>JACVRN010000318.1 GCA_014534425.1 Pyrinomonadaceae bacterium
CGCCAGTGGTACTCGTCCGCGAAGCACCCGCCGGGCCAGCGCAGCACGGGAATGCGCAGCTCTTTCAGGGCGGCCACCACGTCGTTGCGCAGACCGCGCGTGTTCGGAATAGGCGAGCCCTCGCCCACCCAGAGGCCCTCGTAGATGAGGCGCCCCAGGTGCTCCGCGAACTGGCCGTAGATGTTGCGGTTGATGACCGCGCCAGGCTGGTCAGAACGAATCGCTAACGTGGCCTTATAAGTTTCAGGGTTTTGAGCCCGGACAGGAGGCGAGATGGGTGCGGTCAGCAAGCATGTCATTAGGGCCGCCAGCCCCAACGCCCATAGACACTTCAGTAATTTCGGTCGGCTATACATAGATGTTCGCTTCTCCGGATGCCATAATAGCTCATTCGATGGGAGAATTCCGATGAAGACTTTGTTGCAGGACGCTGCGCAGCGCGCAATCCGTTACTATGAAAATCTGGATAATCGTGGTGTGGCCCCATCGTCTGAGGCCCTTAAGAACCTTGAACAGTTGAGAGAGAGGCTGCCGGAAAAGTCTTCTGACCCTGAGACGGTACTGGCTCTCCTGGATAAGGTAGGCTCTCCGGCGACCACGGCAACTACAGGGGGACGGTTTTTCGGCTTCGTGACGGGCGGCGCTGTGCCTGCGGCGCTCGCCGCCAACTGGCTCGCCGGGGCGTGGGATCAGAACGCTTTTTCTTTCGTCAGTTCGCCCGTCGCTGTCACTCTGGAAGAGGTTGCTCTCGGCTGGCTCATTGATATATTGGCGTTGCCGACTGAATGCGGCGGGGCTTTAGTGACGGGGGCAACGATGGCTAATTTCACTGCGTTGGCCGCCGCGCGTAACGCCGTACTGAAGCAATTCGACTGGAATGTAGAGGCTGAAGGTCTGTTTAATGCGCCTGAAGTGCAGGTAATAGTTGGCGCTGAAGCTCACCCTACGCTGCTTAAAGCCCTGGCGATGTTAGGGCTCGGTCACAAGCGTCTGATTACTGTTCCTGTAGACGGGCAGGGAAGAATGCGTGCCGATGCGATTGCCGCAGTGTCTGAATCCAGACCCGCCATCATCTGTATTCAAGCCGGAAATGTAAACACGGGGGCGTTTGATCCTGCGGAGGAAATCTGTGAGTACGCGCGTTCTGTAGGCGCTTGGGTGCACGTTGACGGAGCGTTCGGACTATGGGCTGCTGCGTCGCCTCTACGCGCGCATCTGGTAGAGGGCTTCGCGGGTGCAGACTCATGGGCGACGGACGCGCACAAGTGGCTGAATGTTCCTTATGACAGCGGGCTGGCTTTTGTACGCCAGGCTGAGCGGCTTAAGGCTGCTATGTCAATCAGCGCCGCGTACCTCCCGGAAGAAGAGATACGCGAGCCCATGCACTACACGCCTGAAGCCTCAAGACGTGCGCGAGGGGTCGAAGTGTGGGCTGCTTTGCGTTCGCTTGGTCACGAAGGGGTAGCCGAATTGGTCGAGCGCAATTGCCGGTCTGCATCACGTTTCGCTGAAGGCTTTAAGGCTGCGGGTTATCAAG
>JACVRN010000268.1 GCA_014534425.1 Pyrinomonadaceae bacterium
GCTCGTCAGATTGCCCTGCGGGTCGCAGTCAATCGCCAGCGTCTGGTATCCGCGCAGGGCACAGCAGGCAGAGAGTTCCCGCGTCACGGTCGTCTTGCCGACGCCGCCTTTCTGGTTAGCAATCGCAATAGTTATCATGCCGCCTCCGCGCGCCTCTGAACGAGCGCCAAAACTGCCGATTTGCTCACCAGCTTGACCCTGTCGTCGAGCGGGTCCTGGTAGGTGCGTACGATACCTTGCTTGATGAGTTTGGACATTTTGAAGGGGCTAATGCCTAGTAGTTTTCTGGCTTCTGTGGAAGGAATCAGGTCATCGGGAATATCCATAGGCGGCATCTTACAGTTGATTTAAAATAGTTTCAATCACTTTCATTTACAGTGAATCGGCGCGGGGCGAGCCGCTTCTGCGAACATCTTGAGAGGCTGGCTTTCAAGCGGCTTGCGGATTTATTTCAGTGTGATAATGTATCCGCACTATGTTGAAGGGAAGCGATGCAAGAGAGGCGGATTATCCGGTTGACACACTTTTTCTGGACCGCTGGTCGCCGCGCGCCATGTCCGGCGAGGAGATTCCGGAAGAAGACCTGATGGTCTTGTTTGAAGCGGCCAGATGGGCTCCGTCTTCATTCAACAATCAGCCGTGGCGCATGCTCTACGCTCGCAGGAGCAGCGACCACTGGCCGCGCTTTTTCAACCTGCTGGTAGACTCGAATAAAGTGTGGGCGCAGCATGCGGCTGTGCTCGTGCTGTTCATCTCCAAAGAGACGTTTGATTACAACGGCAAGCCGTCTCTCACGCATTCGTTCGACACAGGGGCCGCCTGGGAGAACCTGGCGCTGCAAGCTACTCTGAGGGGCTATGTGGCGCACGGCATGCAGGGATTTGATTACGCTCTGGCGCAGAAAGAGTTGAACGTTCCGGAGGGTTTTCGCGTGGAGGCGATGGCGGCCATAGGCAAGCCTGGAGACAAGCAAGCTCTACCGGAAAAGCTACAGCAGCGCGAAGCGCCGAGCGGTCGCCGCAAGCTCGCCGAAACAATCTGCGAAGGCCCCTTCAGCCTCTAAACAGTCGTGGAATTTATGTCATGGCAAGCAGCCGCTTGATGGTTTCGACGAGGCTGCCGACCTCGCCGGGCTTGATCAGGTAATCATTCGCGCCCGCCTCCATCGCTTCCTGCTTGTCCGCAGGGTAAGCCGCGCCTGAATAGAAGAGTATGGGCTTCTCAGGGTCGCGCGCTCGAATCTTCTCGCACAGTTGCACGCCGGAGCCGCCCGGCAGCCAGTTATCCAGCAGGTACAGATCGAACCTATCGCTATTGATGCGGTCGAGCGCCTCCGCGTAATTTCCGACCGTCACGACCTCGCACCCGATCAAATCCAGTAAGCTTTTAATCATCGAGCAGGTGTCATTGTCGTCTTCCGCACAAAGAATGCGCTTTCGGTGAGGGTCCATCTATGCTCTCCTTGATTCAAGCCTGTTCGTCAGCATGCAGAGCGTCAGAGCGTTGCGCGCCGAACACGCTTGGATAAGCGGACAAGAAACGCGCGCCGCAGCAAGGGTCCGGAGCGAGGCGCGAGCAGAGCCTGAGAGATTTTCTCGTGCATAGGATAGTGAGGATTAACTGAGCCCATGATATTCTCCGTAGCAAATAGAAATTGATACTCGGTCTCTGGGCTTAAGAGTAATCAAACCATAGCTTGTAAACGAAAAAAAAGCTTAGCCGCTCTGGTCCGGCATTGTCAAGATTTGGACTGGCGATGGAAGAGGAGATGGATGAGATGAAGAGAGCCTGTGCTGTGCGCCTGGTGCTTGCTGCGGTCTGTCTGTTGGCGTTCGGATGCCTTTCTCTGCGCGATGCGTTCGCGCTCGACAATGGGCTGGCGCGGACGCCTCCGATGGGTTGGAATAGCTGGAACAAGTTCAGTTGTGATGTGAGCGAGAAGCTGATTAAAGAGACGGCTGACGCGCTGGTCAGTTCAGGGATGAAGGATGCGGGATACCAGTACATAGTGATAGACGATTGCTGGCAGATAGACAGGGACAGCGAGGGAAATATTATTCCTGATCCGAAAAGGTTTCCTTCGGGGATGAAGGCGCTCGCGGACTACGTGCATTCAAAGGGGCTCAAGTTCGGCGTCTATTCGGACGCGGGCACGCTGACCTGCCAGAAGCGTCCGGGCAGTCGCGGCTACGAGTTTCAGGATGCGCGGCAGTATGCCGCCTGGGGCGTGGACTATTTGAAGTACGACTGGTGCTCGCACGGCACGCAGAACTCCGAGGCGTCCTACTCCATCATGAGAGACGCGCTGTTGAAGGCTGGCAGGCCGATTGTCTTCAGCATCTGCGAGTGGGGCTCTACAAAGC
>JACVRN010000240.1 GCA_014534425.1 Pyrinomonadaceae bacterium
ATGATGACCACCTTGCTTGCCCCGCGCTATTGCTAATAATGTTCGGGAAGCTCCGGCTAAGTGAGCCTCCCCGCGCATGGCGAGCCGTCGTCAGCGATTAATATTTTCATCCTGTCGTTCATAAAATCATCATCTTCTCATCACTGAGATTCGAGACAATGGGTGCGAAACTTGTCTTGCTCAATGGCCTTGCGACAAGCACAGGACAGGGCGACTGGCGGAGCACCCTATCCACGTTTGAGCCGATGAGCGAGTGCATGCCGAAGCCCGCGCCGCGAGCGCCCATGCAGATGAGGTCAATTCTCTGCTCTCTACAGTAGGAGAGCGTTTCGGTGTAAGGTTTGCCCCATCGCACTGCCGTCTTGACCGTGCACCATAGATGAGTTTCAGGCGAGACGGCCTGTTGAAGAGAACGCGCCGCTTTGTGATAACTGCCCTCTACGGTAGCCGACGACCAAGACAGTTCCGGCTCTTTCAGCAGCGGCGCATCCAGCACGTGTAGCAGGTGCAGTTCAGCTTGATGCTCCTGCGCGAGCGAGAACGCATACTTGAGAGCCATCTCCGAATAATCAGAGAAGTCGTGAGCGACGAGCACGCGCTTGAAACGAAACGACTCGATGGAGTTACCTGTCGCTTGGCGCATCTCCGGGTGAGTGATGAGCACAGGGCACGGCGCTGTACGATAAACTCTTTCGGCAGTCGAGCCGAGGAGCGCTGCGCGAAGAGGACGACGGCGCGAGCACATGACAATCAAGTCAACGTCCTGCCTCGCGGCCTCGCGCGTAATCAATTCCGCCGGATGTGAGCCTGCGAAGACCAGAGCTTCCCACTCAATCGCGTAAGTTTCGACCGCGCCTTTTCGATTAGCGAGCGCGCGTTTGATAGTGTCTTCAAGCTCTTTCTGCGCTTTCCTGACCCTTCCGATGGTTGCCGTCTCTTCCACGCAGTAACAGACCTGCAGCGCTGCGCCGTAGTTATGCGCAAGCTCAATCGCCAGCGGCGCGAGCGCGCTGCTTGAATCTGAAGAAAGGTCAATCGGGCATAGAATTCGTTTGATTGTAATCATGCTCTTTAACGCCGCTTCAACCTGAAGCGGCTTCCTCCTTGCATGAAGATGAGAGCAAGGCCTATGCCGCCAATCGAACGGCCGGAATTCGCCTCTTTACTCTCTTTTTTAGAGGCACGTGCGGAAAATGGCGTGAGCGCCTGCGGAGAATTTCGCAGTTTTGATTGGAGAGAAAATTAAGCGAGCTTCAAAAAACCGCTGCCGCTTAGTCAATTCTTAAACTCTCGAATGGCGCTCATAACGGCTTGTCTCCGGCATGTCATCGATTTAACTCCGATAAAGATGGTCTTAACTACTCTAGGCTCATTCGGTCAGTCTTCGTCGCATCAAAGAGTGTTATACTTTCGCCTGTAATTCCCTCAGATAATGAAGTAGGAACGGCTTTTTATTTGGAAGGGGCGAAGCTTTGTCGAGCGAGTGGGGCAACTGGCGTCGAAAGTTCCTGAATGCGAAGACTATTCAGGGCATCCTGCTTGGCGCAACGCTCGGCGCGGCCATCGGCATCGGCGCTTACACCTTCGTCTATGCTAAGGGCTATTCCTACCTTTCCAACAACCCCGGTGCGTGCGCTAACTGTCACGTCATGCAGGAACACTATGACGGCTGGCTCAAGTCTAGCCATCGCGCCGTCGCAGTCTGCAACGACTGCCACACGCCGCCGAGTTTTTTCGGCAAATACATGACCAAGGCGTCAAACGGTTTTTGGCATTCGTACTACTTCACGAGAGGCAACTTCCACGAGCCGATTCAGATTACGCCGCGCAACCATGAGATTACCGAGCGGGCGTGTCGTAAGTGTCATCAGGAGATAGTTGAATCAATCGAAGCGCCGCACGCTGACGGCCCGGAGTTGTCCTGCGTGCGCTGCCACAGCACGGTCGGCCATCTACGCTGAAGCGAGCGTTTTTGTCATCATTTGAACACGGGATTAAACGTTATGGTAGAGAATGAGAAAAAATCACAAACCGCGGAGGAAGAAAAGCCGTCGAAGGAAGAGAAGCCTGCCAAGCGCGCTACGTCCTTCAAGGTGATTGTACTGGTGGCTGTTATCGCTGCGCTTGCGGCCGTCGGCGGAGTGGCGCTTCTGCTCAACATCTTCGAGCGCAAGCAGGAGGCGCGCAATCCCTTCTACCGCGTCGTCGAACTGACTGACGAAACGGAAGACCCGGCCATTTGGGGCAAGAATTTTCCGCTGCAATACGACGGCTACCGTCGCACGGTGGATCAGGTGCGCACGCGCTACGGTGGAAGCGAGGCCGTCCCGCGCACGCCAACGCAGGCAGACCCGCGCTCGGTCGTCGCACAGTCTCGTCTCGAAGAAGACCCGCGCCTGAAAGTGATGTGGGCCGGTTATGCCTTTGCGACCGATTTTCGCGAAGAGCGCGGCCACGCCTACATGCTCGAAGACCAAACCTTCACGGAGCGCCAGCAGGTCACACAACAGCCGGGCACGTGCATACACTGCCACGGCTCCGTCTACGTGCCTTACAAAAAGCTTGGCGGCGGCGACCTCATCAAAGGCTTCGAGCAGATGAACCAGATGAAGTTTGGCGAGGCGCGCAAACTCGTCGGCCATCCTGTTTCCTGTATTGATTGCCACGACTCACAGACGATGCAACTAAGGGTCACGCGCCCCGGCTTCATAGAGGGCATACGCGCGCTGAAGGCTTCGCAGGGCATACAGAACTTTGATGTCAACACGATGGCGACGCGGCAGGAGATGCGCGCCTACGTCTGCGGGCAGTGTCACGTCGAATATTATTTTAAGGGGCCGGAAAAAAGGCTCACCTACCCTTGGGCAAAGGGCATCAAGGTCGAAGAGATTATGGCCTACTACGAGGAGGTGCAGCACAAGGATTGGGAGCACGCAGAAACAGGCGCGCCCGTCCTGAAAGCACAGCACCCGGAGTTTGAG
>JACVRN010000270.1 GCA_014534425.1 Pyrinomonadaceae bacterium
CCAACGGCATAGAGGTCACGACCTATATCCCGGGCGTCGGCCACAACCTTCAGGAGCACTCGATTGTGCTCATACGCGGTGGCCGCGTGAAGGATTTGCCCGGCGTGCGTTATCACGTCATTCGCGGCACGCTCGACTCCGTGGGTGTCGCAGACCGCAAACAGGGGCGCTCCAAGTACGGCGCGAAACGGCCCAAAGCGGGCGCTGCCGGAGCTAAAAAGTAAAGAGTACTGAATTATGCCAAGACGAAGAGTTGCTGAAAGACGCGAAGTGCTGCCCGACCCGGTTTACGGAAGCCCCCTGGTGACGAAGTTCATCAACGGCGTCATGTGGGACGGCAAGAAGTCTACCGCCGAGGCCATTTTCTACGGCGCGCTGACACAGATAGGCGAGAAGACGGGCGAAGATGCCCTCAAGGTCTTCAAGCGTGCGATTGACAACGTCAAGCCCACGGTCGAAGTCAAATCCCGACGCGTCGGCGGCTCCACCTATCAGGTGCCGATTGAGGTTCACCAAGAGCGGCGCGGCTCTCTGGCGATTCGCTGGATTGTTCAGTACGCGCGCTCTCGCGGCGAAAAGACCATGATGGATCGCCTCGCAGGCGAACTCCTGGACGCTGCGAATAATCGCGGCAACGCCGTCAAGAAAAAAGAGGACACGCATCGCATGGCCGAGGCCAACAAAGCGTTTGCACATTACAAGTGGTAAAGAAGCGGTCAGCCGCCAGCCATCAGCACTCAGCTTAATTGCTCCTTGCTGACGGCTGAATGCTGATAGCTGAGAGCTTGGGTTTTTATCATGGCTAAGCACGATCTAAAGAAGTTCCGCAACATAGGCATCATGGCGCACATTGATGCCGGAAAGACCACGACCACCGAGCGCGTGCTTTATTACACGGGCGTCTCGCACAAGATTGGCGAGGTGCACGAAGGCACTGCGACTATGGACTGGATGGAGCAGGAACAGGAACGCGGCATCACTATCACGTCTGCCGCCACGACCTGCTTCTGGAAACGCTCCGGCACGGAATATCGCATCAACATCATAGACACGCCCGGCCACGTAGATTTCACCATGGAAGTCGAGCGCTCGTTGCGCGTTCTGGACGGCGCGGTCGCTGTCTTTGACGGTGTGGCTGGCGTTGAGCCGCAAAGCGAGACCGTTTGGCGTCAGGCCGATAAGTACGGCGTGCCTCGCATCTGCTTCATCAACAAGCTTGACCGCGCGGGCGCGAGCTTTGACCGCTCGTTCCAGTCCATCATTGACCGACTGGGTGCGAACCCCGTTGCGATTCAGATTCCCATAGGTCTCGAAGACCAGTTCAAGGGCGTCGTCGACCTTATTCAGATGAAGGCGCTTATCTGGAAAGACGAGACGAAGGGCGCGGAGTTCGAGGTCACGGAGATTCCCGCAGACCTTCTGGAAGCCGCGCAGGCCGCTCGTCACAAGATTCTTGAGGCGGTCGCGGACATAGAAGAAGACCTGATGATGAAGTACCTAGAAGACGAGGGCGAATCAATCACGGAGGACGAGATTCGCGCCGCTCTTCGCAAGGGAACAATCGAGTTGAAGCTCGTCCCCGTCGTCACAGGCTCGGCCTTCAAGAACAAGGGCGTGCAGACTCTGCTCGATGCGGTTGTGGATTATCTTCCAAGCCCGCTAGACATCCCTGCCATAGAAGGCACGAACCCGCGAACGGGCGAGACTGAACAGCGTCCCGCAGAAGCTTCGGCTCCGTTCTCCGGCCTGGTCTTCAAGATTATGGCCGACAAGCACCTGGGCCAACTCTCTTTCGTGCGTATCTATTCGGGCACGATTAAGGCAGGCTCTTATGCTTACAACTCCGTCAAGGACAGCCGCGAGCGCGTGGGCCGCCTGATGCGTATGCACGCCAACAAGCGCGAGGATATTGACGAAGCGAGCGCTGGCGAAATCGTAGCCATCGGCGGCATGAAACAGGTCACGACCGGCGACACCGTTTGCGACGAGAACAAGCCCATCGTGCTAGAGGCTATGGATTTCCCGGCGCCCGTCATTCGCGTCGTGGTCGAGCCGAAGACCCGCGCTGACCAGGACAAGCTGGGCGTCGCGCTTAATCGCCTGGCACAGGAAGACCCCAGCTTCAACGTCTCTACGGATCATGAGACGGGGCAAACCATCATCGCCGGAATGGGCGAGTTGCACCTGGAGATCATCGTCGACCGTATGAAGCGCGAGTTCGGCGTAGAGGCGAACGTCGGCAAGCCGCAGGTCGCTTATCGCGAGACCATCACACAGCCGGCTCCCGGTAAGGAAG
>JACVRN010000043.1 GCA_014534425.1 Pyrinomonadaceae bacterium
CGACAATCGCCAGCCGCCTGGCGTCCCAGAGCGGCTTGAAAGAGAAGAGCGCGGGATGAAGACCGAAGAAGCCATCCAAGTCTATGGCCGCTTCACGGTTGCCCGCCTGCGGCTTCGCAATCGCAAGCGACGGGCGCAGGTCGTAATACTCTCTCTCGCCATAAGGCACGACCATGTTGAGGCCATCGACAGCGCCGCGCTGGAAGATGGCAATCAGAGTCTTGCGCCGCCCGCCCGTCACGCTCTGCCCCAGAGCAACACGCTCAAGAAAAGAGGGCGCTGCCCCCATCATCCCGATACTTGCGAGCGCCACCCCGCCCGACTTCAAGAAAAATCTGCGATTCATACTTTCACTCCACTTTACTGTCTCTGAAATTCCGGCGAGCCGAGTATGAGACCGGCAATCTTGACGACTTCAGGATTGCCTACGATGCGGCCAGTGTCAGCGCGTGCCATCTGTCTCTGGCCCCTGCCGCCACCACCGCGCGCTGCTCTGCCGTCCTGCATCTCTTCCGCAGGCATAGCCTGTGAAGTCGAGGGAGCGGGTAGCGGCTCGTTCAATTGCTTCGCCAGCGTCGCCTTAGTCTGCGGCGAAACATCTCCGTTTAAGATGACTGCGATGAAGCGCTCCATCACCTTCGTCTTGTCAATCGAGCCGTTGGATGCTGTAGTGCCGCCAGCGTCTCCTGCAAAGCGCGAGAGGTCTACGCGCGTGCCCGGAATGCGATTTGACACGAGCGCGAGCGCAAAGTTCAGACGCTCAAGCAAGGAGCCTGTGTTGACCCAATCCTCGGCGGTATCCGGGTAGCCCGTCGGCGCTTGATACATGTAAAGCGGCTCGCCCATGCGCGCAATCCATTGATGAATCGCTGGGCCGCCGTTGGTCTCACCATTGAGCGTTCGTATGGCGCTGATGGCAAGCTCAAACGGCGTCTTGATTTTGGCGCGATAGGCCGCTTGCGAGTTGAACTCCGGCGATGTGATGATGGCCCTGAGCGTCTCTCTGATAGAGCCGTCGCTCTTTAAGTAAGCATTGCTGATGCGCGAGACCAGTTCGGGCGTTGGATTATCCATGACGAAGCGGCGCGCGAGCTTTGTCGCCAGAAACTTCGCCGTCGAAGGATGGCGCGAGAGAATATCCAGCACCATCAGTCCGTCCTTGATTCCGCCTCCGGCTGGAATCTTCTGCCCCAGCACAACCTTCTCGCCGTTGTCGTGCATGCGCTCGTTGAAGAAGAAGGTGCCCGCGTCGGCGTCGTTGCCGTTTCCTCCGCGCGGCGCTCGTATAGTCCAGCCAGTAAAGCAGCGCGCGACCTCCTGCACGTCCTTCTGCGTATAGCCGCCCTCCACGCCGAGCGTGTGAAGCTCCATCAACTCGCGCGCGTAATTCTCGTTGATGCCTCTGCGCTGGCGCTGTTGCTGCTGTTGCGGCCTGGCTTGTCCGTCCGGTATCTGTGCCGCTCTTTGATTCTGCTGGCGCATGAGTCCGTCGAGCAAAGGGCGATTCCTCTGCCGGGCGTTGGGGCTGACGCTCTGAAAGTTATCAAGATAAAAGAGCATCGCGGGGCTTTGCGCCGTAGCCACGAGCAGGTCTTTGAACTTGCCGAGGGTGTTCGGGCGAATCGTGTCGCGGTCGTAAGAGATTAAGAGCCAGCGATCGGCTCCCTTCTGCGCGAAGATGTTGAAATGGTTCTCCCAGAAATCTACCATCACCTCCTGCAACTGCCGCTCGCTGTAGACCGCTCGAAGGATGCGCGAAGCCTGTAGCTCTGCCATCAACTGCTGCGGCGGACGCAGCCCGTTCTTCAGGTAATAATCACGAATCGCTCGCCTGTACTCGTTATCTCTGCCGCCGTTGCCAGGATTGGCCGCGCCATTATTCGGCGCTGTAGCAGTCATCGCGCCGTTATTGTTCTGGGCCTGCATCTGGGGCTGAGGCGGCTGTCCCGC
The DNA here is from genome assembly GCA_014534425.1 of Pyrinomonadaceae bacterium. Classification (GTDB taxonomy): domain Bacteria; phylum Acidobacteriota; class Blastocatellia; order Pyrinomonadales; family Pyrinomonadaceae; genus JACVRN01. Next base: position 1,951 of record JACVRN010000043.1, read on the forward strand.
GCCGTTGCCTTTGAGGCGCTCCTCCACGGCTGCGGCCAACTCCGGTGGAAGCTGCCCGTCCCTCTGCATCCTTCGCAGGAGTTGATTGGGCTGCGGGTACTTCGCATAAAGCTCAGGCGTGGACATACGCAACGCATCCAGCCTTTGCAGCTTGGCATCCACCGAGGCGTCCGCAATCTTCTCAGGATAAAGCTGCTCTTCTATGTAGCGGTCAAGCCCTACACTTCGCACGCGCTCAACGTCGCCCGGACGAGCGCCGAAGCCCAGACGATTAAGAACGTGAAGAATCCTCTGGTCTTCAGCGAGCCGCGCCGCACGCTGCTGTGATTGCTGCTTCTGCGCGCTCGCTGGCCCAAGCCCAAACAGGGGCAAAAGAAGCGCCAGCACAGCGCACAACGCAGAACACCGACGAGCCATTGAAATCAGGGAGCGATTTTTCAGCCTAATCATAAAGCCACCAATTTTCTGAAGGTTTATTCCTAAAAAGAGACCGTCGGCCAGGAAAGCCGCGAACCACTTTTCCGTCACCGACAGTTTAGACGCACACCCGACCCGGAAGGTTGAATTTTTTGAGGAAAGGAAGAAATTAACAGGATAGACAGGATAAAAGAAGAAGCAATCAATCTTTCTTTATCCTGCTTATCCTGTCCATCCTGTTAAATTCTTCCCTGTTATCTAACTGGACGAGGGTAGCTGACGGGGCTGCGGTTTCCTTCTCTGTCCACTGCGCGCACGCCGAAGAAATAGTTATCCTTGGACATGCCCGTCATGGTGTAGCTCGTGACGTTTCCGACCAGGCGCGCGTTCGTCCAGACGGGCGAGGTCGTGTCGCGCCACACGATTTCGTAGCCCAACAGGTCAGGCTCCGCATTCGCGTCCCACTTCAAATCCGTGTCGTTGGTCAAACGCGCTGTCACGATGCCGACATTCTTAGGGCGCGCGGGTGCCATAGCCAGAAGGGCCAGGCTCGCAGCGTTGACGCGTGCGACCTGCGCTATGTAAGCGAAGTCCACGAACTCCGGCAGGTCGCCGTAGCGTATGCCGTTTTCCACTCGCACGTTCTGGTGCTGGTGATGATAGTCCTCGTTCGGCTCCGTGAAGCGAACTGCTGCGAACCCGCGCTCAAGGAAAGGAATATGGTCGCCGCCGCGAAGGTAGCGGTCACGACGATAAACCATCATCACGTTCGAGGAAGGGACATAACTGGAAGCGGCCTCTTTGATAAAGCGCGCAAGCTGGCGCGAGGCCGAATCGTTCTCGCCGCCCACGCCACGGCGCACGTTCGCTTCCTGCGGCGTCTCGTTCGTCGGCACGCCTTCAGAGAAGACGCGAATCGTGCGGCGGTCGCGCACGCCGTTTCCGCCCAGGGTGTTGCCGACGATATCGTTGGTGAACATAGCTTCGATGTTCAGGTTGTTCTTCTTTGCCTGCTCCGCAAAGTAAGTTGAGCCTAGCAAGCCCTGCTCTTCACCAGCCACGGCCATGAAGATAATCGTCGCGTCGAACCTGTACTTAGACATTACTCGCGCCATCTCAAGCACGGCGGCTGTGCCGGAGGCGTCGTCGTTTGCGCCCGGCGCATCGCACTCGGCATCGATCGGGCTGGTGCACATGGAATCGTAATGGCCGCTCACTACGTAAAGGCGATTCCGTGATGCGGGTTGAGTGCCGCGCAAAGTGGCTACGACGTTTGTAACGATTGTTGGCTTTGGCACGCGCCCGCGCGGCGGAGGATTCGCGGCCTCTTCGTACGACTGCTTCTCCACGGTCATGCGCCCGCCGGTCTGCGCGGCTATTTTTTGAAACTCCGCGTAGAGCCAGTCGCGCGCAGCGCCTATGCCGCGCGTGGGATTGTCCTGAACGGAGAGAGTGTTGCGCGTGCCGAATGAGACCAGCTTGCGTATGGTCTGCTCTATGTTACGCGCGTTAATCTCTCGCACGATGCTCTGCACGGTTCTATTGCCTGCGCCAGTTTTCGCGGCTGCGCCCCTGGACGGCCTGCGTCGTCTTCCCTGCCCGTGCGCGTCGGGCGCGTTGATGCACAAAGAGCAGGCTATGAAACTAACAAGAACAACGGCTGCGACAAACGTGCGAGCGTTCCTTTGTCTTTCAGTCATCTCTCTTCTCTCATGTTTAGTTTGTTGCTTTGACCTGCGCCTGTTCGCGCTCTTTCAAAAGGCGGCGCAGGATTTTGCCCGAAGCGGTCTTTGGTATCTGGTCAACTACTTCAAGGCGGCGAATCTTTTTATGCGGCGCGACACGCTCGGCCACGAACTCCTTTATCTCATCGGGCGAGACTTCGCCCTTCAGGACGACGAACGCCTTAGGGACTTCTCCTGCCTCTTCGTCAGGGCTTGGGATGACGGCGGCGTCGGCTATAGCCGGATGCGAAAGCAATATGGCTTCCAGTTCTGCGGGCGCAACCTGAAAGCCCTTGTACTTAATCAACTCCTTGACGCGGTCAACTATGAAGAGATGGCCGTCTTCGTCTATGTAGCCTATGTCGCCCGTGTGAAGCCAGCCGTCTTTGTCTATCGTCCCTGCTGTCGCATCCGGCTTGTTGTGATAGCCCTTCATCACCTGCGGCCCGCGCACCCAAAGCTCGCCGCGTTTCCCAACGCCGACCACTTCACCTGTTTCCACATCAACGAGCTTGGCTTCCGTGTTCGGCACGCACATGCCTACGGAGCCGTGCTTGGTCTTCTCCGCAGTGCTTCCCGTACAGTGCGTAGCGGGACTCGCCTCGGTCATGCCGTAGCCTTGCCTGACCTGACAATTCAAGCGCTCTATGCAGGCGAGCGTCATGGCTTCGCCCAGTGGAGCCGCGCCGGAAAAGATTGTGTGTAGGCTTGAGAGGTCGTAGTTGTCAACGGACGGATGCTTTGCGAGCGCGAGCATGATGGGCGGGACTACGTGCGCGAAAGTGACGCGATAGTCCTGCATCAACTTCAAAAACTGCTCAAGCTCGAAGCGCGGCACCGTGACTATGGTCGCGCCCTTGTAGAGACCAAGGTTGAGTATGACCATCAAGCCGTAGATGTGAAATAGTGGCAGGACGCAGATGAGATTGTCCTCAGCGCCGAAGAGATTCATCTGCTCCATCTGGCACATGTTGGAGACAAGGTTGTGATGCGTGAGCATGACGCCCTTGGGCAATCCGGTAGTGCCGCTCGAAAACGGAAGCGCGCAGATGTCTTCACGCGCGTTGATGAAAACCACGGGCGCACGCTCTTTGGTTTCGTAGAGCGAATCAAACGGGGTCGCGCCTTCCGCTTCACCGAAGACGAAGATTTCCTCCACGCCCGCGCCGCTCGCAGCCTCTCGCGCTTTATCCAAAAGCTCAGGCATGGTCACAAGGTATTTCGCTCCGGCATCCTTTAGCTGGTGCGCCACCTCGTCCGCAGTGTAGAGCGGATTGACGGTCGTGATGATTCCGCCCAAGCGCGCGGCGGCATGAAAGGCAATCGCGTATTCGGGAATGTTGGAGCTGAAGATGGCAAGGCAATCGCCTTTGCGAAATCCGCGCTCGCTGAGGCTCGCTGCGGCGCGCTCAATTCTTTCCGCAAGCTCTCGGTAAGTAATGGTGCGCCCGCTCGCGCCTTCAATGAGCGCGGGCTTATCGCCGTGACGGCCAGCGCTCTCAAGTATTAGCTCGGTCAGCGATACTTCGGGAATCGCAATCTCCGCGTAGGGGCTGCGGAAGATCATACGTTTCTCCTTTCTCTTCGCCGGGAGGATGATTTCCAATTGGAATTGCGCGGGTAGTTATAACATAAAAGCAGTCAGCAATCAGCTATCAGCCGTCAGCAAAAACAAGCTCTTCTTCTTGCTGAATGCTGATAGCTGATTGCTGACTGCTGTCTTTAATAGATGTGGTAGGCTCTGCCCCGGACTACGACTATGACATCGCCTGAGAAAGAGTTTGAGACGGTTGCTATGACGGGTTCGTCCGCGACGAGCGAGCGATATTGTTCCGAGCCGCGTTTGACGCGTACAAGCTGCCTGGACGAGTTGTAAGAGGTGTCAGTCCAGATGCCGTTCTGCTGGCGGAAACGTTTTCCCGCCACGGTGCGCGTCTCCGTCGCCCTGTAATCTTCATCAGCGCCGGAAGTATCTCGCCTGGCACGTGCGGCGGGCGCGCTCTTCGCCACCTCGTTCTTCTGCTGCTTCTCCTCGCTTGCGGTGGAAGTCGCAGCGCCGAGCGCCCCGCGATTTGAAGGCTCCTGGCTTCTGCGCCCGGCACCGGCAGCGTCCTTTGCGGTCGCTCCGTCCGTTATAAATCCGCCGCTCTCTCGACGCTTTTTATCCGCGAGCGACACGTCATCTTTTTCCTTCACGCGGTCTACGGGCATATTGCTAAGCGGAGAGGTATTCTGCGCGGGCGCGGCAGGCTGCTTTGCTTCCCCTTCACGCTCTTGAACCGTAGGCGGCGGAGGCGCAGCAGCAGCAGGAGCGCCAGCCGATACGTCAGCCGTTTTAGGCGCACCAGCAGGAGCGTCTTTGTTTGTTTCCGTAGTCGCAGTGCTCGCATCTTTCGACGCCCTTAATTCAGGAACGCTTGCAGTCGGCGCTGTGTTCGAACTCACGTTGGCGCTTGCAGGGCCGCCGTGATTATCAACCGTGTCGTTGGAAGCTCCGGTCGCAGGCTGCTCCTCCTCGCGCCCTCTGGTCTCTGTGTTCGCGTTCTGCTGCTGCCTGCTCGGCTCGTTTTGTGAGACAAAAGAAGGTATCTCACGATTGCGGTTCACTATTATGAAGACTATAGAAGCGAAGGCGACCAGGGCCAGCACAGGCGCTGCATAGCGCAGTACAGGCGGAGAGAACAGAGCGCCCAACCACTCGCGCCAGGAGCGCTTCGGCGCATCAATCGTCTGCGCCACAGTGCCACTCGCTTCCGCCTCTACGCTTGAAGAGAGCACAAGCTCCGTGACGATTTTCCTGCACGAATCACAGTCGGCCAGGTGCGAGGCGTAGCGCGAGCGGGACGCATCCGGCAGAGCGCCCTTCGCGTATGCGCTCAATTCGTCCGCGTCCATGTGCCGCGCGTCAGGCTTTGCGCCGGGCACACCCGCAACGCCGCGCCGAGTGTGGCGTCTGAGCAGCAAATCCATTTCTTTGTCGGAATCTTGACTCATGAAAACATGCAAGGACTCGCGCGCTTTCGGCTGCGAGCGGTCTGTTCCTAGAACGTTCCTTTGCTCTTTTGCTTGCAGCCCCTCATCTTCAACCTTCTATTCGCCCTGCGAAGCTCTCGTTTCATTCTTCGCTTTCTCGGATGTCAGCATCAGTTCCAGGTCGCTTTCAAGATGCGTTGCCGCTTCGCTTAAAGAGCGCGCCGTCTCTATCTGAGTCCACCCGTGCTCTTTCATCAAAATGGCTTCGACCTTCGAGCGCACCTCCGCATGAATGCGTGTTAGACGACGGCTCGCGGTAGCCTCGTGAACGCCCATCACAGCGCCCGCTTCTCTAAGCTTCAGGCCGTCGAAATAATAAAGCTTCACAAGCAGCCTGTCTTCCGGCGCAAGCTCTCTCATGGCCTGAGCTAGAGCATCCTCAACATCGTGCGCGGCGCTTCTTTCGGAGAAGGAGTGCTCAGGGTCTACAGAGGCGTGCGTGATATTGAACGCGCCCTCGCCCGCGTGCGTGTCATGCGCCAGCCTGTCGAAATCCGCGTCCTCTTCCGTCTGAACCAGCCGTGACTGGCGGCGATGCTGGTCAACGGCCAACTGCCCCACGACCGCGCGCAACCAGCCGCCCAAACTTCCGCGCCCGGAGTAATACGAAATCTTCCCGGAAGGACGGCCATCTTCGCGCACGCGCAGCCCGTGCAACTCTGCCCAGATGGATTGCGCCAGGTCTTCCGCCGCGTCCTCGTTCGACGCAGCGCCGCGTGCGGCTGCGCGCACAGTCCCTTCATATTTTGCTACCAGGTTGCTCCAGGCCGCCTCGTCGCCGCGCTCGCAGGCGACTATCAAACAGAGGTCGTCTGCGTGAAGCGCATCTATGAAGCCTTCGACTTCCTTTTCGGAAGCCTCCGCGTCCTCTGCGAAAAGATACTTGTCCAGCCCCTTGCGAACGCGCGCCGCAAGGTCAGAGACTTTTAGCGAACGCGCATCCGTCGCACGCGCGATGAGCCGCGCAGTGCCTTCCGTCACCAGTCTCTCGGTTTGCGTGTCTGCTCGCTTCACGGGGGTCTCTCGAAATCAAAGCCTGCCGGAGGCTCTTATCGTGCCAGCTATGCTATCACGAACGCGCTCCTTTCCACTCTTCTTCTCGGAACTTTAGCAACTTTGACAACGCAGAAATCAGAATGCAGAATGCAGAAGAAATTGTTTCATTGATTCATTTCTTCATTGATTCAATGAACCGATAAAGAAATGAATCAATCTCCTTTTATCATGCTTCGTGTGACTGAAATTTTCCGCTCGATTCAAGGCGAGTCGACGCACGCGGGTCGGCCTTGCTCGTTTGTGCGGCTGACGGGCTGTCCCATGCGTTGCGTCTGGTGCGACAGCGAGTACACGTTCACGGGCGGCGAGCGCATGACCATAGAAGAAGTGCTCGCTCAGGTGCGCGCCTTCGGCTGCAAGCTGGTAGAGGTGACGGGCGGCGAGCCGCTAGCCCAGCGCGAAGCCTTCACCTTAATAGAGCGTCTTTGCGACGAAGGCTACGAGGTGTTGATAGAGACTGGCGGCTATGTCTCCACGGAAGGCGTAGACCCTCGCGCGAAAATCATACTCGACGTAAAGTGCCCCGCTTCGGGCGAGGAGCCGCGCAATCACTGGCTCAACCTTGAGCGACTGCGCGCCGATTGCGATGAAGTAAAGTTTGTCGTAGCCAACCGGGAAGACTGGGAATACGCGCGGCGCGTGATAGAAAGCTATAAGCTTGAAGAGCGCACGCGGGCCGTGCTTATCTCCCCCGTCTGGGACGCCGTTGATCTTAAAGAACTGGCAGACTGGATTTCCTCTAGCGGCTTGAACGTGCGTATGCAGTTGCAGATGCACAAGCAGATTTGGGGAGCGGAGGCGCGCGGCGTCTGATGGGCGGATTCGACGAGAGAGCTTTGGAGCAACCGAGCGCTGCCCTTGACGAGATGGCGCAAACGGGCCTCGCAATCTGCCTTGTCTCCGGTGGCATGGACTCGTGCGTCACCGCCGCCATTGCCCGTGAAGAGAACGAAGAGTTGGCCTTTCTTCATGTCTCCTACGGCCAGCGCACAGAGGAGCGCGAGCGCCGCGCCTTTGAAGAGATAGCAGATTTTTACAATGTTCAGAGACGGCTGGCGGTCTCCATAGAACACCTGGCTAGAATCGGCGGCTCGTCTTTGACAGACGAAGCTATTCCGGTATCAAAGGCCAATCTCTCTTCCAAAGAGATACCCACCAGCTACGTTCCCTTTCGCAACGCTCATCTATTAGCAATCGCCACTAGCTGGGCGGAAGTCTGCGGCGCTCAGAGAATCTACATAGGCGCTGTGGCCGAGGACTCTTCAGGCTATCCAGACTGCCGCCCCGAATTTTACGAAGCCTTTCAGCAGGTGATTGACAGAGGCACGCGCCCCGAAACGCGAATCGAAATCGTCACGCCCGTCATCTTCATGCTGAAATCCGAGATAGTTCAGCGCGGCCTTGAACTGGGAGCGCCGCTCGCTCTGACGTGGTCATGCTATAGCGGAGAGGAGTTGGCGTGCGGGCGATGTGATTCGTGTGCACTGAGGCTTCGCGCATTTGAAGCGGCGGGAGTCCGTGACCCTATCCTATATGCTTGACACCGCAGACCTTGAGCGCTAATGTGAGGCCGTTTCAGGGAAGCTTAAACACAACCCGTTTCTCCCGCTTGGCATCCTATCTAAGCCTTCTATGTAGAGAGCTTGGTACAATTCTGGAGGAATCATTCGATGCGTCGTCAACACTTATTCATCTCACTGGCAGCCGTAGCCGTGCTGCTCTTCGGCTCCGTCATGGCCTCAGCACAGGTCGCGGAAATGCGCGGCAAAGTGACAACCAAAGGGGCCGACGGCAAGGTAGTCCCTGTGCCCGGAGCGATTATTGATATTTACCGCACGGACATAAAGGCTAAATACGAAACCAAGTCCGACAGCAAGGGCAACTTCGTATTCGCAGGGCTTCCTTTCATAGGAACTTATGCTGTCGTGGCAAGCGCCCCGAACTTTCGCCCTCAGTATTTTGCGAACATTAAGGTCAGCGCCGGACAGCCCGTAGTTTTCCTGCTAGACCCTGGCGACGGCAAGCGCCCTACGGAGGAAGAAGCGCGAGCGGCAGCAGCCAGCACGCCCGGCGGCCCTGAGACTCCTGAGGAGCGCGCCAAACGCGAAGAGCTTGAGCGCAAGAACGAAGAGATTAAAAAGAGCAACGAAAAGAATTCTCAAATCAACGAGATAGTCGGACGCACCTTTAAGGCCGGTAACGAAGCGCTCAAAGCCAAGCGCTACGATGAAGCCATAGCCCAGTACAATGAGGGCCTGGCGGCTGACCCCGAGCAGATAGCCCTTTTGACGAACAAATCGCTGGCGCTCATCCAACGCGGCGTCCAGAAGTTCAATGATTCCGTCAGACTCTCGGACGACGCGGCCAAGACGGCAGGCATAGATGCTGCCAAAAAGGATTGGACTGAAGCCGCAGAAGCCGGCACCAAAGCCGTTCAGTTCGCCAAAGCCCAGACAGGTGGTGACGCCGAGCAGCAGAAGAGTCAGGCATCCAACAAATATTTTGCGCTCCTTGCGCGCGGCGAGGCCATGAGGTTCGTCGCCAGCAAGGTTGACCCCACGAAAGCTGACGAAGCGTTTGCGGCGCTACAAGAATACATCGCTGTTGAAACCGACCCAGCGAAGAAGCTCAAGGCGCAGGTGGATGCCGCGCAGATGTACTTCGACTCCGGCAATCCTACCAAAGCCGTGGATGCCTTCCAGGCTGTTCTAACCTCTAATCCTGACAATCTGGAGGCGACCCTGGGGATTGGCCTCGCGCTCTTTAGCACGGGTGACAAGACTAAGTATCAGGAGGCGGCAAACTATCTCCAGCGCTTCGTTGATAAAGCCCCTGACACACATCCGCTTAAGGCTTCGGCCAAAGAGTCTCTTGATTACCTGAAGAAGCAGGAGAACGTGCAGCCGCAACGCACCGCAGGCGGCTCAAACCGTCGTCGCGGATAAAGCAAACCTCCTATATTTTTCCTAAAAGCCGTGGTGGAGAGACATTCGCCACGGCTTTTTTGCGTCATTTTGACCGCAAAACGAGGCTTGACACAACACTGTTGAAGCAGTAATATGTTTGTCGCAACGGTGTTTAGCGCCGTTTGTGATAGCAGATGCGCGTGGATAGTGCGGCCATCGTTGCAGCCGCTCCGCAATTCTCTAAAACAGCCCGCCTTTGAACTTAGTTCGCTAATAACCTTTGGTACAACAATAAATGTCAGCCAAACTAGGCGAAATCCTCGTCCGCGAAAATCTTCTTAGCCCGCAGCAATTGCGGGAAGCCCTTGACTACCAGAGAGAGCACGGTGGTCGTCTGGGTTTCAATCTGGTCAAGCTCGGTCTGGTTTCAGACGATATGATTACGGCGGTTCTTTCGCGCCAGTACGGCGTGCCGTCCGTAAACCTTGAGCTGTTCGACATAGATGAATCTGTCATACGCCTTATTCCTCAAGAGGTTGCACAGAAATATTCCGTCCTGCCGCTATCGCGCGTCGGCGCGACGCTGACCCTGGCGATGGTAGATCCCACGAACGTCTTCGCTATGGACGACATTAAGTTCATGACGGGCTTGAACATAGAGCCTGTCGTCGTCTCGGAGGCGAGCGTTCAGGAGGCCATTGCGAAATACTACGCGCAGTCGCGCGAGATAGAGTTGGCCGGTCTTCATTCAGACGTTGTCGTTGAAGGACTTAGAAGCAATGGTAACGGGAACGGCCACGGTCATAGTGGCGGCATCACCAACGATGATCTGGTCTCGCTGGACAGTCTGGATTTCAACGCAGACGGCGCGGATAATCTGGAGGTCATAGAAGATAACGAGGAGATTGACCTCTCATCGCTCACGCGAATGAGCGAAGACGCGCCCGTGGTGCGGCTGGTCAATGTTCTTCTGGTTGACGCGCTGCGCCGTGGCGCTTCCGACATCCACGTAGAGCCTTACGAAAAAGAGATGCGTATACGCTTCCGCATTGACGGCGTCCTCTACGACGTAATGCACCCGCCCTTGAAGCTGCGAGACGCTCTTATCTCGCGCCTTAAGATTATGTCCAAGCTGGACATCTCCGAAAAGCGGCTCCCGCAGGATGGCCGCATCAAGATTAAAGTCAAGGTTGACACTCGCGCCCGCGAGCTTGATTTCCGCATCTCCACGCTTCCCACCCTCTTTGGCGAGAAGGTAGTGCTTCGCCTTCTGGACAAAGAGAACCTGATGCTTGACATGACCAAGCTGGGCTTTGAGCCTGAGTCACTGGTCAAGTTCCAGCGAAATATTCAGAAGCCTTACGGCATGGTGCTGGTCACAGGGCCTACAGGCTCCGGCAAAACCAACACGCTCTATTCGGCCCTACAGTCTCTGAACCAGCCTGAGACAAACATCATGACGGCGGAAGACCCCGTGGAGTTCAATCTGCCGGGCATCAACCAGGTACAGATGAAGGAGCAGATTGGCTTGAACTTTGCTGCTGCTCTTCGCGCCTTCCTTCGTCAAGACCCGAACATCGTTCTCGTCGGCGAAATCCGCGATTTCGAGACCGCCGAGATTGCCATCAAGGCCGCGCTCACGGGCCATATGGTGCTCTCCACCCTTCATACCAACGACGCGCCCTCAACCATCTCGCGTCTGATGAACATGGGTATAGAACCCTTCCTCGTAGCCACCTCGGTCAATCTCATACAGGCGCAACGCCTCATACGCCGCGTTTGCAAAGACTGTAAGACTGAAAATCCGACTCCTCCCGAAGCCATGGTCGAAATAGGCTTCACCATGGAGGAAGCCAAACAGTTGAAGACTTACAAGGGGCGCGGATGTCAGACCTGCAACGGCACTGGCTACAAAGGCCGCGTGGGTCTCTACGAAGTCCTTGAAGTCACGGACGAGATTCGAGAGCTGATACTGATAGGCGCATCGGCTCTGGAGCTACGAAAGAAGGCCATAGAAGACGGCATGATCTCTTTGCGTGAGTCCGGCCTGCATAAGATTCGCGGCGGAATCACCACCATTGAAGAGGTCGTGCGCGAGACCGTGGCCTGATGAAGAGAGGTGAAGAAGTATGATACGTGCTGCCGCTTTATCCTTATTAATGTTCGTTTCGGTCGCTGTCACCTTGCCGCTAGCTGATTCTCTGGCCGAAGGGTTGAAGGGAAATCGTCCTTCGGCTTCACGGAGCGCACGTCGGCGTCATTCGCGCGCATGGTGGCGTCGTTATCGTTCGCGTCTTGCAAGGCGTCGTGCGGCGGAGGCTCGCGCACGCCAGATTGCAGCCCTTCGCGGCGAAGCGCCGGTCGCTCCTGAAAGCCTCGACCGCTCGCGCGCTTCCAACGCAGTGGCCGCAACGGGCGGCGTCTTCAATGACCCGTCGGGTCAGTGGAGCATGAGGCTTCCGCGCGGCTGGAGCAATCGTCCGGCCATACAGAACGGCGAGATGCGTTTCCGTGTTTTCGAGAAGAGCGGAAAGCCTGTAGGCCAGGCCGCTTTTGCTTTTGTCACTTCGGCTCAACCCGTCATGGACGGCTCCTTGAGCGCTCGCGCTCGTAAGCAGATGCTTGCAGGCGTCCCCTTCTCCGAGCTTCGCAGCGCGGTCATTGACAGGATGGTCATGTCCAATGGCTTCGTGACGAATGATATAGAGCGGGAGATTGCAGGCCGCAAAGTTTACGTGGTGCTGGCGCAGACAGCAGCCAGTTCCGACGGTCGGACTCCTGAGCAGTTTTTGACCTTCTATTTCATGGAGTTCGAGGGTCGCATTTACAGTCTTGGCGTGGCAGCCACGCGCGAGACCGCCAACCGCTTAAACGCCGAAGCCGAGCAGGTCTTGAACTCGCTCAGCGCAGGCAACCGCTAGACCCTTACGGGCTGGCGGAAAAAGAGCCTGCGCTCTTTTCGCCAGCCTGATTTTCATGAAGAGGTAACAACACCTTCCTCTCGCACGACGCCGCCGCAAGTCCCGAAATCAGTCCTAAAAACTTCCGCGCCTGCGTCGTACAGGAGAAACAAAGCATATGATGTCGAATGAAAACGCACCGCAGATTTCGCTCTCTGAGTTATTGAAGAAGCTCACGGAGCTTAACGGCTCTGACCTTCACATCACCACCAACACTGCGCCGCAGGTTCGCGTCGACGGCCACTTGCGCCCGCTAGAAGGTTATCGCCCGCTAACGTCTGCCGATACCAAACAACTCGCCTACTCTGTCTTAACGGACGCTCAGAAGCATCGCTTCGAAGAGAATCTGGAACTGGACTTTTCATTCGGCGTCAAAGGGCTGTCACGCTTCCGCGCCAACATCTTCAACCAGCGCGGCGCAGTCGGCGCAGTCTTTCGCGCCATCCCTTATGAGATTAAGCCGTTCGAGGCCCTGGGACTTCCGCCCGTTGTGAAGCAGCTTTGCGACAAGCCGCGCGGGCTGATACTGGTCACAGGCCCTACAGGTTCCGGTAAATCGACCACGCTCGCCGCCATGATCGACAAGATAAACGTTGACCGGCACGAGCACATACTGACCATAGAAGACCCCATAGAGTTCTTGCATAATCACAAGGGCTGTCTGGTCAACCAGCGCGAAGTCTCAGCCGATACCAAGAGCTTCGCGGACGCGCTTCGCACTGCTCTTCGTCAAGACCCCGACGTGGTGCTCGTAGGCGAAATGCGCGACCTTGAAACTATAGAATCCGCTCTTCGCATTGCCGAGACGGGCCACTTGACGTTCGCAACGCTCCACACGAACTCTGCCGCCTCCACCATCAACCGCATCATTGATGTCTTCCCTTCTGGACAGCAGGCGCAGGTTCGCGCGCAACTCTCGCTCGTACTTGAAGGCATTCTCTGTCAGGCGCTCTTGCCGCGCATAGAGGGACAGGGGCGCGCTATGGCTATGGAAATTCTGGTTCCGAATCCGGCCATACGCAATCTGATTCGTGAAGACAAGGTGCACCAGATTTACTCCATGATGCAGACGGGCCAAGAGAAGTTCGGCATGCAGACCTTCAATCAGTCGCTGGCGACGCTCTATCACAAGCGGCTTATCTCGCTCGACGTAGCCATACAGCGCTCTTCCAACCCGGACGAGTTGAAGGAACTCATAGAGCGCGGTTCCGGCCTCAACACGGGCCAGGGCAACAACGGCGCAAACGGCCCAGGCATGCGGCCCGGCACGCATCCCAGCCCTTACGCGCAGGGCCGCCCCGTAGGCGTTCGCCCCGGCGCTCCCAACGGTCGCTAAACTTTATAGCTTTACAGATACGCTGCAAGATGGTTGAGAAAGGCTCTAAAAATTTTGTACCGGAAGAGAAAGGGCTGAGCATGATGCGCTTCATAGTCATGCTTGCCCTGGCTCTATCTGCCTTTGTCGCAACTTCCGAGGCGCAGCAGACGGCGCGCAGAATTACGCCTTCGCTCACAAGCGAAGACCTGCTCGACCGCCCCTCGCCTTATAAGCCTGCTGTGAGTCCAGCGCCCGTTTCCTCCTCTTCCATCTCTTCCGCTTCCAGGCTCTCGTCCGCAGGCGCGGCGCTTTATCGTGACCCTGCGGGCGCGTTCTCGCTCAGTCTTCCTTCGGGGAACTGGCAACTCAACACGAAGTCGCTGGCTAAGGGCAAGCTCTGGAACCTGCGCGTTTTTCGAAAGCTGGACGCGGACGGTTTCGCATCCGCGACGGCCAGCATCTACGTGCTCTCTTCAACCGGAAGTCCCTTGGTCTCGCGCCTCCTGCAAGCGGACGGCAGCGCACAGCGCTCTCTTGCGGAATCTCTCGTCACTCGCTTTCTGAGCAGCAGCGCCGAGATAGTTTCAGTCAACGCGGGCGAGTCCGGCATTCAAGTCGTGGCCGACCAACTGGTCTCGCGCCGCGCAGTCGTTCGCGCGAGCATCAGCGCGTTCGAGCATGGCGGCAAGCTTTATGTAGTCGTCTGCCGCGCTCCTCTGGAGACATTCGACGCACAGGCGCGCGAATTCTCAGCCATCACACAATCACTGGCCGTATCCGTCGCACGCTCCTCCTGAGCGCGCGACCGCGATCAGTAGTTTATTCCAGGAGTCTTCAGTTTATGCCCACATACGTTTTCAAAGGCCGCAACCGCTTGAACGAAACCGTCGGCGGCGAGCGCGTCGCAGACAACCGCGAAGCCTTGCGCCAGATTCTTCGCAAAGAGCAGATCACGCTCACATCCGTCAAGGAGAAGGGGCGCGAGATGAGCATCCCGAAGCTCGGCGGCAGCAAGAAGGTCAAGGCCAAGGAGCTTTCCATCTTCACACGGCAGTTCTCCGTCATGATTGACGCAGGACTCCCGCTCGTCCAGTGCCTTGACATCCTCGCCACGCAGCAGGAGAACAAGCATTTCCAGCAGGTTCTGCAACAAGTCCGTCAGGATGTGGAAGAAGGCTCTACGTTGGCTGCGGCTATGGCGCGACACCCGAAGGTCTTCGACAACCTTTACTCGAACATGGTGGAAGCGGGCGAGACGGGCGGTATCCTGGACATCATCCTTCAACGCCTTTCGACCTTCATCGAAAAGATAGTCAAGCTCAAGCGCGACGTTATTTCAGCCTTGATCTATCCGGCGGCGGTCGTCGTCATAGCAACGCTCGTCATAGCCGTCATACTCGTCTTCGTCATCCCGCAGTTCCAGAATATCTTCATAGGACTGCTTGGGCCTGGCGAGCAGCTACCGCTTCCGACGCGCATCGTCGTAGGCATCAGCGACTTCATAGCTGGATGGGGCGGATTGGTGATTCTGGTCTCCATCGTAGGCACGATCATAGGCATACGCACCTACTACAAGACGCCCAACGGACGCAGGTATATTGACAGGCTCCTGCTGAAGCTCCCGCTCTTCGGCAGCATCCTACGCAAGATAGCCGTCGCGCGCTTCTCGCGCACCCTCTCCACCCTGCTCTCTTCTGGCGTGCCTATTCTTCAATCCCTGGACATCACAGCGCGCACCGCCGGAAACCTCGTCATCGAAGAAGCCATCCTAAAAGTGCGCGCAGGCGTAGAGCGCGGCGAAAGCTTCGTCGACCCATTGAAAGCCACGGAAGTCTTCCCGCACATGGTCGCCCAGATGATAGGCATAGGCGAGCAAACCGGTGCCCTCGACGCCATGCTCGGCAAGATAGCCGACTTCTACGAACAGGAAGTCGACTCTGCCATAGCCAACCTGCTCACCCTCATAGAGCCGGTCATGATAGGCTTCCTCGGAGTAACCATCGGCGGCATCGTCATCGCCATGTCCCTCCCCCTCTTCAGCCTCATAGGCAAGCTAGCGAACTCGCACTAATCCCTCGGAGGTATTCATATTTGTGGAAGAAAAATAATTAGCGTCCCACGAAAATAATTACCGTATCTCGGGGGAACTTAGCGTCTTAAGAAATGAACCCGGACAGTCATGACTGTCCGGGTTCATTTCTTAGCAGGTCCATTCTAGTTCTATTCGAATTGCATTACTGGCAAACTCTTTGAATGATATTCGTTAAATACATACGATGATCAAGCTGCTTCGCTACTATGTACAGCTTTGCACCTTCTACAAAAGCAAAGCTTTCGAAGTCGTTTAATTCCTAATTTAACCCCAATGCTTTCATTGCAGCCGTCAATGGATCACTGTAGAAGATTGGGTCGACACGCTCCATAATATCAGCCGAGACATCTAGGAAGTGGCGCTTATTTTCGATAGGGATGAGAGCACGACGAGCCCCATTCTCCATACTTACTTGAAGTGGTTCAACTAATGAACGTACTGCTTTAATATTACCTTGAATGCTAAGGTCACCAAGAATTAGCAGCCCTGGAAGAACGGAATTTTTCTTAAGGGCGGAGTGGATGGCTACTACTAAACCGATGCCAGCATCACACGATATATGATTAGCTAAAAGATCAATCGCCTCAACATGGAAATCAGTGGAGTCTAAAGTTTGGGCAATGCCCATTTCAACCTTGTGCCCCTGAATGTATGCAAAAGCTCTCTGGATAGACTCTCGCATAAGGCTATCAGCGCCACCAGCTATTTTCAGCTTTCCAACACCAGCCGAGCATCCTACTTCCAGGCGATATAATCCAACTTTACCTTGATCATCTACTGAAGCTGTATAAACAGAGCCAGGAGCAAGTGGATCTGTAGAGATTAAATCCCGGCCTCCCTCCTCAGGGACACCCACATAGCGCTCCTCTCTTGTTTCTGTATCAATGTAGGAGAATGATGTTTGGTGATATTCAAATGAACCCATCTTCTTCAACTGCTCTTTAACCCGGCGGCGGCCTTCAATCGCCAGATCAACTAGTTCAGCGAGTTCCTCTTTCTGAATCTCGCCGTCTGGGTACAGAAGTTTAATTAGGCCAGAAACAGTCTTGCGCACAGCCTTAACGTCACGCGCATTCAGGTGAGAGCCGAGGGAATAGTAACGGTCAATCGCCTCGGAGAAATTGTGCCGCCTGAGTTCTCGAAGGGCTTCGGCAAGGTAATCCACAACAAAACCGTAGTGACTTGTGAAGAATTCGATACGCATCTTTGGCACTTCCCAACCCGGCAAATAGAAGTGTATGCGATCAAGGAAAGCCATGTCTTCGCGGATCACATCCGGCATTGGCGCGAACAGGTGCGAAGATTTAACCATCACTTCTACGGGTTGGTTTGTGTTACCGAAGAGAGCCATCGATGCCGTGCCAGATAATGCATCTTTTCCCCTGGCGAATGTGCCGGACTCACAATAGGTTTTGAGGGTTGTGACTACTTCCTTGGGCATCTTCTGTAAATCTGCTACCTCATCAAATGCTATTGCGTCCCAAAGACCTACGAGGCCGATTTTCCCCGTAGCCATGTTGTAGAAAAGATTAGCTACTGTAGTCGGCCCTGTTAGAAGGATGACGTAAGGAGACAGCTCTTGATAGGCGTATGACTTGCCAGTCCCGCGGGGACCTAATTCCACCAAATTGTAATTTTGCTCGCACAGAGGGATGAGTCGTATTAGAAGAAGCATTTTGAGGCGTCTGTCGAATTTGGAAGGCTCCATTCCAATACTACGAATTAGTAGATCTATCCACTCGTCCGTTTTGAGTTGGCGACGGCCTTGTCGATACTCTTCAATGTCAAAACTCGCAAGCTGGATCGGTTTTATCTCATCAATCCAGAAAGGGCTTCTCTTCCCTCTGACCTCTTCATCATACTCATGCCGTATTTTTACTTGCGCCCAGATTCCGCCCATCAATAATCGGTCGAACTCTCGTATGTAACGGTCAGGTATGTGGACGTACTTATGGCCGAAATTTATGAATTCGGCCCAATATTTATCATCTTCTGAGAGATACCGAACCTTGACCTTATCAATAAGCGTGTGCGCTCCCTTCTCACGTACAAAAGACTGCGCTTTGTTGGCTTCATCAGGTCTAACGAAATTCTCGGCTAAGGTAGTATTAACCACCTTAAGTCCGGCCTCAACGGCTACAGGGTCATCGGTTGCACAATATTTTCCTAGCAAATATTCGAGGACGTAGACCGGGACGTTTGCACCGACTTTTACTTTACGGACTAAATCCTTTCGAACTACTCTTCCGGCGAAAACGGTTGCCGCTTTTTGATCAAACTCAGGCATGCTTCTCCTTATTAATCCGCTTTAATGAACCTGTTCATTTGATTAGATTCTCTAAATCAAGGACGTTCTTTCATCATAAGATGGAAATGGCCATTTCTATTTTGTCTAGGCGAGCCAACTCAGCGCCACTCGTCGCATCAAGCAAATGAACATTAACGCCCTTTTGATTACTCTCTTTCGTGATAGCTAATGTAACCGTGTTGGGTTCAATTGCTTTTGGATCGTTCTCGTCAAGCCTGAGTTGAATATCTCCGGTGGCCTCTTCGAACCCATAAGAGGCACTAACCGGAGTTGAAATGCTCTCACCTTTCGCTCTGATTTCCACTCTAACTTTCGGGGGAATAAATTCAAATAGATTGGTGGCGACTCCTCTAATTTGTACAGAGAAGAAACGCGTGCTGATCTTCTGACTCCCGGCAATTAGCTTCCATTCGATATTAGTTATTGAAGAAACTTGGCCGATTCTAGTGGGCTTGAGAGTTATTACAGGAATAACCAATTCCTGTAGAGACATTCCACCATGAAAATACGCTTTTGCTCCGCCCTTCACTCGGAAGCAGGCGAAGTTCCAAGGAGCTGCAATTTCAAAATCCCCTCCCAGACCAAAATCAGAGAGTCGTGCGCGTAGGTATGCTGGATCTGCCGTGCCTCCATGACCAACCCAGACGCGACGGTGCAAGTCAACCGTTTCACCTCCAGGAGCGTCAATTTTCATTGCTTCATCTAACTCTTCTCCGAAGAGGTAACCGTGATCTGCCGTTAAAACTATTGACTGAATTCCCAAATATGCCAACACTCTGAAGGCTCGCCTTAGTTCGTGTAGGATGTCATCCATTGTTCTGCGCGCCAGCGGCACGTTGTCACCTTCGCATAGTGCGTCAATCTCTTGTGAAGTAACGAGGATCAAATCGGCCTCTCGTATTCCTTCCTCAATGCGCCTCTTAGGACTTGGCAACAAATCCTCTAATTTAACATCAAAGACATTTACTCCAGCTTTTGACTTGAGGAACTTGACCCGATCTTTCCGATCTTTAATTATGGTGTTATCAATTTTAAGCGCTAACTTACTGTCACCGACTGCAACTACTGAAGCTGCCCCTTCCGCGCTTGGTAGAAGCGCCGCCATGCCTATCTCAGTTATTGTCGGTACTGTTCCGACCGCCGACTCAAGCTGTAAGTCAAATTCGTCTGATAGGGACTGAACCATATCCCGCCCCATTTCAAAGCGTAAGGCGTCAACCCATATGTAAGCAGTCTTTCCCTCCGCAATTTTGGGTTTCACCTTCTGCTTATATATTTCAGTCTGACGCAAGACTCCCGTCAGGCGATATTTACTCTCCTGGTAGCGTCTGAGAAACTTCTCAGACAAAATCGCGCCGACTTCCATATATCTGTACCTAGCCTTAGAAATAAGCTGCTTTAATCCGTCATGGCGCGTTCCGGCCTCGAAATCAAAGTTATGATACCGGCGTTCCATGTGCCGATGATTTGTATCCAGCAGGCACAAAGGATTCTCGGAGCCTATGTAGGAATTGAAGATGGCTTTTGCGGACGAATCCGGGCCAGACTTAATTTGCTGTTCAATGCGGTCAGCTTCAAGAAGCAGTTGGCCAGCGACGGCTACTAAGGCCCAATGGGCCTGCATGTTCGGGATATGTTCCGACCAAAAACTAGACTGACGGTCTTTAGCGGTCTGAACGAGATCGTCTGTAGACTTTATTAATAGTGCAGATTCAATTTCTCTTTGCAGTGCCCTTTCTACTTCAAGGAATGTCTCGACGTTGGCAATTTGTTCCCGCTCAAATGTGAAATTTGATAGGCCAAGCTCTTTCTCGACCTGTCCGACGAACGCGACATAGCTTTCACGTAAATCACGTCGAAGCCGCCACGTGTTTGCCAATGTGGCACAGGCTTCTCGCATCGCAGGTTTCGCCGCAATTTTTAGAGTTTGTAATTCAGAAGGAACGGCTCCTCGAAGGCGTGTCAGGAAGTCAGTCTGAAGAACAAAACGTGAGAGGCGGGTGCGCAGGTTATTAGGAGACTCACCGCCAGGCAGTTCAACACCGAAGGCGCTCTGAAGCAGCATTGCAAGCTCAGGCACAGCATTCTTACTTACTAACTCAGCATCATGACGTTCGCTCGATAAGAAGCTTAAAGCTACCTCCTGCGGGTTGCCAGCACCGAAGATGACTGAGACAACGCCCCTAGTAATACCCTCCCCTTTCTCTGCTAATGCATCCAGATCAGCAAGCGTGAGCTTTCCGGCTTCGACTTGTTTTTCGATTGAAGCCGCAGTGTCCTCACCGACAATTGGTTTTAAGGCATTACGAGCTATAACAGATAACCGGGTATTTCGGGCGGGCGGCTGCTGTCCAGGCCTCATAATTACACCAGCAGCCTCAACTTCGGCCAGGGCATTGCGCGTTTCCGCGTGATCTAAAGGCACATAAACAATCAGCCGCCTAGGCTCATAGCCACTAATGTACGGCTCGATCTCGTGACGCAATGCGAAGAAGCTGCCATCGTAATGTGCGATTTTAGTTTCAGGGATGTTTAAGGCTTGAGCAACATCTTTATATTGCTTCTCCGGGTCGAACCAGACAACCAAGCAATAATCATTAACTTGCTTCTCGATGAGAGAAATCAGGTAATCCGTTACGCTGCCCATTTATTTCTCCGATTCCCTTTAGCCGAATTGTGTTGGTGACACATTAGAGCCGCATTATCCAGATCAGTTCTGCCACCTTTACTCCATGGATCAATGTGGTCAATAGTGAAATCATCCCAGGTCAGGTTTCTACGGCATACGACGCATTTAGGATTGGTCGTTGTGTTCCAAAGAATACGCCTTTGCTCGATGCTAAATAAACGTGCCGCATCTTTCTTATGAAATAAAGGTTCAAGCAATCCTCTCAGCAGTTGCTCGCGTTTTCGACGCTGATTGATTTCATCTGTTGCTTCGAGAACTGTCAACAAGTAATCACGATAAAGCGCCTGATTAGGTTCTATGTTTTCAGCTCTTTTCTGATGCATACGCACTCTATCAACGCCAGCTGAGAATGCTGCGAGAATGTCCCAGGCGAGTTTATTACGTTTCCGGTCAGTGAGAATCATTCTCTCCCGCTCGAATTTCTGGATCAGGACGGCGAGAGTATAAAAATCCGATAGTTGCCTAAAGCGCGTCTGTCTGAGCTTTGGGAACAGTTGTTTTATTCGATTCAAGCTCGCAACGGTAGCTTGTGAGGCTTTGTCCAAATCTCGACCGCGTATTGAATCTGAATCCATAACCCTATCGAGCGCAGCCTTTTTGTTAGTGACGTCCTGTGTATGTGCTGCGACCATTAATTCACACATCAACTCAACATGCTTCATGCGAGAGATTTGGCCGGAGCTGAGGATTTTAGTTGAGCGAAAGTAGTTTTCGTATCTATTAGCAAGCTGACTAGCTTTTTTCAGAAATCCGCTGCGGTAGTAGCGAGCGTGCCTTTTTTCCGCGCCAGTAAGGGCTTTGCCCGTGGAGTTGATTCTAACGAAGAGGTCAATAATATCTGCGAGTTCGCCGGTGACTTCGATTACTTGCAGGTGATAACCGGTGATTAGGTATTGCAGTTTCTTTCGCTTAATCGTGTTCCAGTCAATCCAATCCAAGTGCTCTAGGTCAGGGAGACGTGATTTCGTCCAGAAGCGACCACCGCGCTTTTCCCCCGTGAACATCAGAATGGATTCTATTCTTTGCTTTCCGTCTATCACGTCGTAAACGAGGTTGCCGTCTTCATAGCGGCGGTAGAGGAAGATAGAAGGCAGGGGGTAGTTCCGCAGGATGGAGTCAATCAGCTTATCCCGGTCCCTCTCGTTCCAAACGGAGGAGCGCTGGAAGCCGGGCTCAAGATTGAGTTGGTCTTTCTCATAGAAGTTCAAGATTTCCTGAACTGTCTTTTGATCGGCTTTGTACTGGATTGTACTCAAGTTTTGAATCTCCAGTGCTTGCGGAAGTTAGCAGTTAAGCCTTCCAAGCAAGATATTGTATTAGCTCATTGGGAAAGAACATGCGATCGGCATATTTTTGGCGTTTATACTTTTCTAATCTAAGTCGAACAAAAGTCTCTGCTTCTTCTAGTAATAGGTTATTCCATTGCTCATTTTGCCGAGGTCCATTACTAACAAGAAGTTTGGCGACTACCCATGAATCTAGTCTAGCAGCACTCGCCGCTTGTAAATCCCTCGTGAGGCCTTCGATCTGCGCTTGCTCAAACATGCCTAATCTTTGTAGAGCAGCTCTCAAGCGCCCCGATCTCCAAGCTCTAAGTTCTCCAACAGGCATTCCCGTTTTGACTTCCACAATCAATGCTAGTTTATCGTTGAGGGAAAGATTCCAACCATTAAACCTTTCTGTATCCCAATCACCCGGTTGACCGCCAATCACTTCATATACATGCGGAAACCTGATTGCTAAGAGGTCAGTGTCAGCCGAGGGACGATCGCTGATACCGGCGCGGTGCAGAACAAAATTGCTCAAAGGAAAGAATCCATTAAGCCGCAAATACCAATAAGTGAGTGCCTCGCCGAAATTCATCTCTTTGCTATACGTAACAATAAATACAACGCGAGAGTATTACGCTATTAACCTTTATTTGGACTTTAACAATCCTCGTTCTCGCAACTGTTTACTAATTGACGACCATTCATACTTACCCTCAAGTAGATCATTCCAATATTTCTTAGCCTCCGGCCAGGGCACTAATTCCCAGAGGGAAGCGATGTTGAGTACGACACCGTCGTTTAGGTCCGGTTCAAGGTACAGGTTGGCGGCGCGTTGGAGCTTATCGCGGAAGTCGCGCAGTTCGGAGAGAAAAGCCTCTTGACGTTCGAGTTGCCTTTCCAGTTGTTTCGCTTCGCGGCCTCCTGTTCCGGCGCTGTCGCGTCGGCTGCGAAGCTGCGTGAGGGCGTTATCCTCGAAACGTAGCTTCGGCTCGACGTAGGTGAGCAGCGCCTTGAAAAGAGAGTCTTTGTCTAGGCGGTGATAGTAGAGCCAGATGGCGTAGTTGCCTTTTGCGGAGCGGAGCAGCCAGTAGATCGGAGCTTTGCGGCGGCTCTTGCTGTAACGCTTGACGTGATCCGTCCAGAAGCCGCCCGCGCCGGGTTTGCGGAAGTAATCGCGCAACTCTTTGACGCCGAGAAGCTCGCACGCTTCGCGCTCGCACGCTTCCGCCGCCGTCGGCCAGAGGAGTTCAAAGACTTCGCGCACGCGGGCGATGATGTCGTCCGTGTGCGAGGCATCGTCAACGAGTAGGCCGTCCGGGTCGACGCGCAAAGGGTAGCCTTCCGGTGTTTGGCTGAGGGGCAAGCCGTCTTCACCCGTCAGAGCGCCTGGGGCACAGACGGGGAGCGGCGCGAACGGGTCGGGCAGTTCCGGCGCGGGGCGCTCGCCTGTGACAAAGCGCATGTCCCAACGTCCGAAGGTGCAGCCGATGGTGTAGGAGATAAAGTCCGCCATCAGTTGTCGCTCGCCTGTGGGCGTTTGCTCGTCTTCCGCTTCGTCGTCCGTCTCGGACTCTTCGCCATCTGTGACGGATGATGCGCTGCCTGCGGCTGAGGCTTCGATTGAACGGCGGTCTTCGTCGCTAATTCCGTAGAGATGAAAAGCAATATCGTCAATCTCGCGTTGATTTGCGGCGAGTTGCCTTTCGGCCTCACTCACGCGGGCTTGCCAAGCCGCAATGCGTTTCGTGAGGATGTCACCATTCACTTGTAGGAGCGCGGGTAGATGAAAGACATGACTGGTTTCATTAGCAGCATCTAATTCCAGCTTAATACCGATAATACGAGTGCTAAGTTGAGATAGCTGTTTTGCTTTAGACCCTGAGACTTCAGGAAGCGGCGTTCGCTGAATAACACCAACTTCATAAGAACCGAAACTTATTTGCAAAGATAATAGTGTCTCGAAAACTTTACTATTAGTAATACCAAAAATTTCGGTCAGTTGCGATTCTTCTACAAAAGCAACCGAACCTTTGTTGCTAAATCCCGCGCCTCTTGGAAAGCGCCTCATATTAAACCCAATCTGCGTCCTTAATGTCCAAGTTAAGCCTGGGCGAAAGAAAAACTCTGTATTCTGTGGTCTGGAATGGCGTCCCGTTTTCGGGTCTACAAAGTTTCGAATGTCTTCACCATCTAGTTCCCAATTAACAACTAAATGAATATCAGAGTAGTAAGGTGAGTAAGAGCCACCCTTGGCAAATGGAAACCAGCGGTAATCTCCTCTTACACAATAAGCTCCGCTACGTTTGTCTGGATGTGCTAGGGGAGGACATAATTTATTTGTCGGGACTTCCCACCACGTTCGCACAAAGCGAAAGTCATCGCTTGTCTGTACTCCAACACGAACAGCCCGCCCATTACTTTCAAAGGGCGATAATTCAGTGAATAATTTGCGGATACGGTTACTAACCCAATAGCAAAAAGGTATGTTCGGTACTTGGCGGAAATCTTCCGGCGAGACAACAAAGCGGCGAGGATCGTTCTCATTGTACAAAGCTTCGTACAGAGCGCGACCTTTGTACTCTTCACTGAGTAAGCGCAGACAAATGAGCAGCGGGTAAGGTTCAGTTGAAGGTGCAGGAGCTTTGGCAATCTCGCCATGCAATGGCGACCAGCGCGGGAAGCGTCCTTCAATCGGCTTGATGAAACCCGCATCGTAGAGCCGTCGCAGTTCGCCGTTGGCTTGATGGCGTTTCAGGCCGAACGTCTCTTCGTACTTCTTTGTGCTGAAGAGATCATTCTTGTCCGTCGGGGCTTGCGACAGATTCTTAGCGAGTTGCAGAGTCAACTGGCGGTCTTCTTCCGGCGTTAGACTTCGTAGCACGTAAGCCGCCGTTTCGACCATCGCGTCCAGCACGCCCATGCCGAAGTCTGCCAGCACCAGCGGACGATACAGGCGCAGCACGATGCGCTCGCGCCAATCGCTCGACCCACTAAGGAAAAATCCCGTGCGGCTCGAAATGATGCCCAACAACCCGCCCGGCACGAGGCGGTCTTGAAAGCACTCGACGAAAGCCTTGTAAACGTCGCCCTTCGTGTCGCCGTATGTCTCATCAATGTACGGCTTCGACGGGTTGCTGGCATCCCCGAATGGCGGATTCATCAGCACTACGTCAAACTTCTGTCTGCACAGATCAATGAACGCGAATCCTTGCTCGGTATCCTCCGCGAACAGCCGCCACAACAATCCCTTACCGTTGCTCGCACGCCGAGCGTAAGCGCGCAAAGCCTGGAGGGCTTCCTCCTCAGCGTCGTCCCAGACTTTTTCGCTCGTGATGTCTGCGATGCTAAAGACGAGCCTTTGCTGGGCCTCCTCTTTCTTGTAATCAAACAGCGCGCCCTTTTCGGCAAGCTCATGCTCACGCTGGGCCTGCCGTTGCAACATCTCCTGCCATGCTCTGCGGGCTTCTTCAATCGGCCCGCTAATGTCATCTTCTATGCGAATGAGCGCACCTGCTTCGCCCGCCAGCTTCATGCGCTTGAAGACATTGCGAACAAGATCTCCTATCAATCCTCCAAGAGGATTATTGCCAAGCTCAGAGACAAATTCCTCCAATAAATCCTCTTCGCCCGGCATCGGCTCCGCACAGACCAAGTTCATACGCTTAATCTGCGGACGGTTGCTCTTCAACCCCATCTCCTGAAAGGCTCTTTGCGCACGCAGCCAGAGAGCCAGGGCCGCCAACTGGGTCACACGCAGGTCTATGTCAATCCCGTGTAGGTTGTGAGCCAAAATCAAGCCGGGAATCTGACGCTTGAATTCTTCCTCATCAGGAAAATCCTGCTGCAACTTTGGCCCAAGCTCTGCGTCCGCGTAAGCTTCTTCGTAAATCGTTTGAAACAGGTCAAAACAATAAAGTAGAAAATGGCCGCTACCACAGGCCGGGTCTAGCACCTTGATTTCGCGCGGGTCTTTCTTCTGGCGCGTGACCTTAGAAGTAGAAGATTGGTTTTTGCCGTCCGCTTCTACAGCAAGGTAGCGGCACTTTTCCTTCAGCGCGGTATCACCTTCGCGCATTTCATACCAAGTGCGTCCCAGCGTGTTGTCCGTCAAAAACTCAACTACATACCGAGGCGTGAAGAACTGGTTACGAAATGCCATCTCGTAAGAGTTACGCGGCGCTGCACTACCGCCGCGCTTAATATCGCGCGCAGCATCACGTAGTTCCTTAGGTGTGAAGTATTGATAAACCCATCCGATAGCTTCGTCTTCAGTCCAAATTGCTTGAAGTTCCTCGCTATTTACCAATTCGAGGACTTTCTCCAACACTCTGTGAGGTGGAAACAGCCGATTAGCCAAGTCTTGAGGAGAAAAGAGAACGCCAATCTCCTCTGAAAGCGTGCCCCCTAACCACTCCAAGTAATGCCTATAAGCTACGTCCTGCTGACCGCCCGACCACAGTTTCTCTTCTTCTGGGTTGTCGCTAAGGTAAAAAATGAATCCGCGTGAGTTAATCCCATCACTGACGCTCTTCTGGATGATTCCGCGCGCCTCCATCATCTTATACGCGCAGAGACGATTCAGATGTGTGAAAGCTACCTCCCGCACCAACTGCGCAACGGCGTCTTTAGGTTTTAGCCCGGAAGAGCGTATATGCTCCAAATGAACTAATACCTGCTCTCGATACTGTTGATCTTCTGACGAGAGGTGCGTCATGCGCGAGACGTCTTCCATCTCGCCGGAAGCATGAATGCCGAACTGGCCTTGCAGCATCTCGCCGATAGCCTGCTCTAACAAGCGGCGGCACTGTGTGACTACGTTCCGTAATGTGTTTCTAGTAGCCTTGTCCATTTCAGAGGCTTAACTTGTCTCGAGAGGCAACGCCTCTTCGGTCACCAAATCCTTCCTAACCGCTGACATCTCTGCCTTCAACTCTTTAATGCGCACTTCAACCAATTCATCGAGCGCATAACACACGTTTGCAATCGTATCAACGGACTGCTTCGACCATGCGTAACCTATCTCTTTCATCTCGCCGCCAGGATCCTTCTGTGACCTATCGGCACGATGCACTATGTCATTACGGCGGCCAACGCTGTCGTCAATCTGCTTCTTGATGCTATCAATGTCCTGCCCCAGACGTTCCGAGATGCGAGTCCATGCATCATTAATCGAGAGTAGAGTTGCGACCGAATAAATGCCCTTGCTGCCGCTCAGATACTTGAAATTTATGAAGCTGAGAAGTTTGTTGGCGATGAACTGCGGCGCGTCCGGCTCATTTAAGAGGCGTAAGGTTTCGGACAGGCTGAAGGTCATCCCCTCGAAGGACTTCTGCACATCTTTATCGGCGGGGAAAAAGCTGCGCCCTTTGACGGCGATGACGGTCGGCAGGTTTTCGCGCAATAAAGAAGGCAGGTAGGTTTCCAGAGCGGTGCAAGCCGTGACAACCGACTGACGGAGCAGATTGCACAGCGAGGCTTTCTTGAGAGAGGCGCGAGGCATGTGCGCACTCTCTCGAATCAGGCCAACGAAGATGCTGTTGTGAATCAGCATCAACTCATCCGCGCTGGCGCTGAGTAGCTGCCGCATCGCGGTGACAAGCTCATGCTCAGTATAGACTGTGTCTGTCTCCAGCAGGCGGTAAACACGCAACAGCAATACAGCCGGCCTGATATTGTCTTCAAATGTTTGGCGAGGACTTAGCATAATGGTCAGTAATTAGAGTGGTAGTAAATTGAGGTGAAACAATAAACCACCAACCCGCGATTTCTGTTATTCGATAATAACTTTCGCGCCCTCTGCGATTAGCTTCAGAAGGTGTTCACGTAATCTCTCGACGGCTGCGTTGAATGCCGCCTCCGAATCAATAACATCAGTGAAAAACTCTGATATTCTTATTCGCTCAATATGCGCGCCGTCCGGCTCAACTGGCGCGGTGAGTTCCTGAAGGCGGACGAGCACCTGTTTTTTCAATCCGCCGAGCGCCGCAATATCAGATTCCATTTCACTGATGCTCGCCCTGCAACGTCCGCACTCGACAGAACCTTTTGGCAGTTCTAATGTCTCGCAAGCGCGTGAAGATAGCGGAAAGAACACGGATTCTTGCATGTTCTCCGCAAGCAGTGCCCATTCAGCGCGCCCTTTAACCTCATCTATTGTCTTGATGAAGTCGCTCGCGCGCTGTTGGTGTAATTCTGTATAAAGTGAAGCATAGGTTTCTGAGATTGCGCGGCTCAGGTCATCAATCTCATTCAGGCGCTCAAAGAATGCTTCCGAAGCAACGAGGGTCTGCAATTCTTCCGCCTTCTCTTGAAGTTCACCATCACGGCCTCGCAATGAAAGCACCGGCCACATAGTGCTTACGGCATTTCTGGCCTGACGAACTACGAGTAGCCCATTGCCGCTTATTGCTTCACGTATGTGACGCACACGGTCCCGGCTGTCTTTGAAAGATTTACCTTCGCCAGCAAGAATCCGCACACAGTCATCTGAGGCTGCAGACTGAATATCATTAAGAGTCTGCCTGTATTCATCGAGGAGAGAGCTTAGAGGTAAATCATTAGCTTGTGCTGTTGCCACAACCGGCAATAGTAACTTCAGCTCTTCGTCAGCAAGCTTCTTGAAAGCCGTAGCGATTGCGCCTTCTTCAATATCCACCTCTTCGCCAGTTAACTCTTCTAGATTCTGTACCGCTGTTGCTAGCGTCTTCAGGCCGATAGACTCCCGCGGAGCAAATGAAGCCGCACGGAAGGCCGGGATATTAACCAGTGGCACGTGGCTTTGTGGCTCTTGATAGTTACGGAAGCGTCGCCCCTGATGTGTTACCTCAATAGAACCTGCGCGCAGAAGCACAGCTAACACGAGGCGCACCATGTCGCTCTCCCAGCCATAGATGAGACCTCGGAAGTGCTCTTCGATAGTCCTTCCGGTGACCTTGTTGCCGTAAGAGTGTTCTCGCCTGATATAGTCGAGCACCTCTCTGGCAACCTCAGCAGTAGGATTAGGAACGTACCTCGCTCCTTCCTTTGTAACTAGATTTAGGCCTTGATCACCATCATAGAAAACCTGAGAGAGAGCATTGAGGTTAGCAGCTTTTAGTACCTCCTCCACTTCGGTCCTCTTAAGCGGACGGAAGCCCATCTCCAACTTGGGATAGAGGTCGGGAAATATACGGTCAAAAAGCTTCTTGAATATCTCGCCTGCGGTCTTGCCTAAATCTGAGGCGTCATATGAGATGCCATGAAACAGTCCCTGCCCCGTCTCTAAACTCTCGACCATCTTCTCACGTAAGCGATTCTGAATACGGTTAGCTTCGTGGCGCTCGTTCTCAAGAGAGTTCGCGTACTCCTTATTAATTCGATTCTGCGCCCTGAGTTGATCGTATTTGGCAATCATCTGCCGTGATGCGAATAAGCTCGCTTGTAGATCATCTATGTCAGGATTTAAGGCAAACACCCAGTAGATGTCATACTTATGCGAAGCCTCACGGCTTTCGCTGCGGGCGTCCTCAGTTCTTTGCCCAAGACTATCAGCATCCTCTGCGGTGAAAATCGAGAGATTTACGTCGCCTTCCGCTCCAACACGCACTCCGTCAACGCTGATTCCCACCTGGAATGTCCTTAGGTTTCGGAAGCGGTAATTTTTAAGTTGAGGTTCGTTGAAAATATCTTGCAGAGTTGAGCGGGTTATCTCGTGACGGTCTTTGGGACGCGGCTCTATCGCCCGACGCTCGGTGTCCCAGTTTTTCTCCTGAGCGGTTTGAAGCTTCCACCCATCCTCTGTGTTGCGTATAAACTGAGCTTTCTCTAGTCTTTTAACAGCGCCCTGCACTTCCGCCAAAGGTGCAGGTCTCCCCACCTCGTCAACTAAGCAGGCTGCAATGTTCTGTTCGGTGCGAGGTATATCCTGCACAAATTCTAAAAGGCTGATTACTTTCGCCGCCCTCACGGTCATGCCCCGATCTTCTGGTTCATTCTGAAAAATGTGGGCGATGTCGCTAATATCTTTTTGCTTCTCGCTTGAGAGGTTTCCTTCGACCAGCTCGAATATTTTATCCAAGGTGACGAGTGTGCCTATCTCCTTCGACGCTAGAGCGGTACGGTCGGACACTAGCATCTCGTAGGCTTGTTTAATGATCGTGCGATTGCTACCGCCGTAATGTCTTGGCGCCCCTGGTTGCAGGCGGATGCCTGACATGATGAGAATTGACATCTCAATGTAGTGGGGCAGATAAGGGTAGAACTGTACAAAATCTTCTTCCGTTATCTCACTTTTACGCGGCGTTTTCTCAAGACGGCAGGCAACATTAAGTTGCCCCTGCGATTCCTTGAAAAGCTTACGTAGTAAGGGCTCGGCCTCATCTGTTTTAGCTAATACACGCTTAGTAGCGACCTCGCGTATATCTGCGGGTGCGAGATCAACTCTGAACTTAAATCTATCTTGCAATTTGGCAAGATCAACCCGCTTCGAGTCTATTGCGGCAACCACTTCATCTAGCTTTTCCTGTGAGGTAACAACTACCCACACTGGAGCAACCGCCTTCTTAGCCTTCACATAGTTTTTGCTGATCTTACCAAACTGCTCGACTAGCGCTCGCAGATCTTCTATCTTTTCCGCGCTGCGTGCGACGTATTGCCCAACTTCGTCAATGATGAAGACCATGCCTTTATTTGGGCTTCTCCTCGCTGCGAGTTGGAAGACCCGATCTACAACTGTTTCGACTGTAATTGTATTGTGACGCTCGCGTAGAGATTTAGCCCAAGAGTCGGCTTGAGGAAAAATTCCAGGGTCCATCCGGTTAAGGATCGCTGAGGCGTAGTTAATTTTCATTGCCCCTTTGCGCGCCTTCTTCCAATCAAGTCCCTTGTTCACCTGTGGGCAGAGCGCAATGAATTCCTCTAACTTACCCTGACCCTCCAACTCAATTTCTAACTCGGCTATGTCATAGTCAGTGGAGTAGTCAAGCTTCATCAAAAGCGCACGGTACACAATCTCAGCAATCTTCTCTTCAGCGCGCCGGATCTCTGCCCCTTTTGATACGTCAAACATGATAACTTCGGTCGGTATTTTGACGTTGATAAAATCAAGCAGTTCACCGATTCGGTGATCTTTGATTTGGCGCTTGAATAGCTCGCTTGCGGGGTGTCCTAAGATTTCAGGATTGGTCAGAACGTAACCTAGATTTTTGGCAAAAGAAGATTTGCCAGAACCGAAAAAGCCCGAAATCCAAACGCCTACATCTCCGTGTGGCACCGCAGGCGCTTCGGCCATAGCTTTAAGGATTTCATGATATTGATCCTTAATTCTATCTGTAGCTACGTACTCCGTGATTTCAGAATAAACAGACTGCTCGTCTGTTTGACTAACTTGGATTACTTCTTCAATCTTTTGCGTGAGATCACGGGCGAGGAGATCGCGGATGGTCTTCATTATCTCTCCAAAATTAACCGTAAATTTTGACCCTATAATTGCCTAGAGCCTCTCGTTCTTTCAATGCCATAAAGCGAAGTCCGGTTGTGCCACCGGGATCAAGAGTGCCAGGATAGAACAATATAATAGGAACCTGGGTACGTCCTTGCATTTCATCAAGCAGTTTTGACATGTGATAAATGGCCGGTGCCATCGCACCTGCCCGCAGAAGAAAGACTATATTTTTCTCGGGGCTAAGGCCAGCCAATCGGTCTAATAAAATATCTGGCAATGGACGCCAATCGACATCTGAAAGATAAGTGGTCACCTGTTCCTGTGCAGACTCAAACCCTCTTTGCCGCTCCAATTCTACGATAGCATCCAAACCTTCAGTAGTGTTGATGGCCTCCCACAACAAGTCGGCCAAGGAAATCATCACTACTTCTTTTCCGCTATCCCCTAGCCTAGTAACAAGTAACCGAGCTTGGCGACGGGTTTCCCACTCTTCATCCGGATCGTATCTTAGAATCGCGAATGGCAGATCGTTGTAGACGCTGATCCGCTGCGGAACAGCATTGAGGTCTTTTTCGAGAAGGTCAATGCGATCTTTCGGAGATAACACTTGCATACTCCTCTAATGATTTCGCCGGAAAGGCTATTCTTATGATTGAACCTGCCGCATGATATTCGAGCAACCTACGCTGATGAGCTTCCATAAACAATTTTTCAACCGTCTGAGGGAAAAGAAAGAAGAGCCGCCACTCTGGGTCTTGTATTAAGCGCTCCCCTGATGGTTGGGACTGCCTCAAATAAAACGCAATATAGGCAAACGCCTCTATAGGTAGATATATTGGAGCCAAGCGTTTATTCACAGCACCTTGTAGTACTCTGAAATCTCTCAGTGTTGAGAGGAGACCTTGTGCTATACGCAAGATTGTGGGTTCGGACCACCTTCCAGCCGTTTTTCCCTCCCTAACCCAGAGACTAAGGGCAGATTGAAGATCTTCGACTCTTATCTCAGAACGCCCCTGTATCTGAAAACTGGAGAGAACTTCCGTGACCGTATCATGAAGCAACCGATCCGATTGAGCTGCGTGGAAATAAAGAAGACGATCTAAGCTTTCCGACGAAAATCGGCTCTTGACCAATATGACGAGCGCCCGTATCACAGAAGGTATGACTAAGTAGCGCTGACGGAATATAGTCAAGATGTCTTCAACTCTAGATCGTGAGGCCTTACCGAAGATGTTTTCCTGCCGAAATAAACTCAAATTTTCAGGGATGGAAAGATCATCATTCCAGTTTGCCAACAAAGTCTTGGTATCTGCCAACAACGCACTGGCTTTAATAATCCTACTCGTATAAAGACTATTAACTTCAGCCATTTATCCTCTTACTTCTCCGAATAAATATTTGGTTACTAGCTAAGAATACTTTAGGCCCTCGCCCCATGAGTAGCCAAGAAGACCAGCTACCCAGAAAGTC
>JACVRN010000093.1 GCA_014534425.1 Pyrinomonadaceae bacterium
CGCCTCATGTTTTAGTTGACATCCCCGTAAAGACCAACATATAGTGTTCCTCTCCTTTATGAGGCTCTAGGGGCTGCGCTTTTTGCCTCGGGCTGAAGTCAACCTGGGAGCCGCCTCTATTAACTGCTGGCAAACTGAATGTTTAGACTACAACGATTAGAGATAACCGGATTTAAATCCTTTGCGGATCATACTGACCTCATCTTCACGGGCGAAGGCATTACGGCCATCGTCGGCCCGAACGGCTGTGGCAAGTCGAACGTCTCGGACGCCATAGCCTGGGTCTTGGGCGAGCAGCGCGTCAAGAACCTGCGCGGCGGCGAGATGAAGGATGTCATCTTCACAGGCTCGCGCAACCGCCCGCCTTCAGGCATGGCCGAAGTCGTCCTGCATATGGTGCGCGATGAAACGGTCGAAGAAGAGCCTGACATAGAAGACATTGATGCCACTCTGGAAGAGATAGACGACCACTCGGTCACGTTCGAAGACCCACTGCTGGTGGAAGCTGCCGAAGCAGGCGCACCTGAAGCGGAAAGCCTGGCCGCGACTGCCGAAAGCCCTGAGGCTTCGGGGCCTGATGCCTCGACTGAAGCACCACAGGAAGCGGCTGCTACGGAAGCTTCTGCTGCGGACGCTCAACCCTCCACCGAACTCAAAATCACAAAGCCGCACGGGCGAAGGCACTGGCGGCCTACGCGCATGGCGCTGGAGTTTGCGCCGGGCGAGACCGTGACGGTCACGCGCCGTCTCTATCGCTCCGGCGAGAGCGAGTATCTTTTGCAGGGCCGCACCTGTCGCCTGCGGGATATTCAAGACCTCTTCTCCGGCACGGGGCTGTCGGGCGCGCACTACGCCATCATAGAGCAGGGAAGAATCGGACAGATTCTTTCGGCCAAGCCTATGGACAGGCGCACGCTGATTGAAGAGGCGGCAGGCATCACAAAGTTCCGCGTGCGCCAGCGCGCAGCCGAAGCCCGCCTTGAGTCCGCGCGCTCGAATCTCAACCGCGTCTCCGACATCATCAGCGAGATTGACCGGCAGGTGAACAGCCTGCGCCGACAGGCCGCGAAGGCTCGCCGCTATCGCATCCTGCGCGAAGAGTTGCGCGAGTTGCTGCGCCGCGTCTACGTGGCGGAAGAGAGAGCCTTGACAGCGCTCCTTGATGAAACCCGCGCCCGCGTTGAAGAGGCCACGCGCGAAGAGCAGTCGCTCTTGAGCGAGCTGGCCGCGCGTGAAGAGCAGGCTCGCAGCGCCACGCAAAGCGCACGCGCCGTAGAAGAAGAGCTTGCGGAGAAGCGTGCGGCTGCCGCCGACGCTGCCCTTCAGCGAGACCGTCGCCAGCGCGAGCGCATCTACCAGGAAGAACAGGTCGCCTCGCTCACGCGCCGCCGCGAAGAGATTGAGAATGAGATAGAAGCTGTGCGCGCTCGCATCCTTGCCGTAGAGGCCGAGGTTGAGCACCTGAGCGAAGAGGACGCGCGCCTTCGCACCGCAGCCGAAGAGAGCGCCGCCATGCTTCAGTCTGCCGAAGCCTCTTACAGCCGGAAGCTCTTGGAAGTCGCAGAGGCCGAAGCGGAAATCGAGCGTGGCCGCGCAGAGCTTCTGACGCACACGGCTGTCGCAGAGCGTTTGATGGAGATTGGCCGGCAGCTTGAATCCGCGCTCGAACGTCTCACCTCACAGGCCGAGGGCCTGGCGCGCGAAGGCGAGCGCGCCGCAGCCATTCACGCGGAGCGCATAGTCGAAGCCGAAAGTTTGAACGAAGAAATCTCTCGCTCGCGCGAGCGCCTTCAGAAGCTTGTGGCCGAGCGTGAAGAGGCTGTGCATGCGGTCGTGCTAGGGCACGAAGCGGTTTCGGAGACCGACGCGGTGCTTTCCGGCATACGCGACGAGCATTCGCGCACGCGTCATCGCCTGGACAGCCTGCTTGAGCTTGACCAGCGCCGCGCGCACTACTCCCTGGCCGTGCAGCGACTATTTAGCGCGGGCGAGGCCGTGGAAGATTTTCATTTCATGGGCACGCTGGCCGACATGCTTCAGGTGGAGCCGCGCTGGGAGCGTGCGGTCGAGGGCGCGTTCGGCTCCTCCTTGCAGTCAATCATAGTGCCCACGCCGGATGATGCTGCGCGTGCCGCGCTCTGGCTCAGAGAGAACGACGCGGGCCGCGCCAGCTTCCTTGTCGCGGGCCTTCACGGCGCAAGCGACGAAGCCGAGACGGACGTTCTCAGGAAAAGCTTTGTCGAGAACAGCAATCAAGAGCCTGCTGGTGGTGGCCGCGACGAGTTTGAAAATGCGCCGCTTGAGGACGTGCGTATAGGCGACATACTGGGCGCGCCGCCCGAATTGTTGCGCGTGCTTGAGCGCACCCTACCGCAGAGAATGAACGCGCGCCTTGCCAGCAGTCTTGAAGATGCCATGGCGAAATCGCTCGTGACGAACGAGATGTATGTCACGCGCGAAGGCGACTGGGTGGCTGGCGGCCAGCTTGTCACAGCCGGAGACGAGCGCGCACTGGAAGAAGGCGCTGGCCTGCTCGGCTTCAAACGAGAGTTGCGTGAATTGGAAGGTCGCGGCGCGGAACTTAGCCTTGAGATGGCGCGGGCCGAAGAGCTTGCGAGTGAAACGCGCGCACGCCTTGTCGAGCTTGAAGACGCAGTGGTTATTCTGAACGAGGCCATTGGCCGTGAAGAGCGCGACGCTATGGCGCGCGAGTTGAATGCCGCGAGCCTCGCGCAGGAGATAGAGCGAGCCGAGCGCCACATGCGCGTGGTGGCGGACGACGCGGCCCGTCTTGCGGAAGAGCGTCTTGAGTTGGAGGCGCGGCGTGCGGCTGCGCTTTCTGAAGCAGAAACGGCAGAGGGCCTTCGCGCCGCCGCGTCCGTGATGGTGACGGAGGCCGCAACACGATTGGCCGCAGCGCGGCGCGAAGCCGAAGCCGAGAGCGAAATGCTTGGAGCAGAGCGCGCGGGCGCAGCCGCCGCCGCCGAGCGTCGTCGCGCAACGGCTTCCGAGCTTAGACGCATGGAAGCCGAGCGTGCGGATTTGGGTACGCGTCTTGAGCGGCACGGGCGCGAGACTATGGAGACGGGCGCGCGTCTTGAAGAGTTGCACCGCTCAATCGAAGAGATAGAAGCGAGCGAGAGCACCATCTCCGAAGAGTGCGAGCGAGAGGAAAGAGAGATAGCGCAGGCCGCCGCGCGACTTGAAGAAGCGCGTGCGCGTGCGGATGCTCTGGCGCTCGAACTGTCTGAGCTTAATCAAAGGGCCGCGCAGTCGCGCGAGGCCCGCGCTCAACTGGAAGTCCAGCGCGCGGAAGCTACGGCTCGTCTTGGCTACGTGCGCGAAGCCTGCCATTCGGAGTTGAATCAGTCGCTTGAAGAGCTTGCCAGAGAGATGCCCGTCGAAGAGGAGTTTGACCTGGACGCGGGACGCGCTCGTGTTGAAGAGTTGCGCGCTCGCGTGGAAGGCTTCGGCGCGGTCAACATGATGGCGCTCGAAGAATTGTCGGAATCCGAAGAGCGCCTGCTGTTTTTGACCGGCCAGCGACAGGACATCATAGAAGGCATAGCTTCCACGGAAGAGGCGCTCCGTGAGATTAAGCGTCGCTCGCGCGAGCGCTTCCGTCACGCCTTTGAGGAGATTAATCGCAACTTCGGAGAGTTGTTCCAGGAACTCTTCGGCGGCGGGCGCGGCGAGATGAGTTTGATTGACGCAGACGATGTGCTAGAGTCCGGCATTGATATTATCGCGCAGCCGCCGGGCAAGCGTCTTCAGAACGTGCTCTTGCTTTCGGGCGGCGAGAAGGCAATGGCGGCGCTCTCGCTGGTGCTGGCAATCTTTCGTTATCGCCCTTCGCCCTTCTGCCTGCTGGACGAAGTGGACGCGCCTTTGGACGAAGCCAACGTCGGGCGATTCACAGCGAAGATAGGACAGATGGCAGCCGAGACGCAGTTCATAGTCATCACGCATAACAAGCGCACCATGGAAATGGCACGCGCTCTCTACGGCGTGACGATGGAAGAAGTAGGAGTCTCCAAGCTCGTCTCCGTCAAGTTTGAATGAAGAGAAAAAGCTGTCAACACTTGCGCCTCCTGATAGCCGCGCTCGTAATTTTGAGCGCGGCTATTTGCGCCGTAGCTCAAACCAGAGCTACTAAGCAGAACACGCGCGAAAAAACGGATGCGCCTGCTCCGGCGCAATCCTCTTCGACGGGTGAACAGAAGCCCGTTGACACGCTCTACGTCTACGAATTCAAGCAACCGGATTTTCTGGTCAGCCGCATACGCATAGAGCACAACGCCGAAGGGCGCGGGCGCATAAGCTTTCAGCGAAAGGGATTTGATAATCCTTTTGAAGAGGAGTTGGAGTTGTCCGAAGCGGCCTACGCGCGCATCAAGGCTCTGTGGGACGCGCTCAGGTTTCTGGACTCGAACGACGACTATCAGGCGGAGAAGCAGTTCCCGCACCTCGGCACGGTTCGACTTGAGATGAAGCAGGCGGGACGCGACCGCTCTGCGGAGTTCAACTGGACTACGGACGCCAACGCCAAAGCCTTAGCCAACGAGTACTGGCGCGCGGCAGACCAGGCCATACTGGTCTTCGACATCTCTGTCTCGCGCGAGAACCTTCCGCTCGAAGCGCCCAAGTTGATGGACAAACTAGACCAACTGCTCTCGCGCGGCGGTCTCTCAGACCCCAAACAACTAATCCCGCTCCTGCGCGAACTCAGCACGGACGAGCGCGTCCCGCTCATCGCGCGCAACCACGCCGGACGAATTTTGAAGAAGATAGAGAAGTGAAAGGGATTGATTCATTGATACATCGGTTCATTGATTCAATGAGTAAATGAATAAATGAATCAATCCCTCCGCTTGCTTTTCTGCACTTGGCTCGGATAAATTACCGTCTCACCGGAGCGCATCTCGCCCTCGTCCCTTGTAGAAGCGTGGAAATCAGCGCGGATGGCTATTCTTCTCATCAAAATTCATATGTCTGAAAGGAACCCCTTTACAAAAGAGTCATGAAAGCTTTCCCTACCGATAACATACGCAATCTGGCCGTCATCGGACACGGTGACGCAGGCAAAACACAACTCGTCAGTTCTCTTCTATACATCGCTGGGGCGACTCCGCGATGGGGCCATGTGGACGAAGGCACCTCGACGACCGATTACGAAGAGGACTCAATCGCGCGCAAGATTACGCTCAACACCGCGCTGGCGCACCTGGAGCACCGCGACCATAAGATTAACTTCATAGACACGCCCGGCTACGCTGCCTTTATCTCGCACGCGCGCCCCGCGCTTCGCATAGCGGACTGCGCGCTCGTCGTAGTGGACGCCGTCAACGGCGTTGAGGTGCAGACGGAAAAAGCCTGGGCCTACGCCAACGAATTTATCCTGCCGCGCTTGATGGTCGTCACGAAGCTGGACAAGGAGCGCGCGGAGCTTGGCACTGCGCTCAACTCCGCCACCAACACCTTCAGCCGCGCCATCATTCCCTTTACGCTGCCAATCGGAAAAGAGAAGGACTTTCGCGGCGTGGTCGATGTCGTGCACATGAAGGCTTACGAGTTCGACGAGCAAGGCAAGGCCAAAGAGATTCCCATTCCCGAAGACGGGCGCGATGTTGTTGAAAGAACAAGAGAGAGACTGATTGAACTCGTGGCGGAATCCGACGACGCCTTGATGGAGAAGTATTTCGAGCAGGGAACGCTCGAAGATGCGGACATTCTGCCGAACATCACAAACGCCATAGCCAACTCGAAGCTCTGCCCTGTCTTCTCCGTCTCGGCCACGACGCTCGTTGGACTCTCCACTTTACTTGACCACATCATAGAGTTCGTGCCCGACCCGGCGCACCACGTAGAAGAGCACGGGCGAACAGAAGCGGACGGCGGCGGCGACACAATCACGCGCAAGTATGACGACAACGCGCCTTTCTCCGCTTACGTCTTCCGCACCATCGCAGACCCTTTCGCCGGACGCATCAACGTGATGAAGATAATTAGCGGACACATCTCAACGGACGCGACCGTCTACAACTCCACGCGCGGCGTGCAGGAGCGCCTTGGCGCTTTGAACGTCATGCAGGGCAAGCAACTCGATAAAGTCAACGAGGCTCACACGGGCGACATCATCGCCTGCGTCAAGCTCAAAGAGACGCAGACGGGCGACACTCTCTGCGATAAGAGCGCGCCGATTGTTTATGACCCGGTCGAATACCCGGAGGCGGCTATAGCCTTTGCCATAGAGCCGAAGTCGCGTCAGGACGAAGAGAAAATCTCCGTCGCGCTGCACAAGATTCTGGAGGAAGACCCCTCGCTTCACTTCGACCGAGACCCGCAGACCAAAGAGTTTCTGCTCTCAGGCTCGGGCCAGCTTCACGTCGAGACGGTCGTTGAGAAATTGAAGAACCGCTATCATGTAGAGGTCGCGCTTCATCCTCCGAAGGTTCCTTATAAGGAGACCATCACGGCACGCGCAGAGGTGCAGGGACGACACAAGAAGCAGACGGGCGGGCGCGGGCAGTTCGGAGACTGCAAGGTCGTCTTCGAGCCTCTGGAGCGCGGCGCTGGCTTTATCTTCGAGGACAAGATTTTCGGCGGCGCTGTGCCGCAGAACTTCCGCCCCGCAATCGAGAAGGGAATCGTGGATGCCGCAGCAGGTGGCGCGGTCGCGGGCTACCCGTTGGTGGACTTCAAGGCAGTGCTCGTAGACGGCTCTTATCACACAGTGGACTCTGACGAGCACTCATTCCGCGCGGCGGGGCGCAAAGCCTTCCGCGCCGCTATGGAGAAGGTCAAGCCCACCCTGCTTGAGCCTATCATGGACGTAGAGGTGGTCGCGCCGCAGGAGTATAGCGGCGACATCATGGGCGACCTCAACTCTCGCCGTGGCCGCGTGCAGGGCATGGACATGCGCGGCAACCAGCAGGTGATTAAAGCGCAGGTGCCTATGGCAGAGATGCTGGATTATCAATCGAAGCTCAACTCCATCACGGCGGCGCGCGGCTCCTATCACATGCAGTTCTCCCACTACGACCAGGTGCCCGGCCAGATAGCGCAAAAGGTCATAGAGCAGGCACGCGCCGAAGGCAGAATCAGAGCCGAAGAGGAAGAATAGTTACGCTTCTGTTGCAACACGCATAGCGGAGCAAACCGTGAGCAAGACATTGAATCAACGAAGCAGTTCGACGATGGCGGTGGATTTAAGCCCCATCGTCGAATTGACTGACGAGAGATTTTCTCAGCTTTGTGCGGCCAACCGCGACTTGCGCCTGGAGCGGACGGCGGCAGGAGAGTTGGTCGTCGTGCCACCAACCGGAGGACAGAGCAGCAGGCGCAATGCACGTATTACTTCACAGCTTTTAGTATGGGCGGATAAAGACCGCACAGGTGTTGTCTTCGATTCCAACGGCGGCTTTAAACTTCCCAACGGCGCGATACGCGCGCCTGACGCTTCATGGGTCAGGCTCGCAGCATGGCAGAAGCTCACGGATGAAGAGAAAGAGAAGTTCCTTCCGCTCTGCCCTGATTTCGTCATTGAGTTGCGCTCGCTAACCGATTCCATCTCCGACGTTCAAAACAAGATGGAGGAGTATCTTGACAACGGCGCTCAACTCGGCTGGCTCATAGACCCGCAGGAAAGAGTTGTCTATATCTA
Source organism: Pyrinomonadaceae bacterium (assembly GCA_014534425.1). Classification (GTDB taxonomy): domain Bacteria; phylum Acidobacteriota; class Blastocatellia; order Pyrinomonadales; family Pyrinomonadaceae; genus JACVRN01. The sequence continues at coordinate 7,664 of JACVRN010000093.1, forward strand.
TCGTCAACAAGCGCAGACTGAGACGCTCGACAATCCCCAGACTCTCGCTGGCGACCCTGTGCTTGCAGGCTTCGTGCTTGACCTACAGGAAATCTGGTAGGAGATGGCGGGGCGCGTTGTAATTCAATAGAAGAATAAGCCGGAGAGGCAGTATGTCTTTACAGGTTGCCAAACATTTCTTCACCGTCAGGGAGTTCGAGCGCATGGGCGAGGCGGGCATCTTTAGAGAAGATGCTCGCCTTGAGCTTATCGAAGGGGAGATTGTCGAGATGTCACCTATCGGTAGCCTCCATGCTTCATGCGTCAAACGCCTCAATAGATTTTTGAATCTCGCTGTGAGTGATATATCGATTATCAGTATTCAAAATCCTATTGAGCTTGATGACTTCACACAACCGCAGCCGATGTGGCGCTGCTTCGATTAAGAGATGACTTTTATCGCGGTCGCGGATACGACCGTGGATTATGACCGATTGATTAAGCTGCTGCTCTCCGGCGAAGGCGGGTATACCGGAAGTGTGGATTATCAATCTGCCTGCGGAGTCTATTGAAATCTACGCTGGCCCGATTAACGGAGCGTATCAGGTTACGGCGGAGGTCAGGCGCGGCGAGCAGGCGCAGTCGCAGACGATTTCAAGCCTCAACATTCCCGCCGAGATGATTCTGGGCTAAAGCCTCCCTGTCACAAATATCTTGTCTTGAGAATCTCTATGTGATGCCTTTCATGCCCGGCCATGATGAAGGCCAGGGCGCGCACCGTTACCTCTGCGCTGCTGGCGACGCCGCGCCTCTGCCACGCTGCCTCGTCCAGATGCTTGAACATGAGCAGATTCGCCCCGCGCACTAACTCGAACTCACGCACCAACTCGTCAAATGGGCAAGCATCGAACGCAGCGTTGCGAACATAATCGTCCTGCTCAAACCCCGGAAGCTCCGTCACGTCGCCGCGTGCGAACCGCATCGCGCGATAAGCGAATATTCGCTCCGTATCAATGATGTGCCCTACCAACTCCTTAATGCTCCACTTGTCCGGCGCGTACCTGTGCCCCGCCTTCGCTTCGTCAATCCCGCGCAGCACCGCTAGCGACGCATCAAGCTGCCGCGCCAGCGTCTCAAGAATATCGCCCTCAGGCACCAGCGAAACGTACCTCCCGTAATACGGCGCATACTCCGAAGCCGCAGGGTAATTCTTAGTCGTCATAGACATCAATCAAAACCATCCTTCAAGAATATTCAGAATCATACTACCTCCGCTTTTTTCTCTTGCCTCTGCTTAGAGGAATATAATCTCCGCAGCACGTAAAATTGATGTTCTTTCCCCGCCCGGCTAAAGATACAAGATATAATCTGCTTCCTAAGTAAAACTCTACACGGCCTTCGCCTTTCACTCGTTCGCCTTCAGCAAACACGATTCTTTCTTTCGGTATCCGCCCACTTTCAACTAAATATAGGCGCGCTCCATCCAGACGGGCAAGATTGAGCCTGCGAAAAGTTTCGCCGTCCCCAAGGCGAGCGATAACAAAAAGTCGCTCGGCAACAGAGCGGCGAAGTTCAAACACCAGATTATCTAAATGAAGGCTGTTTATTTCACCGGAGCCAAGACTCTCAACAGTTATTGTGCCGCTTGAAGTAGTCTGCGCCATCAAGCTGATGGAATTGTAGAGTAAACACACAAAGAAAAAGCTCATCATCCAGCAGGGTTTCGCGCATCGGTTTATTATTACTCGTCTCATATCTTTCAGGTTTAGCCACCTAACGCATAATAGACGTACTGGCAGCGAGCGGTAAAGATGTGCATTTCAGCCCAACTTATAACCGCGTGCATATAAGATACGCAGAAGCGCCAGATTACGCTGTGGGAGTCAGGAAAGCTGTGCGACAGCACTGAAATAGTACGCGGGCGGTCGCACGCAGGCTCTAGCGGGTTAGGCGATTAGAGCGCGCTCCGCGAGGCGGTTCGAAAAAGGGAGGCTCCGGGGGAAACAATCCGCCTGCCGGTGCGTAGTAAGAGTCGTTTGTTAATGATGATGGCTCGCCGCAGAGACGCAGAGTGTCGCGGAGGACGCGCAGAGAAAAGAAATTTAACTTCTCAGCGCCCCCTCTCGCGTTTCTCTGCGCCTCTGCGATGAATTAATTCTGGTATCCAACCTGACGGAGGCGAGGGTCATCGAACCGTAGCGGAAAGGATAAAGAGGAGCTTTCCTTTCGCTTCACAGGCTTTTCTCTCCGGGCTTCATAAAATTTACAGAGGAAGATCGAGTTGATGGGAAAAATCTCTTTGATGTTGGTGTTGGCGGGCGTGCTGATGGCTGTGTTGGGCGTGAGTGATGAGGCGCTTGCGAAGGGGGATGATGCGGCTTTCTGGAATGCCAGGCCGGATGCGGCGACCTTTGCCAGGGTGCAGGAGGAGAGGGTGCAGAAGGCTCAGGCGGCTCTGGACAGGCTGCTTGCCGTGAAGGGCAAGCGTACGCTTCAGAATACGCTCGCGCCTTATGACGAGGTGCTGCTTTATCTGGATGCTGCGGGACAGCAGGCGGGATTGATGCAGGAGGTTCACCCGGACGCCGCATTCCGTTCGACGGCAGAGAAAATCTCTCAGAAGGTGTCAGCCTTTTCGACCGACCTCTCGCTGAACAGGGCCGTCTATGATGCGCTCTCGGCCATTGATACAAGTGGCGCGGATGCAGAGACGCGCTATTACGTGGAGCGCACGTTGCGGGATTTCCGTCTCGCGGGCGTGGACAAGGACGAGGCCACGCGCAGGAAGATTAAGGCGCTCAGAGACGAGCTTGTACTCATAGGCCAGGAGTTCTCGCGCAACATACGCGACGACAAGCGTACGGTCACGGTCAACGACGTGAAGGAGCTTGAAGGTCTGCCTGCGGATTACATAGAGCGGCACAAGCCTGGGCCGGACGGCAAGATTACTCTCACGATTGATTACCCGGACTCTCTTCCGGTCTTCTCCTACGCCAGGAACGAAGCGCTGCGAAAGCGCATGTACATCGCTTATAACAACAGAGCCTTCCCGAATAACATGGCCGTGCTAGACCGCCTCATAGCCAAGCGCCACGAGCTTGCCAATCTGATAGGCTTCAAGACCTGGGCGGACTACATCACTGCGGACAAGATGGTGCAGACTTCGAAGAACGCCTCCACCTTCATAGACCGCATAGTGCAGGCTTCGACGGCGCGTGCCGAGCGAGAGTATCAGGTGCTATTGAAGCGCAAGCAGCAGGACGTGAAAGACGCGAAGAACATCAACGCCTGGGAGTTCAGCTACTACTCTGAGCTTGTGCGTAAGGCCAGCTACGATTTCGATACTCAATCCGTGCGCCCGTACTTTCCTTACGACCGCGTCAAGCAGGGCGTGCTGGATGTGACGGGCAAACTCTTCGGCGTGACCTTCAAGCAGGTCAAGGACGCGCCCGTCTGGAACAAGGACGTGGAGTGCTACGAGATGTTCGAGAACGGCAGGCTGGTCGGGCGCTTCTACCTGGACATGCACCCGCGCGAAGGCAAGTACAGCCACGCGGCGCAGTTCGGCGTTCGCACAGGCGTCGCAGGTAAGCAGATACCCGAAGCCGTCCTCGTCTGCAATTTCCCGGGCGGCATAGCCGGAGACCCTGGCTTGATGGAGCACGACGACGTTGTGACCTTCTTCCACGAGTTCGGACACCTCCTGCACACGCTCTTCGCGGGGCGTCACAAGTGGGTAGGCATCGGCGGCATCTCTACCGAACAGGACTTCGTGGAAGCGCCGTCGCAGATGTTGGAAGAGTGGACTTGGGATCCGACAGTGCTTCAGAGCTTCGCGCGCCACTACAAGACGAATGAGCCGATTCCGACCGAGTTGGTCAAGCAGATGCGACGCGCTGCGGAGTTCGGCGAAGGCTTGCGTGTGCGACGACAGATGGTCTACGCGCGATTGTCTCTGAGCATATACGACCGCGAGCCTGGCAAGGTGAACACGGACGCGCTCGTCAAGCAGATTACGGAGCAGTACCAGCCGTTCCCGTTCGTGGAAGACACGCACTTCCAGACGGCCTTTGGACACCTGGACGGTTACTCGGCAGTCTACTACACGTACATGTGGTCGCTCGTGATTGCCAAAGACATGTTCAGCCAGTTCGACAAAGCGAACATGCTCGCGCCCGGCGTGGCGAAGCTCTACCGCGACAGAGTCCTAGCGCCCGGCGGCTCCAAGCCCGCAGCCAAACTGGTCGAAGACTTCCTTGGCCGACCCTTCAACTTCGAAGCCTGGCAAAAGTGGCTCAACGAAGGAAGCTGAAGAGATTGATTCATCGGTTCATTGTTTCATTGATTCAATGAACCGATGAATCAATTATCTTGGCGGTCGTCTGCCGGGCGAGATGGTGATGGTTTTAATCTCGCCTTCGTCCGTCTTTGACCTGCGGTCAACCACCTTCTTCTGCGCTACGGTGTCGGAGATGGAGACGGAGGGGCTGACGCCGAAGGAATAGGCGAGCGTGACGGAGAAGTTAGAGCACTCGACCGTGTACTTCTGGTTTCTTTGATTCGAGCCGCGAGCTTCTTCGCCGGAAGGCTTCGGAAGGCCCAAGGTCTCTGACATGCGCGTGAAGAAGTCCGTGGCAGAGTCCCATCGCATTGCGCTGTTGAAGTTGATTTTGATATTAGCCAGCCGGTCATCTACGAATATCAGGTCAACGTCATCCACGCCCTCCGCGTTGTCGCCCTTCAACTCAGACCCTTGTATACGCACCGCGCGCGAGCCTACGTTGTTAGCGCCGGACATCTTCGCATCGAAGAGGCTTGTATCTTCCAGCGCCCCCTTGACCTCCAGTAAAGGCATGCCCAGGCGAAAGCCTCTGAGCGCGGGCACCTGCTGCACAGGGCACGGCGGCCCCTGCACGGCCTCCTTCTTATTCTTCTTCTGCGAGAAGGCGCAGGTGACGCTGAGCGCCATGATGAAAAGAATGATTTGAAGAGAGCGCAGGCGTTTCATAAAAACATTTCTCCTTTTGGCGGTTGATGCTGTCCAGATGCAAACGGGTTGCACCAAGAGAGCATAACTTCTACTTCGGCTTCTCGCCTTCAACGTAGAGCATGGGCACGGTCATGCGTAACTCGCCCTGCGCGCTGGCCGCTTCGTTGAGGTGGCGTTCAAGAAGAGAGAAGACCTCCTCTTCGTCTTCTTTGTTGACGACGCTTCTCCAGCCGTCAAGGAAGCCGAAGCGCACGAGCGAATGACGAAGCATAGCGCTCCCGTCCAGAAAACGCATCTCGAACTTGTCCTCTATCACCTTCGAGACCTTGAATCCCGCTCCCTCAAGCAACGCGCAGACGTTCTCCTTTGTCCCACGATGAGCCTCCTGTGCGTTGAGCGCTTCCATGTGCTGTTCGAGCCTCATCTCTTTTAAGACCTCTCCGTAGAGGGCGTAGAACTCCCTGTAATGCCCTTGCACGTTGGTCGTCAGAACAAGACGGGCACGGGGGCGCGCGACGCGGAAACACTCCGCCATGCTGCGCGCCGGCTCCGCGAAGTTGTTGACGCCCAGATTGGAAACTATCAGGTCAAAGGTTTCATCATCGAAAGGCTGCTTTGCGCCGTCGCCTTCCATAATCGTGACGTTCGGCAACTCGTAAACCTTCTGCTTCAGTCGCGCCCTCGTGACGGCTTCCTTCCAGGGGTCAAGCCCCGTGACGTGACAGCTTGGCCCGAAGGTGTGCGCTAGCTCAAAGAGAGGAAAGCCCGTGCCGAATCCCAGGTCTAGAATCTGTAGCGAGCCGCGAAACTCTATGTGCTTGAAGAGGAGGTGGCCGAATCTGGACGACCAGAAGGAAAGCTCGTCAAAGACGGAGGCGAATGCGGAAGCAATCGACGGGTCTCTATAATCGCTTACGCGCTTGAGATAATCTGTCATCAACAATTCCTTTTAACTCTGCTCTTCGGTTTCAAAGCTGGAGCGAAATTCCTTAGAGCGCCGTCTAAGCTCAAGCCAGTCCTGGAAAATCTCAGGCTGCTCCAACCAGACGGTGAACCAGCGCGCTATCTCCGCTTTCTCGGCACGCTTGCGCGCATCCACGTTGCGATTGCCCGCAATCATCTGCGCGCGTTGCTTACCCTTCAAGGCAGTCTCGCGCACGCGCCTCAGACCTGCGCGGTCATTCGAGCGCACGAACTGTCGCCGCAGGTTCTCAAGATTCCTCAAAGAGCTTGCGGCCTGTTTGAAATCCGCGAACTTCAGCACGTTGCGGAACATGGCCTCGTGCGGGTCAGCCGAGCGGCGCTGCGCGTCCAGTTCCAGCACCTCCGCGTGCCGCAACTCCGCGCCTTCGTCCGCCAGGAGCCGCGCCATTCGCACGGGGCTTTCGACCGCGCCCTCTCCGAATCTTTCGCGCACCGCGCGCTCTATCTCCTCTAACTCGCTCGCGCCCACACTTTCGCAATCCAGATGCTCCCACACCTCTATCATCAAATCCCGCTTGGTTCTGGATTTCCACTTCTGCTCTGTCATCAGATTTAAGATTACAGGGAATCCATAGAAAGAGAAAAGCTGCCAGAGAAGAGAATTAACAGGATGGACAGGAAAAGAGATTAATTCATTTGTTCATTTCTTCATTGAATCAATGAACCGATGTATCAATGTATCAATTTCTTCTTAATCTGCATTTGCGCTACAATCTTCTATTGTACTCACTTCGGTTCAGTAGCTCATCATGGCTCAAGCGACACAGACCATAGAGGACGCGCTGCGTGCGCTTCGGAATCATTTCGGTTTTGAGGATTTCCGAGAGGGGCAGCGCGAAGTCATCTCCGCCGTGCTGGAAGGCCACGACACAGTGGTTGTCATGCCGACGGGCGGCGGGAAATCGCTCTGCTACCAGTTGCCCGCGCTGATGATGGAAGGCGCGACGCTGGTTGTCTCGCCGCTCATCGCCTTGATGAAAGACCAGGTGGACGCTCTTCAGGCGCGCAACCTCCCCGCGACATTTATCAATAGCTCAATTGATTTTGAAGAACAGAAGGCGCGCATCCAGGGTGTCAGGCGCGGAGCCTTCAAGCTCGTTTACGTTGCGCCCGAACGCTTCCGCTCGGCGCATTTCGTGGAGGCGCTCCGCAGCGCGCAGATTTCTCTCTTCGCCGTTGACGAAGCGCACTGCATCTCCACTTGGGGACATGATTTCAGACCAGACTACCTACGCTTGCGCGGCGCGCTTGAGCGCATAGGGCGTCCGCAGGCCGTGGCACTGACGGCGACCGCCACGCCTTACGTTCGCGCGGACATCATCGAACAGCTTGCGCTTAAAGACCCGCGCGCCTTCGTCAGTGGCTTCGACCGCCCGAACCTCTCTATCAACGTCACGCACACGCAGAAGGAGCGCGAGAAAATCACTCGCATCAGAGCGCTCGCAGCCAAGCACGAAGGCGGCTCTGGCATCATCTACACCTCCACGCGCAAGGCCGTGGAGCAGGTCATGTCGCGCCTGAAGACCGCAGGCTTGAGCGTCGTGGCCTATCACGCAGGGATGGATGATGCGGCGCGCAGTATCGCGCAGGATGAGTTCATGAGCGGGCGCACGCAGATGATTGTCGCCACCAATGCCTTCGGCATGGGCATAGACAAGCCCGACATACGATTCGTAGCTCATTACCACCTGCCCGGCTCAATCGAAGCCTACTATCAGGAGATAGGCCGTGCGGGCCGCGACCGTCTTAATTCCGACTGCGAGCTTCTCTTTAACTACGCAGACAAACGCACGCAGGACTATTTCATAGAAGGCTCTTACCCGCAGCCCGAACTCATAGCACGCGTCTACGAAACCCTCGTCGCCATACGACAGGAGCGCATAGAGCTTTCCACGCGCGAGATAGCGCAGCGCGCAGGCATTCGAAACGAGATGGCAGTGCAGTCTGCGCTCATCACCCTGGAGAAGGCGGGCCACATCGAGCGAGGCGCGGCTGGCGAGAACCGTGCTTCTATAAAACTGCTCATGCCCGCGCAACGAGCGCGCGAAACCGTAGGCGCGCGGGACACGCGTGCGCGCCAGGCTCTCATAGGTCTTCTTGGCGGCTTCGACGTGAGCGAGCGGAACGAAACGGAACTCAACGTCACGGAGTTATCGGAAGCGATAGGGCTTGATATTTTGACTACGCGGCGCGCTCTTTCAAGCCTTCAAACATCAGGCATCATCAGCTACACGCCCGCGCGTCGCACGCGTGGCCTTGTGATGCTCGATGAAAGACCGGCTCAGACGCTTCGCATACGCCCGCAGGATTTGGCTCGGCGCGCGGCCCTTGAACAGCGAAAGCTGCGCGAGATGATTAGCTTCTGCTACACCGAGCGCTGTTATCGCGCCTTCATCCTGGATTACTTCGGAGACCCGCATCACGCGGAGAACTGCGGCATGTGCGCCAACTGCGTGGCGGAGATTCGCGGGGCCACAAAGCGCACGCCCGATGCCTGGAGCGCGACCGCGCCGCTTGAGCCTCCTACGGAGTTGGACGCCTTCGTTCGCAAGCACACGCCCGTAGCCCTTGACCTCGAAGAAGAATTAAGCGAGCAGTCGCGCATAGCACGCGCACGTGAGCAGGCCGAGAGCTTTGCGGGCGACGAAGAGCGAGCGGAAATCAGCGTCACTCAGGCCCGTGAGTTGACCGAAGAGGAAGTCTTGCTCGTCAGAAAGATTCTGGCCTGCGCCGCTCGCATGCAGGGACGCTTCGGCAAGGGGACGCTGGCCGCCACGCTTCGCGGCTCGCGCGCAAAGAATGTGAGGGACGCGGGACTCGACCAGCTTTCCACCTACGGCATCCTTGACGACATGACGCAGGACGAACTGATGCTCTACATAGAAGCGCTGGTCGCCGCAGGATGCCTCAACACAACCGTCGGAGCATATCCGACAGTCTCGCTTTCATCATTCGGCGCAGATGTCATGCGTGAGCGCGCCACTCTTGAGCTTGCTATCCCGGACACTGCGCTCAGCCGCCTCAGTAGCTCGACCACACGCCCCGCGCGCCCGTCCGCCTCTTCATCGGAAAAGAAGCCCGGCACGGTTGATGAAACCTACAGGCTCTATTGCGAAGGGCTGTCCATCAAAGAGATTGCACGCCAGCGCAACCTCACAGAGATGACCATTGAAAAGCACCTTGCGGACTGCATCACAGAGGGACGCGACTTCGACATCACGCGCCACGTCACGGACGAAGACCGCGCGCTGATTGAAATCGCCGTAGAGCAACTTGGCACAGAGTTGTTGCGCCCACTGCGCGACGCGCTGCCGCCGCACATCAACTACCGCATGATTCGCTTCGTCGTCGCAGACCTCGAACGCGCCGCGAAAGATACTGATTAAAAGGAGAGCAGCAATTTATGACTCGCAACCCGAACACAGACCCGCCGCAGCCCGGAGAGCCTCTGCCGCAGCCAGGCGACCCGCAGCTTCCGCCCACGCACCCGCAAGACCCCATTCAGCCTGACCCGTCGCAGCCGGAGCCTCTACCACTGCCGCCCGACACAGACCCTTCGCCCGCCGCGCCCGTGCGCGAACCCGACACACCTCCGCCCGTGGGCGACCCGCCGCCGAGCGAGCCAACGCGTCTTGCATAGAGGGAAAAGTCTGGACAGAAAAGCTGGCGGCGCTGTAAATTTTTGGTAAGCGGACTTAGGAATTTTCTCTTATCTTCTGAAATGAGCGAGGGGACGGAAACTCTGGTTCAAGCGGTTGCGGCACAAGGGGGCGCGCCTGAAATGACGCGAGAGCCTCTTGCGTCCATTCGCCGCGCGCTTGAGGAAAAGCCTTTCATCCCGCACCCGCTCTTTAACGGCGGGCACGCTCAGACGCTCGCCGGTTATGTTTGGCCCCGCCGCTCCAGGCTCAGGCGCAGTGCGCGCGACGAGGCGCGGCTCTTTGAAGTCGAGCCGGGCGTGCGCGTGCTGGCCCATTATCGCTGGCAGAAGCGAAAGCTTGAGCATCCCACCATGCTGCTCCTTCATGGTCTGGAAGGCTCCACGGAATCCATCTACATACTTGGCACTGCCGACAAGGCTTACCGCGCGGGCTTTAACATCGTGCGTCTGAATCTACGCACCTGCGGGAAGACAGAGCATCTGACGCCTACGATTTATCATAGCGGGCTGACGGGCGACATACGCTTTGTCATCAACGAGCTTATCGAGACGGACGGTTTTAAGGAAATCTATCTCGTGGGCTTTTCCATGAGCGGCAACATGTCTCTGCGGCTCGCGGGCGAAGAGGCAGAGTCTTTGCCGCCCGCGTTGCGCGGCGTCTGCGCCATCTCGCCTTCGGTAGACCTCGTGGCCGCAGCCAGCACCATAGAGCGTCGGTCGAACTGGATTTATCAGAAGAGCTTCATGCGTAGCCTTCACTCGCGCATGCGCCGCAAGAAGAAGCTCTTCCCTGAGCTTTATGACATTCAGGATTTGCGCCGCGTTCGCACGATACGCGATTTCGACGAGCGCTTCACGGCGCGTCACGGAGGCTACCTGAACGCGGACGATTATTACGCGCGCACAAGCTCGCTGCCACTGCTGACCGCTATACGCAAGCCCACGCTCATCATTCACGCGGAGGACGACCCCTTCATTCCCTTCGAGCCGCTACGCCATCCTTCAATCGCTGAGAACCCGCGCATCATCCTTCTAGCGCCCGCGAGCGGCGGCCACGTAGGCTTCGTCGCCGCAGACGCAAACACAGAAGAAGACCGCTTCTGGGCCGAGAATCGAATAGTGCAATTCTGCCGCCTCATCCACGGGCAGCTTCCGGCTTAATAGTTGAAGAGTTGTGCTACTGCGCTTAGCCAGTTTAAGCTATACCGAGATTAATAATGATTACAGTCTTCAACATCTTCGCGGTCATCTTTCTGGTTGCGGCCAACGGCTTCTTCGTAGCTTCGGAGTTTGCGCTCGTGGGGGTGCGTCGTTCGCGCATAGAGATGCTGGCCCAGAGCGGCGACCGCAGGGCGCAACGCCTCCTGGGCTTGCTGAACAAATTGAACGCCTACATTTCAGCCACGCAACTCGGCATCACGCTCGCCTCGCTGGCGCTGGGCTGGATAGGCGAGCCTGCCGTCGCGCATCTTTTGGAAGGGCCGCTCGAAGGGCGCATCCCGCAGGTCTGGTTGGATACCATTGCCTTCGCCATAGCCTTTTCGATTATCACTTTCCTGCACATAGTCCTGGGCGAGCTTGCGCCGAAAACTATGGCGCTCGAAATGGCAGAGCGTGTGGCGCTCTCCATAGCATGGCCTATGCAAGCGTTCTACAAAATCTTTTACTGGCCTATACGGTTGCTTGACTGGGCCGGAACGCGCACGGTCAGACTCTTCGGACTTCATCCTGCGGGCGAACACGGCTCAATCTACACGGAGGAAGAACTGCGCCAGCTAGTCAACGCTTCGCATGAGAGCGGTATGCTGGAAGAGGGCGAGAGCCTGCTTATCAATCGCGTCTTCGACTTTGCAGACGCGGAGGTGCGAGAAGCTATGGTGCCCAGGATGAATGTCGTAGCTCTGCCCGTGTCGGCCACGCTCGAAGATGCCGAGAAGAAATTCTGCGAGACGGGCTACTCGCGCCTGCCCGTCTACGCCGAGCGGTTGGACAACATAGTGGGCGTGCTCTTCATGAAAGATTTGATGCAGTGCATTCGCCAGCCCGCGAGCGAGTTCGAGCTTGAGAAGCACCTACATCCGCCAATGTTTATTCCTGCGACCGCTCGGCTCGGCGGAGTGCTGGCGCAGATGCAGTCGGCGCAAACGCACCTGGCCTTCGTCATAGACGAGCACGGCGGCATAGAAGGCATCGTCACTATGGAAGACCTTCTGGAAGAGATTGTAGGCGAGATTAACGACGAGTATGACGAAGAGGTTCGCGCGCAGATTGTAGAAGAGAACGGCGCGTACGTTCTGGACGGCATGCTCGCCGTGCGCGACGCCAACCGCCGCTTTAATCTCAAATTGCCGGAAGAGGCTGGCTACACCACGCTCGCAGGCTTCATGCTGGCGCAGGCCGGAAGACTGCTTCGCCCCGGCGAAGTCATAGAGTACGACGGCGCACGCTTCACGGTCGAGCGCGTAGAGCGCCGCCGCATTCGCCGCATA
>JACVRN010000313.1 GCA_014534425.1 Pyrinomonadaceae bacterium
AGAGCAGCTCAGCAAAGTAGAGGGACGACGCATAGTCATACTGCTAACGGATGGCATTGACACTGCGTTGAAACGCAAGGCAGGCTTCGTTGATGCGCTGAATGCCGTTAGACGCGCGGAGGCGAGCATCTACGTCGTCAGCCTGACGGGGATGCTGCGCGAGATGATTACACGGCGCGCTGGCGCTCGTGCGAAGCAGAATCTGCTGCGCGGCTACGACCCGCAGGTAGTTCGGCGTTACCTGAAGTTGATTGAGGATTCGGAGAAGCAACTGACCTTGCTGTCAACGCTGACAGGTGGACGTATTTTTCTGCCTTTGAAGGATGAAGACTTGGCAGGAGCTTACAGAGCGATTGCGGACGAACTGCGTGCGCAGTACATTATCACTTATAAGCCCAATCCGCCGGTCGCAGCAGGGCAGTGGCGGCGCGTGCGCGTGCTGGTTCTGCCCGGCGGCTACGAGGTTGCAGCCAGAGAGGGTTATACGGGACGCGGACAGTAATTTTGTAAAAACGTGGAGAAAGCGAATTGACATCCAGAGAGAAGAGAAGCGATGCGGCAGCCTTGGAGCGAGCGCCCGTTCCCACACAGGCATGGTTGATGGGAGCTTTGGCGTGGTTTGTGCCGGGCGCTGGACACGTAGCGCAGGGGCGTTGGGGGCGTGGTCTTTTAATCGGCGGGGCGGTGATAGCCATGTTTGTCACAGGGTTAATCTTCGGCGGCCACCTCTTCCCCATCTGGGAGAACCAAGGTGGCGCAAGTGGCGGCTGGTCGCCTTTGTTGCAGATTCCGCCGATGATAGCTAACTTGGGCGCGGGCGTCTTTTATCTAATCTGCTGGGTGACGGGCACGGGCTTCGTAGAGCACGCCAATTACGAGACCTTCGAGTATGGGAACACCTTTTTGCTGGTGGCTGGCTTGCTGAATTACTTGGGAATGCTGGACGCCTTCGATATAGCCGTCGGGAGGAAACCTTGAAGCACTTGCTGGTGATGATTCTGTTCGCCGCTTTGGTGGCTGTTGTCTTTGGCGTCGTGGCGCGTAATACACAGAAGGAGCGAATGGTTTACGGCCTCAAGATATTCGCCGAATTCATAGGCATAGGCTTGGCGCTCGCGTGGCTCTTATATTTCTTTCCTTTTTAGCAACACAAAGGCTTTCGCGTCCGATAATTTCTCGGTAGTTCGAGAGTGAAGCGCGCTCAAAATGGGTTTAGTCGAAACAGAGGCCATAGTTCTAAGAGTCTATCCATTAGCTGAAGCGGACAAGATAGTGGTTTGTCTGACACGTAGCGCGGGGGTGGTGCGCGCTGTGGCTAAAGGGGCCAGACGATTGAAGAGCCGCTTCGGCGCTGGGCTAGAACCCTTCACACTGTTGAGTCTGAGCTATTTTGAGAAAGAGAATCGCGAGTTGGTGACGCTGCGCCAGACGGACATACAGCGCTCCTACTTCAAGCTTTCGCAGAGGGCGGAGACGGTCGCTGCGCTGGCTTATCTGAGCGAACTGGTACTGGAGTTTGCGCCGCCGCACGAACCGAATGAAAAGCTCTTCAGGAT
>JACVRN010000074.1 GCA_014534425.1 Pyrinomonadaceae bacterium
CGCACCTCTTGAAGTCGCGCGTCGTGGCTTGAGAGCGATTGACGCGCCCATGACCGTTTACGCGTCCGAGCAGGTGCATTTTTCCGTGCCCAATGCTGCGGAAGTTTTGGGCATAGGACGCGAGCAGGTTCGCCTGGTTGAGACGGACGAGGCGTTTCGTCTTGACGTGCGGGCTTTGCGCGAAAGGATTAGCGCGGACGTGCGCTCTGGCTTGAAGCCCTTCTGCGTTGTGGCAAACGCAGGCACAGTCAACACGGGCGCGGTTGACCCCCTGGAAGAGATTGCGCGCGTGGCCGAAGAGTATGATTTATGGCTTCATGTTGATGGAGCATACGGCGCGCCCGCTACGCTTGACGAAAGGAAACGCCCGCTCTTTCGTGGGATAGAGCGCGCCCGTTCGCTTTCGCTGGACGCGCACAAGTGGCTCTATGCGCCTGTCGATTGCGGCTGCCTGCTCTTTCGTGATGCAGAGGTTGCGCGCAGGGCCTTTTCACCCGGCGAAGCCGATTACATCAAGGTTCACGAGGCGGAAGAGCGCGCGTCCTTCGCCTTCTGGGATTACGGCATGGAATTGTCCAGACGCTTTCGTGCGCTCAAGCTCTGGATGATGCTGCGTTACTACGGCAGGCGGCGCTTATCGGAAGCCATAGCCCACGACAACTCGCTCGCAGAGTATTTAGCCGAGCGCGTGCGCGCGTCGGAAGATTTTCAACTGCTCGCGCCTGTCTCTTTGAGCATCTGCTGTTTTCGCTACGTGCCAGCAAGCCTGCGACAGGAATTAGAAGGCGCTGTAAGCGAAGAGGAGCGCGAGGCGCTGGAGCGAAAGCTTGACGAGATGAACGCACGCATCATGCACGCGGTTCAACACGGCGGTCGCGCCTACGTATCGAACGCGACCCTCCGGGGCCGCTTCTCGCTCCGGGCCTGCATCACCAACTTTCGCACGACGCGCGACGACATGGACAGCACGCTTGCCATCATACGCGACGCGGCATTAAGCGAATTCAAACAGGGATGGACAGGATAGAGAGGATAAAGAAAATGCACTTCTTCTTTTATCTTCTCTATCCTGTCCATCCCTGTTAAATTTTTCCTTCGATTAATTAAGGTGGAAACAAAAATCAATTCGTACAAGCGGGAGATGGAAGTGGCGTTGAGGCTGGCGCGCGAGGCCGGGGCGGCTATCCTTGATTACTACGACCGACCCATGCGCGTAGAGCGAAAGGTAGATGCTGACACTTCGCACACGGAGCCTGTGACGGTGGCAGACCGCGCCGCCAATGAGCTTATAGTCGCGGGGCTTCGCCGAGAGTTTCCAGACGACGGTATCCTTGCCGAAGAGTCGCTCGATACCGAGCGCAGGCTTTCTAAAAAGCGCGTCTGGATGATTGACCCCTTGGACGGAACGAACGGCTTCATTGCGCGCGACGGTGACTTTGCGGTGCAGATTGGTTTGGCGGTCGAAGGCCGAAGCCGTCTCGGCGTAGTCTTCCAGCCTTTGCCTGACCTTCTCTTTCGCGCAATGGAAGGCGGGGGCGCGTGGGTCGAGCGCGCAGGCTTCGACGTTGAGAGGGCCATCGTTTCCGATAGAAGCGACGTTAAATTGATGCGCCTTGCCGCCAGCCGCTCGCACAGAAGCCCGCGCATGGACAGGGTCGTCAAAGCGCTGAGGCTCAAGGACGAGGTTCGTCGCGGCTCCGTCGGCGTGAAAGTCGGATTGATAGTCGAAAGGCAGTGCGACCTCTACATACATCTCAGCCCGCGCACCAAACAGTGGGACACGTGCGCGCCCGAAATCATCCTGCGTGAAGCGGGCGGGCGCTTCACAGACCTCTTCGGCGACGAGATTCGCTACAACCTGCCCGACATACAGAATCACAATGGCATCGTCGCCACCAACGGCCACGCCCACGACTTCATCATCGAGCAACTCCAACCACTGCTCGCAGAGTTCGGAAGAACTAAAAGATGAAAGAGAAACGACTCGACCTCTAATCTCCGGCCTCTGTTCTCCGACCTCTTCCTTTTTCCTTTTGCCTTTGTTAGCATCGCCGCGTGGTGCTTTATCTTTAGCCTGAAGCTTCCTGGCTTATCGAAGTGGGCATACGCCTCAAACTCTTCATACTTTTCTTCGCGTTTGGCTTCGTGCCGATGCTTGCCCTCAATATCGTCAACTATCTTTACGGCGTGAGCGCTGTTGAGGCCATGCTCAAAAGCGATGCGACGCGCGACACCTCCAGCATAGCGCGCAACGTCGAGATGGCTTTGCGTGACCGCGAGGCGGAGTTGAAAGGGCTGGCGCGCTCAACGGCCCTGCGTGATTACATGCGCGCTGGCGGCGATGTGCCGGAAGAGGTTGCGAGCCAGGTCAGGGCTTTCTTCTTCCTGAATCAGAAATATTACGCGGCCATCACTTGCCTGGATCAAAGAGGGAAAGTGCTCTTTCGCCTTGAGCCTTCGTCGCATGACGGTGAAACAGTCGATTGGTCTAATCTTCGTTTACAGACCTCTGATTTCCCTTCCGGCATAGCGCAGCCGGACGCGCGCTTCCTGAAAGCGGCAGACCTTACGCCGTTGCCTTCCAACGTCGAGAGCGAATCATACGGCGCGGGGCTTCATTACACCTTCCCCATCGTTCTTGAAAAGGAGAGCGCAAATGCGCCGCGCGGCGCGCTCGTCGCCGACATCAAGCTTGACCGCATCTTCAAAGAGTCTGTCAGAGACGTGGCCGATGCGGAAGCGTCTGCTCTGACCGGCACGCCTCGCGCCTCTTCGAGGGTCGTCATTATAGACCGCAACGGTCGCATCATTTATTACACGAACTACGCTCTCAAATTTCAGCCCGTCTCAAGCGCCCTGCCTTCGTTCAAGCCTGTCGCGGATGCCATGACGACCGAGGGCGAAGGCTCCACTTATTATCGCGCGCCGGACGGAGACCAGTTGCTGGCGGTTTTCCAGCGCATAGCCACGCTGAACCTCAGCCTTGCGACTTCGCGCGACTATTCGCTCGCCACCGGCGGCCTGAAGCGGGCCGGATGGATAAGCCTCGCGGCGGCCTTGCTCGTAGGATTACTTGCGGCGCTCGTGTTGACTGCGGTCGTGCGCCGCACTGCGCGCAGTATAGAGCGCGTGACGGAAGGGGCCGTGGCAATCGCCGCAGGAGATTTAGACCAGCGCATAGAGGTGCGCTCAAGCGACGAGACGCATCTTCTGGCGGAAAGCTTCAACGCCATGACCGCCAAGCTTCGTGAGCAGATGGCGCGCGAGGCTGAGACGCGCCAGTTTGAATCCTTCCTGCGCCTTTCGGCCATGCTCACGCACGACCTGAAAAACGCCATAGCTTCTCTCTCGCTCTTGGTGCGAAATATGGAGCACCAGTTCCACAAGGAGGAGTTTCGCGCCGACGCCATGCGCTCTCTGACAGAAGCCACGGACAAGCTGCGAAATCTGGTGTCCAAGTTGAGCGAGCCTGTCAGGAGCATGAGCGGCGAGTTCGGGCTGCCTCGCCCGACTGACCTTGTTCCGATTATACGCCGCGTCCTCAACGTCACCGCCGGGCCTTATGCCACTCGACATAAGATAGAGACGCTGTTGCCGGAAAAGCTCATCGCCAGCGTGGACGCAGAGCGCATGGAAAAGGTCGTGGAGAATCTGGTCTTGAATGCGTTTGAGGCCATGGGCGCTGAGGCTGGCACCCTCACAGTAGATGCCGGAGAGGCTGCGGACGAAAAAGTTTTCTTCGGCGTGCGCGACACGGGGCCTGGCATGAGCGAAGACTTCATACGCAACCGCCTGTTCCGTCCCTTCGCCACTACGAAGAGAAAGGGCGTCGGCCTGGGTCTTTACACTTGCCGCGAAGTCGTGCGCGCTCACGGAGGCGAAATCGGGGTCGAATCTCAAAAGGGCATTGGCACTTACTTTCGCGTCGTGTTACCATCCAAACAGATCACAGACCGCAAGGGGACTTGAGAGCGCACGTCACAACAGAGCGTATCTCATGAAGAGTTTCGTGATCTTCATTCAGTTTTCCACATTAATCCGGCAATCACTATGGGAAGACGCGCCGGGCGCTCCCTGACCTTCAATTGTACGAGCGGGTCGTTCTAAGTTCAGTCCACGCGGTCTCTGCTGCTGAGGCTTGAGACCGTTAGAAGCTATAGATTTATGACCAAGCCAGCGCAGGAAAAAGTCACGTTGCTAGTGGTTGATGATGACACCAGTGTGCGTCGTCAACTCTACTGGTCTTTAAGCGAAGAGTACAGGGTGCTGGAAGCGGGCGACCGCGCCGAAGCCGTAGACGTGCTTCAGCGTGAAAATATTGATGTCGTAGTCAGCGACCTTCATCTGCCGCCGCACCTGGATGATATGTCCGAAGGGCTGGCGATTGTCGAAGAGGCCAGAAACTTGCGCCCGCCCGTGCCGGTGATTGTCATTACCGGAAGTGATTCAAAACAGGCTGCGCTCGAAACCGTCAGGCGCGGGGCCTACGGCTTTTTTGAAAAGCCTTTCGACCCGGACGAGGTGCTGCACATAGTTCATCAGGCGGCGCGCGTGCGTCGTCTTGAGAGAGAAATTCTTCGCCTCCGCTCAGAGCTTGAGGGCTGCAAGGGGTTTGCTCATCTGGTTGGCGTAAGCTCCGCGCTCTCGAAAACCATCAAGCAGGCCCGCGCCGCCGCCGCCACCAGCGCCACCGTCCTCATCCTCGGCGAGAACGGAACCGGCAAGGAGCTTATAGCCCGCGCCATACACGAAGAGAGTCCGCGCGCACGCGGCCCCTTTGTCGCAGTCAGTTGCGCCGCGCTTCCTGAAACCCTCATCGAGTCGGAACTCTTCGGACACGAAAGAGGAGCTTTCACGGGCGCGCACGCCGCACGCAAAGGGCGTTTTGAATTGGCGGACGGCGGCACGCTCTTTCTGGATGAGATTAGCGAGTTGACGCCTGCCGTTCAGGTCAAGCTCCTGCGCGCTCTACAGGAGCGTTCGTTTGAGCGTCTGGGCGGGACGAAGACGACCACGGTTGACATACGCCTGATTGCCGCCAGCAACCTTGACCTTGAGCAGGAGGTGGAGGCCGGGCGTTTTCGTAGTGACCTCTTCTATCGCCTGAACGTAGTGCCTCTGACGCTTCCTCCTTTGCGCGAGCGTCATGAAGACGTGCCGCTTCTGGCCGCGCACTTCGCAGCCAAGGCCGCAGACAAACACGGTCGCCCGCCCGTAGAGCTTGACCCTGCGCTCATAGAAGCCTTGCAGGAATACGACTGGCCCGGTAACGTGCGCGAGCTTGAGAACCTTATAGAGCGCCTGGTCGTCCTCACGCCCGGCTCCAGAATTGGGATAGAGTTTCTGCCCGACAAGATGTTGCGCGCTCTGCCCGACACTAGCACGGAGGACGAGACCACGCTCGAAGGCGCAGTCAACGCCCTCAAGCGCCGGATGATAGTCCACGCCCTCAACATGGAAGGCAGCAACCGCGTCGCCGCCGCCCGCCGCCTGGGCATCAGCCGCTCCTACCTTCACCGTCTCATCAGCGAGTTCGACATCACGGAAGCGTAAGAGCAGGGGTCAGTCAAAAGAAAGTTTCTTACTGACCTCCGGCCTCTGTCTTTATCCTGCAAATCCGCATTGTTAGGCTGTCTACAAATGTAGACAAGGCAACTGCGTGTGTGTTGCTTGTTGTGCACATGAAAAAAACTTGCAACCGCCTTTCACCCTGATTTGTTTGGGAAAGACGGCGCTTATTGCCGGGCGCGCAAGCGGTACAAACGTTGCAAGTAAAGAGAGCAGCAGTTTAGGGAAAGAAGTAGAACCCGATGAAGCCCAGACTTTTAATTGTAGATGACGACGCCGCAATCACCCAGCAACTCTTCTGGACGCTGTGTGATGATTACGAGGTCATGATTGCCAACGACCTGCAATCGGCAGTCAGGCGCGCGACCATTTACGAGCCTGCGGTCTCAATCCTTGACCTGCATTTGCCACCCGTGCTCGATACGCCGGAAGTGGGCCTGCGGATTTTGGAATACATCAAGGGGCGCTGCCCCGGCTCGAAGGTGCTGGTCGTGAGCAGCGCGGCGACCGATGAGATGAAGAAAACCTGTCTGGATAGCGGCGCTGATGCAGTCCTGCCGAAGCCTTTCGATATAGAGAACCTTCTGGCGACGCTGCGCCGCTACGCGCCCGAGCGCAGGCTCGACGCCGTTTGATTTGACAATTTTAGAGGTTGAGCGCTGTCGGCAAAAGCCGCAAGGGGCCAGCGTCCAAGTAAGCGTTATGAGTAAAGCTCAATACCTATTGCTGGCCGCCTTCATAGGCTTTTACGGTCTGCTCTTTACATACCTGTTGGTAAGGATGTTCGCCGGAATTATTGGCGCACGCGTTCGCAGCGTTCGCCCTGCTGTCGTCATCAACGCGCGGCGCGCGGGCGCGGGAGCCGCTCGCCCCTGGACAGCCGCCGTCGGCAGCAAAGCATAAAAGGTTCTTTCTTAATTTGAGTTCGGCCACTCGCCCCCTTTGAGAGGCCGTCAGCGCACCGCACGTGCGGAATCCCCTCCCGCAGCGCGGAGCCGAGAAGCCCCCGCCACCCAATTGACTCCTGCCCAGAGTCGCGGGGGCTTCATTTTGTCCCCCCGCAGCCCGTTTCTAAACGTGCCGAGGATTGCGGAAAGGGGCTTATGAAAAAAACTTGACTGAAATGAAAAGCGGGAGTAGATTGCACTAGCTTACAGCAAGGAACTTTTTGTTAACGTGAATTGGCTCGCTCTTATGTTGATGCATGAGGGCGATTGTCTTTGAACCACGAACACGCTCACTGCCGGTTACGCTCTTGGCCCCTCGCAGAAGATTTGAATTGCCACGGTCGTGACTGTCGCCTGCTAGAGACGGTTTGTAACGAATCATTACTCCATAAGCTAAGCTCACTGTAGTTTAGTTCCTTTAAATCGCTTAGCCTTCAATCCACCGAAGTCCGCAAGCGGAAACTCTACCCTGGGGTTTTTTTTACTTTCCAACGAGCGCGGGTGTTACGCATCAACTCAATCATCTTCGCCGAACGCAGGCAAAGGTCACCTGTATTTCTACTGAGGAGGTACACAATGCCAGTTACACCAACTTACCCAGGCGTCTACGTAGAAGAGATTCCTAGCGGAGTACGAACTATCGTAGGCGTCGCAACTTCAATCACGGCTTTCATAGGGCGTGCCGTGCAAGGCCCGGCCAACGAGCCGGTCATCATTAACAGCTTCGGGGATTTCGAGCGCACATTCGGCGGGCTTGACGTTAATTATCCCATGAGCTACGCCGTGCGCGATTTCTATTTGAACGGCGGCAGCCAAGCCGTCATCGTGCGGCTCTACAGACCTTTCTTTAAGGACGAGACCGAGCGGCAGACGGCTCAAACCGATGCTCAGGCCGCAGCCGACAAGGTGGCGCAGGCTGCGACCACGGCTGCCGGAGGGCAGAATGCGACTACGAAGGACGTGGTTGATGCGGCGAACCTGGCGGCGTCACAGGCCGGAAATAAAGGGACGCCTGCCAGAACTGCGGCTGATGCCGTGGCAAAGGCTGCATCGGACGCAGCCGCCGTGACGACTCCTGCTCCTACGCCTGCGAGCGTAGCCAAGGCTGCCAGCGATGCTGTCGCGGGTGCTGTGTCATCTGCTTCGGCGCGCAACGCTGCCACCGTGAAGGTCGGCAATCTCACGTTTGAAGCTGCCAGCCGTGGGAAATGGGGAAACCTGTTGCGCGTGCGCGTGGACAACAAAGTCTCGGAAGACGTTGCCAAACGCTTCGGGCTGGACAAGAGCAAGTTGTTCAATCTAACCGTGCGCGACATGAGACCGGGCGGAGCCACGGAGAGCTTCCTGAACGTGACGACCGAAGAGAGTCCAAGACGCATTGACCGCGTTCTGGCGGCTCAATCATCATTGCTCAGAGTGAGCGACAAACCGCCTCTGACGCAGCCGACCGCGCATCAAGACCCAACCAAACCGGAAGAAGACATCTGGGCGGATAACAAGTTCTCAACTCCCGTCACGAGCGGCGTAGCAACCGACAGCCAATCGCTGGACACGGCCACTTATCAGGGAAGCCCGAATGATAAGACGGGCATCTTTGCGCTCGATAGCACGGACTTGTTCAACCTGCTCTGTATTCCGCCGGACACGCGCGACGGAGATACGGATAAAAGCGTCTACCAGAGCGCGCTGGCCTACTGTGAAAAGCGGCGCGCGATGCTCATAGTCGATCCGCCTGCGGCCTGGAGCGCAAACAAAGCTATAGCCGCCGCAGCAGCCGTCAAGGGCATTGATACCCTGGGGCTGACGGGCACGCAGGCGCGCAATGGTGCCATCTTCTTCCCGCGCGTTATTCAGGCTGACCCTGGGCGCGAAGGACAACTAGACACCTTCGTTCCCTGCGGCATCATCGCCGGAGTCATGGCTCGCACGGATACGCAGCGCGGTGTGTGGAAAGCGCCTGCGGGCATAGACGCTGCTATGAACGGCATACAGGGCTTGGACGTGAACCTGAGCGATGCCGAGAACGGAATGCTGAATCCCATAGGCATCAACTGCCTGCGCTCGTTCCCAATCTTCGGGCGAGTGGTGTGGGGCGCACGCACACTTCGCGGCGCGGACATAGCGGCGGACGAATACAAGTACATCCCCGTCCGGCGCACCGCTCTCTTCATTGAAGAGAGTCTGTTTCGCGGTTTGAAGTGGGTGGTGTTTGAGCCGAACGACGAGCCGCTCTGGGCGCAGATACGCCTCAACGTGGGCGCATTCATGCAGAATCTGTTCAGGCAGGGAGCCTTCCAGGGCAAAAGCCCGCGCGAAGCCTACTTCGTCAAGTGCGACAAGGAGACGACCACGCAGAACGACATCAATCTAGGCATAGTCAACGTGGTCGTGGGCTTTGCCCCGCTCAAGCCCGCCGAGTTCGTCATCATCAAGATTCAACAGATGGCCGGACAAATTGATGTGTAAAGGAGAGAGTCATG
Organism: Pyrinomonadaceae bacterium; assembly: GCA_014534425.1. GTDB lineage: Bacteria > Acidobacteriota > Blastocatellia > Pyrinomonadales > Pyrinomonadaceae > JACVRN01. The sequence goes on from JACVRN010000074.1 coordinate 8,996, forward strand.
GCTCAGTTCAGCGTTAACGCGCAACGTTTCGATCCCTATAAGAACTTCAAATTTCGCGTCAAGTGGGACGGCAAAGATGTGGCGGGCGTCAGCAAAGTAAGCTCGCTCAAACGCACAACCGAAGTGGTCAAGCATCGTGAAGGCGGCGACCCCAGCAGCAGCCGCAAGTCGCCCGGAAGAACCGAGTATGAAGCCATCACGCTGGAGCGCGGCGTCACACACGATACGGAGTTCGAGAAGTGGGCCAACAAGGTCTGGAACTACGGCTCCGGCCCCGGCGCAGAGGTCTCGCTCAAAGACTTTCGTAAGGACATCATCATAGAGGTCTACAACGAAGCCGGACAGAAGGTGCTCGCCTACAAGGTCTATCGCTGTTGGGTCTCGGAGTTTCAGGCTTTGCCTGACCTGGACGCCAACGCCAACGCCGTAGCCATACAGCATCTCAAGCTTGAGAACGAAGGCTGGGAGCGCGACTACGAAGTGGTCGAGCCGACCGAACCCACCTTCACAGAGCCTGCGACATAAAAGATGCGCGCTTTATCGGCTGCGGAATTGTTGTCCGTGTGGGAGCGCGGGTTTGGGCTGCCCCCACACGAGCGGGCCTTGTCTTTGCTGGCGATGGCCTGTCCCGAATCATCTGCGGGCGAGTTGTCGTCGTTGACCATAGGCGAGCGTGACGGGCGTCTTCTGACTCTGCGCGAGTGGACGTTCGGCAAAGAGTTGTCGGCCCTGATGACTTGTCCGGCCTGCGAGAACAGTCTGGAGGTGAGCTTCTACGTGTCGGACATTACGGTCACGCCAGAGGCTCAAGCAGCAGATACGCACTCGCTCTATCTAAATGATTATGACGTTCTCTTTCGCTTACCGAACAGCACAGATTTGGCAGCGCTTCATGGGAGCGTGAGCGTGGCTGAAGGCGAGCGGGTTTTACTCGCGCGCTGCCTGCTGTCTGCCAGAAAAGGTGACGCGGAAGTTGGCGTCAGTGAATTGCCGGTTGAAGTGCTCGATGCGATAGCCGCAGAGATGGACACGCTTGACCCGCAGGCCAACGTGCAGTTGGAGCCGGAATGCGTGCATTGCGGTCATCGCTGGAAGACGACTTTTGACATCGAATCATTTTTCTGGAGCGAGATACAGGCTTGGGCCGCGCGTACGCTGCGCGAGGTTCACAGCCTGGCGCAGGCTTACGGATGGCGCGAAGCCGAGATTCTGGCTTTAAGCCCGCAACGCAGACGCTTCTATCTGGAGATGCTGGCGACGTGAGCGACTACATACACAACCTGGTTTCAAGACAGCTTGCCGTGGCAAGCCCCGTGAAGCCGCGCCTGCTCTCCATGTTCGAGCCGCCGGGCCACGCGGGCGCTGTAGTATTCAACCATCAACCCGTAAACAATGCGGCGCTCAACACGGAAGAGACAGAAACAGAGAGCAGAAGTCCTGTGCATTCCGAAGCGCAGCATTCAAGGGAAGCGCCTCCGAGTGTGCGCGTGACGCCGGAGCAGCCTTCGACGGTTGAGCCAGAGAGCAACGTTTGGCGAGGTCAACAGGTTGCGCCGACTTCATGGACGGCGACGACGGCCAGTGAGACGCCGGAAAGAGAAACCGAAGCCTCGCCCTCGTTTGATGCCCCCACGCGCGAGCCTTCTGAAGAGCCTGCGCCTACAGCGCCGCACGGGACAGATAAACCGGCGGCCACGGTGAGGCCGCTCTCTTCAGTTACACAGGAAGGAAACTCTCAAACGCTTCCCGTCGCACGCGAGACTTTCCAGCAGCCCGCGCCTGAAACCGTTCGGCAAGTTAAAGAAGAAGTGCAGGCCATAGTGCCGCGCCTCGTGGAGACGAAAATCGAGGCGGCTGTGGATTCGACAAAGAGCGGCGCTGAGTCAAAGAAGGAAAGGCCCGTCGTTGAGTCGAAGAAGAGCGTGCCAGCCGTTCAGCCGCGCGTGATTACTCCGGTTGAGAATCGTAAAGAGCCTGACCGCCCCATGCCGCACGCCGAGCCTCAAGCGTCTGAAGCTCAACCGGTGATAAACGTCACGATTGGCCGCATAGAGGTGCGCGCTCAACTACAGGAAACCCCTCGCCCGCGAAGCCAGCCGCCGCGCCAACCTTTGATGAGCCTTGAAGAATACTTACGCAGGCGTACGAAGGGAGGCGGCACATGAGCAAATCACAGGCGATTGCGGCAGTGACTGCAGTGCTGGCCCACATCATAGGCAAGTCCACGAACGGAGCGAGCGTAGAGCTTGGCCGACCGACTTCTCCTCAAGGGGCCATGGCGCGCAAGGTCAATATCTATCTCTATCAGGTGACGCCGAACGCCGCGTGGCGCAATGAAGATTTAGTGACGCGCGATTCGGACGGCACACTCAGGAAGCGACCGCAGATAGCGCTCGACCTGCATTACCTCTTGAGCTTCTACGGCGATGAAGCGAACTTCGAGCCGCAGTTGATGATGGGCGCTGTGATGCGAGACCTGAACGCCAGGGCTTTGCTCACGCAGAGCCTTGTCAAAGATATAAAGGTCAACGCGGGCAAGCAGATATTCAAAGATGTCATCACGAATTCAAAGCTCGACGAATCGGTTCACTCAATCAAGCTGTCGTTAGCTTCGCTCTCGCTGGACGAGATGTCTAAGGTCTGGTCTGTCTTCTTCCAGACGCCGTACGCGCTTTCGGTGGCTTACCATGCGACGGTCGTTTTGATAGAGACGGACGACGAGCCGGAAGAGGCTCAGCCCGTGCGCGACCGTGGAGTCTTCGGAGTGCCGTTCGCCCGCCCAGAGATTAAGCGAATCCTTGCGAAAGAGGATTTGAATAATCCCGAAGCGATAATCAAATCGGAAGCGACCCTTCTGATTCAGGGCGACAAGCTGCAAGGCGAAAAGACCACCGTTTTGATTGACGGCGTAGAGGTCACGCCCCAGGTCGTCAGCGACCAGGAGATTGAGGTGAAGCTCCCGCCGAAGCTGACCGTAGACTCCACGGACATTCCTCTGCGCGCGGGGCCGCACGTTCTTCAGGTGATGCACAGCATGTTGCTCGGCGGCGCTTCTTCGCCGGAGCCGCACCAGATTGTCGAATCAAGCCCGGTCGCTTTTCTGCTGCTTCCGACTATTAAAGGACACCCTGTAGCGAACAAGGCTGCGGACGGGCCGGGACTCTTCAAAGCGGATGTCCCAGTCTCTTTCGTCCCGAAGGTCGGCAAGGGCCAGCGCGTCTGGATATTGCTGAAAGAGACTCCTGTGCCTACGAACAGGGCGCAGCGCGCCTATCGCTTCATGGCTCCGAAGAATAACGGCGTCACCGGCACGGACGACGAGACGGAGACAATCAAGTTTGCGGTCAAGGGCGTAGCGCAGGGAGACTACCTGTTAGAGGCCAACGTGGATGGCGGCGAGAGCTTGCCGGTAGATTTCAAGGAGTTCGTATGACCGGCAAATCCGACTGGCAAAAGGCAAACGACGATTACCTGTCGGCGGCGCTCTCCTGGCTGCAACTGCGCCTCGAACGCCTTGCGCCTTCTCCCGCTCAAGAGCGCTGGGAAAACCCCGGCATCCTGCTATCTAAAATTCCTACGGTGACGCCGCCAAAACCTAAACCCAAAGGCTTCTTTCTCACGCGCTGGATGCGAAGACTTTTCTCCGCCTCTTCGGACAATGAAGACGGCGAGGGAAATGAAGAAGAGGCTGAGATGAGCGAGGTGAGCATAACGCAGGCGCTTCTGCCTAGCGGAGACAATGTTTCGGTTGACGAGCGGATCGCAGGAATCTCTGCGGCCCTGCTGGCAGCCGAGCAGGTAGAGATGCCGCCCGCGCTTGTGATGCTTGCGAGGCTCTTTGAATTGTCGCGTTTCGAGCAGCAGCTTTTGTTGCTCTGCGCTGCGCGCGATTTGGACACGCGCCACGACGAACGCTGCGCGCAGGCGCAGGGAGACCCGCATCGTCGTTACCCTACGTTCGCGCTGGCTATGATGGCGCTCGACGAACCTACGTGGGACGCGCTTTCGCCGGAGCGCCCCTTGCGCTACTGGCACCTGCTTGAGATTCAGCAGGCCGCCGGACAATCTTTGACGACCAGCGCGCTCCGAGCAGACGAGCGCATAGTCAATTACATTAAAGGACTGAACTACCTGGACGACCGCGTGGCTCGCCTCATCAACCCGCTCGGTGCTGATGATGAGACGAGCGAGTTGCCGCCGTCGCAACAGAGCGCCGTGGAATTTATAGGCCACGAGATAGAAAAGCTTGTGGCCCTCCGCCGCCTTCCCGTGGTGCAGTTAACGGGGCGTGACTCCGGCGGCAAGCAACAGGTCGCGGCCCGTGTCGCAGGCGGTTTCCGCCGCATTCTTTATCGCCTGCCTGCGGAACTCCTGCCCTCGCACACCACAGAGCTTGAGACCTTCATTCGCCTACTTGAACGCGAGACTCGCTTGCTGCCCGTCGCGCTCTACGTCGACGCCAACGAGATTGATAAAGCTTCGGAAGGGCGCGGTCTCTGCCTGCACCGCTTTCTGATGAGCTACGAAGGGCTGGTTTTCCTCGACAGCGCAGAGCCGCTTCAGGCCACAGGCTTGCAGACGCTTTCGGTCAACATACAGAAGCCCACTGCCAAGGAGAGATACGCCGTCTGGTCAGGCGACCTCGGAGACTCTTTCAAGGGACTGGCGCAGCATCTTGCCATACAGTTCAATCTAGACATAGATTCCATTAGACGAATCACCGCCACCACCGAGCGCGACCAGCGCGCCATCTGGCAGGCGTGCCGCGCTCAGCTTCGCCCGCGCCTCGAAGGACTGGCGCAGCATCTTGAGCCGCGAAAGGTCTGGGACAAGCTCGACCCGCGCGACCCCAAACAACGCGACGAGGTCTGGAGCTATCTTGTGCTGCCCAAAGCCGAGAAGCGCCTGCTCCGACAGATTGCCGCGCAGGTAGAGCATCGCTTTCAGGTTTATGAAGACTGGCAGGTGAGCAGCAGCCTCAACCGTGGCCTCGGCATCAGCGCGCTCTTTGCTGGCGAGAGCGGCACCGGCAAGACCTTCGCGGCGGAAGTGCTAGCCAAAGTTCTTGACCTAGACCTCTATCGCATAGACCTCTCCAGCGTCATCAGCAAATACATAGGCGAGACGGAAAAGAACCTGCGCCGCTTGTTCGACACGGCGGAAGATAGCGGCGTTATCCTGCTCTTTGACGAAGCGGACGCGCTCTACGGCAAGCGCAGCGAGGTTAAGGACAGCCACGACCGCTACGCGAATATAGAAATCAACTATCTATTGCAACGCCTGGAAGCCTACAACGGCCTGGCGATTCTTGCCACCAATCTTAAGAGCGCGCTTGACCAGGCTTTCATGCGGCGGCTGCGCTTCGTCGTCAACTTTCCTTTTCCAGGCCCTGCGGAACGCATGGAAATCTGGCGCAAGGCTTTCCCGGAAGGGATACCGCTCGATAAAGATTTGGACTTCGAGCGGCTCGCGCAGCTTAACCTGACGGGCGGCAACATTCACAGCATAGCCATCAACGCAGCCTTCCTCGCAGCCGAGCGCGCAAGCCCCGTCGTCACCCTCGCGGACGTACTTGAAGCCGCGCGCGACGAGTTGCGAAAGCTGGACAAGCAATTCAGCGAAGCAGATTTCAGAGTCGGTTGAAGAAGCTTTTTTTAGAGATGAACATAAACCTGCACATAGAGCGATTAGTCCTTGACGGGATGCCATTCTCGCAGGCGCAGGGCGCGGCAGTGCGGGCGGCCATCGAAGCCGAACTGGGTCGCCTGCTCAGCCGTGGAGGATTACACGCCGAATTGCATTCGGGCATCGCGCTTGAAAGCGTGCGCGCCCCCGCTCTGCAACTGAGAGCCGACAGCACCCCCAAGCAAGTGGGGCAACAGATAGCCCGCTCTATCTACGGAGGCATAGGGCGATGACACAACGCGCTCTGGCTCAAGCCGCACCGCAAACCGCCGCCGCGCCCGCGAAAGCCGCCACAGGCGTCCTTCAACGCAAGTGCGCCTGCGGCACACACACGGTCGCGGGCGGGGAATGCGCGGCGTGTGAGAAAGAGAAGGCTTTCGGCAAGATGCAACGCGCAGCAAATAGTCATGAGCCTGTAGATGAAGTGCCGGAAGTTGTTCATGAAGTGCTGCGCTCTGGGGGGCAACCGCTTGACGAAAAGACTCGCGCCTTTATGGAGCCGCGCTTCGGTTATGACTTCAGCAGCGTGCGTGTGCATACGGGCGCGCGTGCGGCTGAGTCCGCGCAGGCTGTGAACGCACGCGCCTACACCCTTGGCACAAGCGTTGTCTTCGGGGCGGGGCAGTACGCGCCGTCTACGCACGCGGGCCAGCGACTTCTAGCGCATGAGCTAACGCACGTCATGCAGCAGTCAGGACAGTCTGGAAGCGTGGCTCGTGAAGCTGTTGAGATTGGGCCTGCGGAAGACCACTACGAGCGCGAGGCAGACGCCTACAGCGAGCGGATAGTGACGGCGACAGAGAGCGGCGCAGAGAGTGCGGCAGAGGTAACGCGCCTGCCCGTAGCTTCAGTCAGAACGGCCAGAATCCAGAGGTCTTTCTGGAGCGAGCTTGGAGGGATAGGCGGCGGCATTGTCGCGGGCGCAATCATCGGCGGCCTTATCGGCGGATGGATGGGCGCGCTCGTCGGCGGGATACTCGGACTCATTGGCGGCGCGATTCTGGTTGACCTGCTGCGCGACAAGAGAGCTTCGGGCAAAGTCCAGATGTTATCGGGCCGTTACGTGGGCGACGTGGAGGGAAGCGTCAACAACCTCAGGGAAGAAGTGCTGGCGGCGATGGACAGGATGCATATTCTGTGGGCCATGCCGGATGCCGATTACAACGTGGAGTATCCGGCGGTCTCGGCTCTTCCGGCTGGCAGTTCCGTGCCCAAGAAGAGTATTCCGAAAACGATAGCAGCCATCAAACGGCTGGCCGACCCTGTACTCCCGCCAGAGGTCGCGCGTACTGTTCTTGACCTTAACCTGAAGGGCAGCGTCGGACAGGGACAGACGAACAACCGCGACGACATACTAGCTTTGCAGGACGCCTTGCATGTGGACTGGAATCTGAGCAACGACGATTACGCGCGCGAGCGCGGAGCCGTCAATTCCAGCAAGACGCCGAACATCCCGAATCAACTCATCCCTACAACCATCGAAGGCATCCCGAAGATGAAGAGCGCCTTTGTCGCAGGGGCGATTCGCCAGGACTTGTTCACGGGCACAAAGGCTGTGACCCAGACAAAGCAGGCCAACGTCGAACACATTCTTAATCCTACGACCACCGTGGTAGTGCCGCCTCCGCCTGTAGGCGGCGCGCCGCCTCCGCCGCCCATAGTCGTAGACCCGCCCGCTATGACCGACACGGGGCCGGGCGGCAAGTTCGAAACCGAAATGCTGGACATGCTCAAGAAAAACGTAGGCGGCTGGGCGTCGGCCTTCCGCACGCTCAAAGGCGAGTCCGGCCAGCCCGCTTTCCCGATTTCCAAGGGCAACGACATTGCCGTCGAAGCGCAGGGAGAGGTCGAGCGCTATTACGCTCCCTACCTACGCACCGCCAGCCGTGGCGTAGCCGACAAGTATCACCCCGGAAAGTACTCGCTCACGGAAAAGCTCGGAGACGAATCTACACGACCGATTAACGACCCGGTTCGTCGAGGGTGGATGGAATACTGGATGACGCTCAGGTCGCCTAACTGTTTGGTGCCGCCATGCGGACAGGCGATTCTGGACGCGCATAAGTACGTAGGGCGGCGCGACATCGCAGAGCTTCGCCGCGTGCGCGACCTCTACATGTCGGTTCCGGCAAACGTGACGGACATAGACGATACGATTCACTCTTGGGGCGCGGAGGCTGGCACAGGCACAGTCTTCATACAGCCCTACCAGCGCCTCCCGAACGAGACGGAAAAACGCAAAAAGCGCTGGGAGCTATTCACCACGCTCATACACGAGATGATGCACATAGTCACTCATCCCAACTATGCGAGGGCTGCCGACATCATCGGCGGGACTGGAAGAAAAATTTTGATAGAAGGCTTCGCAGAAGTTTTTCGATCGGAGCTATGGTTCGGGCCGGGGCAACTCAAAGCGCGCCTTGCGACCCCCGAAATGGCACCCTTACGCAAGCAGGTCGAAGGCGCGTCCTATGCGTATGACCCTAGCGTGGTCGTAGACGGCAACTTCTATGACCAGCTCGCAGACGCGGACAAGATAGATAAGGAAGTGGGCCGCGAGAATAGCAAGGCGGCCTTCTTCCTGGGGCACGTAGAGTTGATGGGATTGGGAGCCGGGACGCGCACGGAAGGAGGCTCGCTGGCAGGCGTTGCGATGTACGAGCCTAGCGACAGCGCGAACGCAGAGGTCGTCATCCCCATTGTGGGAGATACCTACGCGAGTCTGCTTGAACGCACGGGCGCAGCGCCCGGCGAACTGCTGGACGACGCAACGGGGACGCCGCTTGCGCCCGACGCCGCCATCGGTGCCGGAACACGCGTGCGCGTTCCAGGGATTCGATGGGTTCGCGCCATCAGCAACGACACGCTCGGCAACGTGGCCCGTCAGCATCATGTGACGGTTGCGGCGCTCGCCAAGGCCAACTGGATGGCCGAGGCTACGCCCGCCACTACGCCGCTTGTGGTCGGGACAAGGGTTCTTATCCCGAAACACAAGAACCTTCCGTGACGGGAGAGATGCGTGCATGAGCCTGAGCGGCGCAATCGCTGGAGAGCTTATGAACTGGCGCGGCCTGCCGGAGGCCACGACTGTAGAGGAAGCGCTGGCCGCTCTGGCTCCGATTAAACGGGTTCAAGAGTCTGCGGAAGGCGAGCGCAATAACACGCGCTTTCAAGTGGTAGTAGTCGAACGCGCCGCGCCGCCATCGCGTGTAGAGTTGTGGCGGTCAGCCAACCAGGAAGATGTGATGTTGATTGAGTGGGACAATCCGACGATTTCAGATGCGGCGGCGACGCTTCAGGCTTTCGGCCCGCCCGAGTGGGCGCTTGAAGACAAACGCTTCGTCCCCGAAGGCGTGGTTGTGGAGTACATCTACGCCAGCCGTGGGCTAACGCTCTCGGTCGTCACACCGGAACCCGGAGCAAAGCCGCACGCTCCTGAGGTTGTTCATGTGCAGCTTTACCGTCCGGGGTCGGTCGATTATTACCTGACCACGATTGGCGCGGACGCCGCGCTCACCGCTCAAGGCGTTGACCCTTTGGCAGGATTTAAGGACGCGCTCGCGGGCCGTCTCGCAGGTTGGCAAGGGCTGCCCGGCTCTGTGACTTTGCAGGCCATCACGGATGCGCTACAGCCTGTCAGGGGAGCGCACGCGCCCGTAGAGCGCGAGCGACAGAGCATGCGTTTCATGCTCACGGCCTTCGAGCGTGACCTGCCGCCTCAATACGTGGAGGTGTGGCAGCTTTATGCTCAGGAGCACGTCACGCTGGTCGAGTACGACGACCCGCCCGTAGAGGATTTGGACGAAGTCTTAAAAGAGATGGGCGCGCCCGACCTCATGCTGGAAGACCAGCGCACGGCGGCGGGCGCATCCGTGAAGGAATATATCTACGCGCGACGAGGACTCGCGCTCTCTCTGGCAGAGCCGTACGAATGGTCTGAGCTTAAGGAGCGGCGCGCCGTTCATGCACAGCTTTATCGTGCGAGTTCAATCAACTACTACTGGCGCTACGTTGGCCCAGGCCCCAGGCTGCGGCCCGTGCCTACAGGCCCGACAACAGAGTGAAAACCGATTCGATGAGCAAGAGCCTGAGAACAGATAAAGCTGTAGGGACGGCGCGGCCTGCTGCTGCTGTTCTTACGTCTGCCAGAGGCCGCGTACTGCAACGCGCCTGTGCCTGCGGTCAGCACACGGTCGCGGGCGGCGAGTGCGCCGAATGCCAGCAGAAGCGCGGAGCGGGTTTGCAGCGCTCAGCCGTCAATCATGAATTGAGAAGCGCTGTGCCGCCCGTAGTGCATGAAGTGCTGCGCTCACAGGGACGACCGCTTGATTCTGAGACGCGCGCTTTTATGGAGTCGCGCTTTGACCACGACTTCTCGCAGGTGAGAGTTCATACGGATGCAAAGGCTGCGGAGTCTGCGCGGGCTGTGAATGCTGTGGCCTACACGGTCGGGCCGGATGTCGTTTTCGGGGCGGGGATGTATTCGCCTGCGACGCCCGGCGGGCAGCGACTTCTCGCGCACGAGTTGACGCATGTGGTGCAGCAACATGACGCGACGGCGCAAGGTGTGCAGGCAATGTCAATCGAAGACGAGACGAGTCCAGCCGAAATGGAGGCTGAAAGGATGAGCCGCGACGTTACGAGCGGCGCGCCCGTGTCGCCCGTTCGTGAAACGATGCGCGCTGGTCAGATGGGACGGGCGGCGAAGTCGGACGCTGCTTCCACTACTTCTACTCCCACTTCTTCGCCCGCTTCTACTACTTCGGCACTTGCTTCTGCTACGGCTGGCACCGCGTCGCCACAGAAGAGAGTGCGGCTGGATATACTTGGCGCGGACATGTCCGTCAAGGATTCGCTCGTGCGCTCAGCCGCGCAGGCTCTCGGCACGGACATTCGCGTCTCATCGCTCGAAGACATGATTAACAAGCTGGAAGCAGAGGCGGGGCCTACTACGGGGAAGTGCATTGAGAACTTAGCCATCTGGAATCACGGCAGCCCTGGCGGGCAGATGGTGGCCGGTTCTGAAACCATCACCCCGAAGGGCGACAAGTCTTACAGCCTGTCTTACGCAGGGCTGACCATAGGCTGGCTGCTCAGGGAAGGCAATCAGAACTCGCTCACAAGGCTTCGCAGTTCCTTCTGCTGCAACGCTACTATGCAATGGCTAGGCTGCGGGACGGCGGGCGTGGAAGCTGCGGGCGGAGTGCGTACGGATGCCGAGCGAGCGCAATCGAAACAGCGCTATGAAAAGTACGGCGACCGCTATCAAGACCCGCAGGATGCTGCGGCTCACGGCGCAAGCCTGCTCGGCGCAAAGTTCGGCAACCTGAACGTGCAGACCTGGGCCGACGCGACCTGCACGACCATCAACGCCAGCACAGACTTCACCTACTTTACTCCGAGCAACCCCGGACAGCTTTATCGCGCGGGGCACGGCGGAAAGTTCGTGGCCTTCGCGCCGCACGAGCCGGACAAGTGCGTTTGCGACGTGAAGACAGGTCGCCCGCAGAGAACCTGGGACATCACAAAGGCGAAGCAGTTTATACGAGAGAAAGAAGAAGCTGTCATAGGCGGCGGCGATTATCTCTGGCACCTGTACCTTGAGACGTTCCAGCGATTCTGGAAGCTGCGCGACAACGCTGGGATGAAGCCACAGGTCATAAACGCTCTCGGACGACTGATTCAGGAGGCTGCGCTAAAGGTTACTGTTCCAGCCACCTTGCCCGCAGGCGACCCGCGCCCCTGGCTTAATGTCGATACAGCCGAACCGGAGTGGGCTGCTGTCACTTCGCCCCATCTGGTCTTCTGTTTCCCGGACAATTGCTGGCGCTGGATTCTGGTCAATCAAAGCGCGATTCAAACTACTCCCGACCACACGCAGCAGGCTCTAGAGCACGAATTGATGCACGCCGAAGATATGTGGAAGGCCGCGCAGGATTTCAAGCGCGACAACGGCGAGCCGCCCGAAGGCCCCGGCGACCGTTGCAAGCCTGCGGGCCAGGGCGTGCGTAAAGGATGGACGGATGCCTGGGGGCAGTACATCAACAAGTTCGTGGACTTTTACGAAGGCAAGACTGCTGCACAGCGTCACGTAGATATCTACGCCGAGTCGGTCAAGCCGCACTGGGCCAAGATGACTATGAAGGAAAAGGTCACATGGTTCGGCGGCGTCTTACAGAACGTTCCGCCCAACCTGCCCGCGAGCAAAACCTTCGAGGCCGAGCAGATAGTCCTGCGCCTCTTCCAGAATCCAAAACCGGACGAGTTGGGGCTTCGACAGGAGATGGGTGCCATGCTCTCTCGCGTAGCAGCCGAGACAGTGCTCGGCGATGCGGGCAAAAAAGTTGATTTAGGTAAGGGAAAGACCTTGCTCACGCACTTTGATTTGGTCTGGAAACTGAATCCCCAACAGCGCGGAATCTTGATACAGGCGCTGCAATAAAGATGAGCGTAAGCAGTTCAAAACAAGCGCCACTCGCGCGTGTGGCGCAGCCGAAGGGAAAGCCGCCGTCGCAGCACGCGAGCGGCATCCTTCAGCGCAAGTGCGCCTGCGGCACGCACACCCTTGCGGGCGGCGACTGCGAGTCTTGCGCTCAGGAGAAGAATAAGCTGCAACGCCTTCCTTTGATTCAGACAAAGCTCAAGGTCGGCGACAGTAACGACCCGCTTGAGCAGGCGGCAGACCGAATTGCCGACGAGGCTCTGGCCGACGCGCCGTCTTCTTCCATCAGAAGCGCGCCTTTAAACATACAGCGCTACCAGGGGCAGGCGCATACGTCTTCTGATGTGGCTCCCGCCAGCGTAGACAACGTCCTTGCTGGTTCCGGCTGCCCGCTAGACTCTGCGCTCCAGCAGGACATGGGCCAGCGTTTTGGTTACGACTTTTCGCGCGTGCGCGTGCACTCCGACCATACCGCTCATCAATCGGCGCGGGAGATGAACGCGCTTGCATACACGGCGGGCCATAACATCGTATTCGGCGCGGGGCAGTTTGCGCCTGCGACGCCTGAAGGGCGGCACTTGATTGCACATGAGTTGGCGCATGTAGTGCAACAGTCGGGCGCGGAGAGAATCGGTGCTGTACAAAGTAATGAGAGACTGGCTCCGCTCCCTACGGTCGGTGAGTACGGTGTCTTGCAGCGCAAGTGCGGGCCGACAGAGCTTGGCGCGCCCGCGCCCGCCTGCACGCCCAGCCAACAAGGCGTCGCTGGCTGGCAGTTCATGTTCAAAGTCAACTGTGACGAAATGTTGCCGGGCGAGGAGGCGAACATAGAGAAGTTCAAGCCCGGCGATAAACTCAGCGTACACGGCTTCGCCAGCCGCGACGGTGACCCCGGCTACAACGATGCCCTGTCGTGCCACCGCGCAAACAAAGTTGCTGAGCTGCTGCGCATGAAGCGTGCTGATTGCCCGATAGTGGGCGTCTTTCATCACGGTGCCAGCCCCGCGCCTGGGATGGCTCTCGGCGGCTCGCGTAAATTCTTTCGCAGTGTAATCGTAGCCAATGAGAAGCCGACGCCCGAATCTGGAGAGCTATGGCTAGACCCAGGCTCAATCATCAACCAGGGCCGGGCGCTGCTGGCACGCGCAAAGCAAGACCCGACCACAGCTAATCTGGATGTCATAGCTGCGCGCCGCGCACAACTCAAGTCCTGGCTGGAGAGTACGCCTACGACGCTCGCGCCAACGGGAGCGCAACTGACCAGGCGGAATCTTGACGATTACCGCCGTTTCTCTGGCGCTGCCGAGAAGCTGTGGAGCGACATTGACCAACTTCTGGCTATACATAAGCACACCTCGGCTGCTACGGATACATATAACGACTGGGCCAAGGGGACCGGGACGCACGACCAAGGCCCGGAATTACATGCCAAGAACGTTCCCACAGGGGCGAAGTATCACATAGACATATTTGGCGAAGGCTTCTTCCCGGGAGCAATCAATATCGGAATGGCTACCAGGACTAGCACGACCGGAGTAAGCGGCTCGCGGGTTCCGAATCTCATCTATCGCAAGTTCTCCGGCTCAAAGGCCAACCAGATACCCATTGCAAGCCATACCGCAGACCTGATTACTTCCGAGAATGGCCCGATAGGTTTCCCCGGACTGGCGGATGAAATCGCGCGCATCATCGCGCCCGGCGGCACAATCATTCTCTACAACCCCGTGAGCGAGGAAGATGCACACGACGAAGTGGCTAAAAAGGTGGGTGGCAAGGTCACAAAGACCACACGCGACGACATACTCCAGACAACAATTGTCGCGCCGATGCCTTGAGTTATGTCCTATAGAGTTACACGCAGCGATGGACGCCCCATCGTAGAGTTAGAAGATGAGCCGCCGTATTGTAGGGCGCTACGGGCGGCTCCACCCGCGCGCGAGCCTGAGCTTAATACGGGACTGTGGCTGGTTATGGTCTTCGCCGCCTGGAGCATATATGACATCAGGGCTATCCAGGTGGCCCTGGACGCGGCCAGGCGCTTCGACGGGAAAATCAAACTAGGCTTACGCCCGTTCTATGCATCGGAAGAGCACGCCGCCTGGTGCCCAGACTTAAAGGAGGATGACGGAAACCCTTTGTGGATTGTGCTGCGCGACGGCGAGATGTGCATGAAGCGTCATGGATTTCCGACCGTGGACGAGCTTGCCGAGGAAATTAAGGCGGCATGTCTTGCTTGAGACGGGCGAGTTGTAGACGAATAGTTTTGAGCCGAGGGATGTGCGGAGGAATTGAGTTGATGAGCATGCAATTGCGAGCAGAAACAAAAGCTGGGCTGCCGCCCCCCTACGCCCCCCCGCAAAGAGGGATTC
>JACVRN010000315.1 GCA_014534425.1 Pyrinomonadaceae bacterium
GACTTTACCGAACTAAAGGAGTTGCTCTCCGGGGCAACTGTTTTTTCCATCCTTTCAAATGACGAGCTGGAGCAACTATCAGAACGCTGCGAGCTGGTTCATTACACGCTCGGCCAAACCATTTGTCGCGCGGGCGACCGTGCCGATGCGTTCTACATTGTCTATTCGGGCCGTGCGCGTGTTGTCGCTATCAATCCCCAGAATGAAGAGGTGACGGTCGGGAAGCTGGCGCGTGGCAACTCATTCGGCGAACAGGGCCTGTTAACCAACTCAAGCCGCCGGTACACCGTACGCGCCGCTTCCGACCTGGCTTTGCTGCGTTTGAATCGTGAGGATTTCGAGCGGCTTTTGGAGAGCCGCCCGGAACTGCGCGACTACTTTGAGAAGTACATCTCCGAGATCTCCATCCGAAACTTTCTCAAACTCTGCACGGTGCTCTCACCACTTTCACCCGCGGAGATTCGTGACCTGCTCGGTTCGATACAGATCAAGCAGTTCGGCGCGGGCGAAGCTGTGCTGCGTGAGGGCGAGCCCGGCGACGCCTTCTACATCCTGCGCAGCGGCTCGGCGAAAGTCATCAAGGAAAGCAACGGAAGCCGCGTCTTGAAACGGCTCAAGACGGGCGAGGCTTTCGGCGAACTGGCGCTGCTGACGGGCCAGCCGCGCGCGGCTACTGTCATCGCCGAAGAGCCGCTCACAGTATTTCGTCTCGATAAATCCCAGTTTGATCGCATCATCGCCTCTTCCACGAAACTCAGAGACGCGCTCGTCAATGTGACTTCCGGCTATAGCGAAGCCGCCGTGCGTGAGACCGAAGAACGGGACGAAACGCCTCCGGCGACCGAAGAGTTACCACCTGCGCCAGAAGAGCCGCGCTATCAGCCCAGGCGCGCGCGCCGCTATCCTGCGCTCTTGCAGCTTTCGGAAACGGATTGTGGCGCGGCATGCCTTTCCATGATCCTGCGCTACTTTCGCAAGCACGTCTCGATCAACCGACTGCGCGACAAAGCGAACGTCAGCCGCGAGGGCGCAACGCTCTACAGTATCGCTGAAGCCGCCGAAACTCTGGGCTTCCACACACGCGGCATCCGCGCCTCTTACGAGCATCTGCTGAAAGTTGAGCTTCCTGCCGTCGCCCACTGGGAGGGCTTCCACTACATAGTGCTCTACGAAGCGCGACCTGATCGAGTCATCGTCGCAGACCCCGCGATTGGTTTGCGCCGTCTCTCGCGCGAAGAGTTTGAGAAAGGCTGGACCGGATACCTGCTCCTCATGACGCCGACGCCGAAGCTTGAAGGCGTCGAAGAATCCAGGACGACATTCGGGCGCTTCCTGCCACTACTGAAACCCTATCGCGGCCTGCTGGTTGAAATCTTTCTGGCCTCGCTCGTTCTGCAGCTCTTCGGCCTGGCCACGCCGATCTTCACGCAGGTGATTGTGGACACGGTGCTCGTCCACAAAAATGTCTCGCTGCTGAACCTCATGCTCGTCGGGATGCTGCTGATCGCTGTCTTTCAAACGGCGACCACGGCCTTGCGCTATTACCTGC
>JACVRN010000134.1 GCA_014534425.1 Pyrinomonadaceae bacterium
ACGAAGCTCTGCGCCAGACTGGTCAACTTAAAAAGCAGAAATGACACGATCTCTCTTCCGTCTTTTAACCTGCATCTCATCCCCTCCGCTCTCTAAATTCACTGACTCGTGTTAGAATCATTAGTTTGCACAAGAGGCGAATCAAAGCGCCGGTTTCATCTATCGCAGAGGGATTATGGTTCAGGAAAGAAAAGACGTACGCAACATAGCTATCATAGCTCACGTTGACCACGGCAAGACCACGCTGGTTGACGCCATGCTGAGGCAGGCCGGGACGTTTCGCGAGAACGAGCAGGTGCGCGAGCGCGTCATGGACTCTATGGATTTAGAGCGCGAGCGCGGCATCACCATCATGGCTAAGAACACTGCCGTGCGCTACGGCGATGTGAAGATTAATATCGTAGACACGCCGGGGCACGCGGACTTCGGCGGCGAGGTCGAGCGCGTGTTGAAGATGGTGGACGGCGTGATGCTTCTGGTTGATGCTGCCGAAGGATGTCTGCCGCAGACGCGCTTCGTGCTACGCAAGGCTCTCGAAGCCAGGCTTCCAGCCATCGCCGTCGTCAATAAGATTGACAGGCAGGATGCAAGACCTGCGGAGGTCGTGGATGAAATCTACGAACTGTTCCTTGACCTTGATGCCACGGACGAGCAGATAGAGTTTCCGATTCTCTACGCCGTCTCGCGCGAGGGTGTCGCCAAGAAGAGTCTTGAAGATGAATCGAAGAACCTGCGCCCGCTCTTCGACCAGATTGTAGAGACCATTCCTGCGCCTCATGCTCTGCGCGACGACACGCTTCAGCTCCTGGTAGCCAATCTCGATTACAGCGAGTACGTCGGAAGGCTCGCCATCGGTCGCATCTTTTCCGGCGAGATTGCGGTGGGCGATACGGTCGCCATCACGCGCCGCGACGGTTCCATAGAGAAGACGCGCGTCTCGCAGCTTTACGCCTTCGAGGGACTCAAACGCGAAGCCATAGAGCGAGCGGGCTTCGGCGAGATAGTCGCTCTGGCAGGAATAGAGAACATAGAGATAGGCGAGACTGTAACGAGCGCCATTAATCCCAAGGCTCTGCCGGTCATTGCCGTTGACGAGCCGACCATCTCCATGATTTTCGGCGTCAACACTTCACCCTTCTCAGGTCGTGAAGGAAAGTTTGTCACATCAAGACAGTTGAAAGAGCGGCTCGATAGAGAGGTGCTAGGCAACGTTGCCATTCGCGTCGAGCAGACGGACTCGCCTGACCAGTTCAAGGTCTCTGGCCGAGGCGAACTGCAATTAGCCATCCTCATAGAGATGATGCGGCGCGAAGGATACGAGCTACAGGTCTCCAAGCCGGAAGTCATCACGCGCAAAGAGGACGGGCAGACCTTAGAGCCTATAGAGCAGGTCGTGGTGGATTGCCCGGAAGAGTTCATAGGCGTCGTCACGGAGGCGATGGGCCGCCGCAAGGGGCAGATGACCAAGATGGTCAACCACGGTACGGGCCGCGTGCGTCTTGAATTTGAAACTCCCTCGCGCGGTCTCATAGGTTTCCGCAACGAGTTTTTGACGGAGACTAAGGGGACTGGGCTTCTCAACACAATCTTCCTGCGCTGGGGCCCCTGGCAGGGAAGCATGCGTGGGCGCTCTACAGGCTCGCTCGTAGCAGACCGCATGGGCGAGACGACTACTTACGCTCTTTACAACTTGCAGGAGCGCGGCACGCTCTTCGTGCGGCCTTCTACGAAAGTCTACGAAGGCATGATAGTGGGCGAGAACGCTCGCGCGGTTGACTTGGACGTTAACGCCATCAAAGAGAAGAAGCTGACCAACATGCGCGCCTCGACTGCGGAAGAGGCCATGAGATTGGTGCCCGTCAAGGAGCTATCGCTCGAACAGGCGCTTGAGTTCATAGCCGACGACGAACTGGTCGAAGTCACGCCGCAAACGATTCGCCTACGCAAGCGAGTGCTCAAGGCCAACGAGCGCCCCAAGCGTAAAGAGAGCTAACGGGAAAGCAGCAATCAATCCTATGCCATTCGTCCTGCCCAGGCTTTACGCCATCACGGATGCGCGGCTCTCCGGTCTCTCACACGCGGAGCAGGTGTTGCGGCTGGCTGGCGGCGGCGCGCGACTGATTCAATTGCGTGAGAAGCACAGGGACGCGCGCGAGTTTTTCAGAGAGGCCGAGGCCGCTTTTGAAGAGGCGCGCAGAGCAGGCGTGCCTCTTATTATTAATGACAGGGTTGACATAGCGCTGGCGCTCGGCGCGGACGGCGTTCATCTGGGACAGGATGACCTGCCGCCGGAGGCTGCCCGCCGCATACTCGGCGAGCGCGCCGTGATAGGCTATTCCACGCACAATCTGGAGCAGGCCGTGGCCGCCGCCCGCCTCCCCATAGATTATCTGGCAATAGGCCCCATCTTTCAGACCTCATCTAAAGATAACTCTGACCCTGTGATTGGTCTGGACAGCCTGAGGCGCGTGCGAGAGGCCGTCCCCGACCTTCCGCTCGTAGCCATAGGCGGAATTACCCCGCAAAACGCTCAGGAAACCCTGGCCGCAGGCGCTGACAGCCTCGCCGTCATCAGCGCTCTCCTGGCCGAACCCGCCGAAATAGAGGCCCATACAAGGGCCTGGAGCGCCCGCTTTTAAGATAATTCAAGCCTTTTTGAAGCTCCGAGCCTCGGAAACCCCAGGATTCTGAGCCTCAAGTTTTGTCCTTTTGCTCGGATTTTGTGGGAAATTAGCCGGTGTGCCTGGCATATTTTGCTTGCGTTTGGCAGCGTTTTACGCGACAATGGGATGGCTGTAACAGGCGGCCTGGCCCCGACAGTAGAGCCGCAGCCTGTATTCCCGTAGATGAAACCTTCCTTCGCGCTACCGTCTACTTACCCTTTTGGAGTGCCATTAAAGCATGAGCTTTTTCGACCTTCCGCCCATTATCGAGCGTATGCTGCTCGTCTCAGACAAAATCAGCGACCTTAATTTCTCTGTCGGCCAGCCGCCGCAGGTGGAAATCAACGGGAAGCTGACGCCCGTCCAGCCCCTAGGTCTACAGAAACTCTCGCCTTACCAGACCGAGATAATCGCCATGTCGCTGATGGACGGCAACCCGGAGGCCGCAGAGCGCCTTGCGAACACGGGCACGGCTGACCTGAGCTATAGCCTGCCGTCGCGCACGCGCTTTCGCGTCAACATCTTTCAGCAGCGCGGCACCTACTCCATAGTCATGCGCGTCATCCCCACGGAAGTTCCTACGATAAAGTCTCTTGGATTGCCGCCACAGCTAGCGGAGATTTCAGACCTACGCAACGGCATAGTGCTTTTGACAGGCCCTACGGGTTCGGGAAAAAGCTCTACGCTCGCGGCCATCATAGACCTGATTAACGAGCAGAAGCATTACCACGTCATCACGATAGAAGACCCCATAGAGTTTTTGCACACGCACAAGAACTCCACCATCAACCAGCGCGAGGTCGGCTCGGACACCAGAGATTTTCCTTCGGCCCTGAGGGCCGCGCTTCGTCAGGCACCGAAAGTAATACTCATAGGCGAGATGCGCGACTTCGAGACGACCGAGATAGCGCTCGAAGCAGCCGAGACGGGCCATCTAGTCCTCTCGACCCTGCACACGATTGACGCTTCGAAGACCATAGACCGCATCATAGGTCTCTATCCGAAGAACGAAGAGCAGGTCATCAGAACCAGGCTGTCGCAGACCTTCCGTTACATAGTCTCGCAGCGATTGATTCCGCGCGCCGACGGCAAGGGCCGAGTCGCGGCGGTTGAGATTCTCAAATCTAGTCCTCGCACGCGCGAGTACATAGAAGTGGGCGAGTCTGAGGGCAAGTCGCTTCTTGACGCTATGCGTGACGGCAAGCTTGACGGGATGCAGGATTTCGACACCGTCATCAAAGACCTGATTCAGCGAAAGGTAGTGACGATGGAAGACGGGCTGGCCTTCGCTACGAATCAGAACAACCTGCTGCTCTCTTTGAAAGGTCTCTCTTCGACGGAAGACTTTATACGCGCAGAGGCTATGCCTCCGCCGCCCGTCACAGGGGCAAAGCCGAAATACGGCTCTATGCTGGACATGATTGAATAGAATAAGAGAAGCCACGATAAAGCCATGATTGTTGTCTGCACACACTGCTCCATGCGTCTACAGTTGGACGACGCCAAAATCCCTGCACGTGCTTTTACCGTTCGCTGTCCCAAGTGCCAGAACATAATTAACGCGCAGCCGCCAGCGAGCGAGGCCGCGCACGGTGCTCTGGCGAGCGGTCATTCTCCTGCGACCGAGAATCCGCGTCTGGATAAAACTCCCGCGCCGGTCTTCAACCCGGATACGACCGCCCTGAGCGAGACTTCCGTCGAGGCGCAGTCAACGGACGCTTCTGCGGCAGCTAATGACGTGCTGCGGCTTCTGGCTACGCTGGTGCAGCGCGGGACTGCAGGCGGCGAGAATGCTCTTGAGTCCAAGCGGCTGGCGTGGGAGCGCCATAGAGTGCTGGTGTGCGTCAGCCCTGAGCATCGACAGGTGGTTGCGCGCAAGCTGGCCGAGCATGAGTATCATGTCTTCCTGGCGGAGAACACCACGCAGGCCATAGAGCGCATGCGCGAAGAGCGAATGGATATAATTATCCTTGACCCGAATTTCGACCCCGTAGAGCAGGGCGCTGCTCACGTCAGCAACGAGATGAATGCTATGAGACCTGCGGAGCGTCGTCGCACCTTCTTCGTGCACTTCTCTTCGACGGGCCGAACTCTTGACCAGCACGCGGCCTTCGTCTCAAACGCCAACTTGATTATCAATCACGGCGACATAGAGCAGATGCCGCGCGCCCTTGAGCGAAGCATACGCGACTACAACGACCTCTACCGAGACCTGAACCGCGCGATGAACATCGCCGCGCTCTAAAACTTTCGCACGGCCCAAGCGCGTTTGACCTCTGCCGGATGCGGCTTATAATCAAGCCTTGCATCCGGCTCTATTTTTATAGAAGAGAGGCAGAGCAGAGTGGCGGTCGAGCACAGCAACGGTCATCACGCGCACGGGTCTCATAAACATGGGCAAGGGGCCGGGCGTCGTCGTTTGACTATAGTGCTGTCGCTGACGGCTGTTTACATGCTGGCAGAGGCCGTAGGCGGTTGGATGACAGGCTCGCTGGCGCTGCTGGCGGACGCGGGTCACATGCTGGCTGACGTGGCGGCGCTGACGCTTGCGCTCGTGGCCGTGTGGTTCGCATCCCGCCCCGCGACGCCGCGCAAGACCTTCGGCTATTACAGGCTTGAGATTCTGGCGGCGCTCATTAACGGCGTCGCGCTCGTGGTCATCTCGCTTCTCATTATCTATGAAGCATATCATCGCTGGATGGAGCCGCAGCCGGTTAGAAGCGGCCTGATGATAATAATTGCCACGGGCGGTCTAGTCATTAACGGCATCAGCGCGTACCTGCTGCACGGCCATCATGAAGATGATTTGAACGTGCGCGGCGCTTGGCTGCATGTGATGGGCGATGCGCTCGGGTCGGTCGGCGCAATCCTTGCGGGCGCGCTTATGCTCGTCTACGGCTGGTATCCGGCAGACCCGCTCTTCAGCGTTATCATCAGCCTGCTCATAGTCTGGAGTTCATGGAATCTAATACGCGAATCGACCAACGTCCTGTTGGAAGGCACGCCCGCGCACATTAATCTGAGGGCGGTCGAAGAAGCGATTCTTGAGACCGAAGGCGTAGAGGACGTGCATGACCTTCATATATGGGCTATCACTTCGGGGCGCGAGGCTCTGAGCGCGCACGTCATACATCTTGAATCGGTCTCGCCGCCCGAGCTTTTGAGCGTGCTGCGTAACAAACTGCACACGCGCTTTGGCGTAGACCACCTGACGATTCAGATGGAGACGCCGGAATTTGAAGACGACACTTTTCACTTTTGCCACGCGGGCACAGCCTGCTTCCGCTCTGATAAGGAGTCCCAAGACTCAAGCCCCATGTCCAAAGCGAAAGACTCTTTCTTTTGACCTGGAGCTTTGGACTTGGGACTTTGGACTCTTAGCTGATTATGGAAATCAATCTTCTTCTGACGTTGGATTTACGCGAGCAGGCGGCTCTGCAAGCGGCGCTCGTGACGCACGGCGCGCCGGATGCTCTGGTGACGCTGGCTTTGACCGGTGCCTGTCGTATCTCCACGCTCGAAGAAGCACGCGCGCTGCGTCGCTGGCTCGCGGATGCTCGCGCCTCCGGCGACACGGACTTCGCCCCCCTCGGCGTCATAGAACGAGGACTGATACGCTTCGGACTTTAAGAACAGTCTGGAGAGTCAAAGAGATTTTCTTTTCTCTCTAGACTCTCTGGACTCTCTGGACTCTTTTTTATGTCTCTAATTCATCTGGGCTACGGGCGCGGGTCGGTTGCCTTCGAGTATGAAGAATCGCGTTACAGGCTGCTTGCGCCGTGTGAGCGCGAGGACGAGCGTGCTTTGTCGGACGCTGAGATAGGCGCGGCCATTGATGCTCCGATTGGCTCAGCGCCGCTCGAAGAGAAAGTCTCCGAGGGCGATTCCGTTTTGATAGTGGTTTCGGATGCGACGCGCGCGACCGCCAGCGCGCAGATCGTTAATCTGCTCGTCCGCCGCCTCATAGGCGCAAGGGTAGCGCCAGCAGATATTCGCATTATCTTCGCCACGGGGATTCACCGCGCCGTCACTTCTGCCGAAAAGCAGGAGCTTCTCTCGCCCTTCATAGCGCAGCGCATAAGGACGCTAGACCACGATGCTTATGATAAAGAGGCGCACGTTCATTTGGGCGTGACAGAGCGCGGCACACAGATCGAAGTCAATCGCGCTTTGAAGGAGCACACTCACGTCATACTCACAGGGGCCGTGGGCTTTCATTACTTCGCGGGCTTCACGGGCGGTCGCAAGTCTGTCTGTCCGGGGCTGGCTTCCGCGCGCACGGTGGAGGCGACGCACATGCTGGCGCTGGATTTCGAGCGCGGCGGGCGACGACGCGGCGTAGGCACGGGACTTCTGGAAGAAAACGCCGTGCATGAAGAGTGCGAGCGCGTGGCCGAGATGGTCAAACCCACTTTTCTCATCAACACGGTGGTTGATGAAGAAGGCAGCGCGGTTCGCGTCTACGCGGGCGACTGGCGAGCGGCGCACCGGCGTGCGTGCGAGGATTATCTGGAAGACCACTCGCTCTCGATTGATTCGAGGCGAGACGTGGTCATAGCCTCTGCGGGCGGCTTTCCCTGGGACATCAATCTCATTCAGGCGCACAAGGCGCTGGACATGGCCGCCCAAGCCTGCCGCGAAGGAGGCCAGATAATCCTGCTGGCAGAATGCTCAGACGGGCTAGGCCGCGCGGATTTTCTGAAATGGTTCGAGGAGGATGACTCGCGCGCTCTGGAAGACCGATTGAGACACGGCTATGAAGTGAACGGTCAGACGGCTTGGTCGCTTCTGGTCAAGGCAGAGAAGTTTCGCGTTCATCTTGTCTCGCGCCTTACTGACGAAGACGTGCGCCGGATGCGTATGATTCCTTCGCGCACCCTCGCCGATGCGCTGGCGAAGATAGAAGGCGAGCCGGAAGGCTACATCATGCCGCGCGGCGCTTCTCTATTGCCCAGAGTGCGGCTAGAATCAGGGGCGCAAACGTTGTCCTTCTAAAGAACGCTTCTGAACAGAGGAGAGAATCAGTCATGAAGATAAGAATGCTCGCAGTGTGTGTGGCGCTCCTTGGCATGAGCGCTGTGAGCCTACAGGCGCAGGAGCAGCAGCAGGCGGGAGCGCCAGCAGGGACGGAATTGCGCGTGGCTCTCACGGCTCAGCCGGTGGCGCTGGACTCCATGGGACGACCGGCGCTCGCGGCCCGCCTGGTCAACACAACCCTACAGGGAACCGTTGACGCTCCCATCAAAAACGCGCGCCTTGTAGTCGAGAATCGCGGTGCCTTCTTCTACACCTATGTTACGGGGTGGGCCACGTTCTACGACGGGAATGGTGTGCGCTGCGGCGAAGGGATGTTCAAGGTCGATGCGCTTGCGCCCGGCGAAGCGGTCGAGACGGACATGCCCGGAGCGCGCATCACCTGCTCGCCCGTTTCGTGGCGCATTGTGGCGACCAATCTTCTGACGCGCACGAGCGAGATGGCTAAGCCTGAAGGACAAGCGATGAATGTGCAGGCAACAGATTCGACTACGAGCGCGACCGTGCCGCCGCTCGTTATCAGCATAGACGGCGAAGAGCATCCGGTTCAGCTTAACAACCCGCTAGTGATTCGCATGGGCAACAGGCGCAGAACCATCATCGTCCGAACCGCGCCATAAAGAAGAGAAAGTAGGGGCAAGGCTTGTTCCTGCCCCTACAATTTATACGCAACAATTTCGTCTTCCACGCTTGACCTTTCACGCCTAGAGTAGTTTTATAGAAAGTGAATTCTTTGCCCCCTTCCGGTAATGCCCCAGAGACAGAAAAGACCGCACGCGCTTGTCCCGGCTACTTCACCGTGTAAAGAAGCGCATGAATGAATGAAACTCTGATATGAAAGTTTTAATTGCGGAAGACGAGCCGGACTCGCGCCAGTTGCTTCAAATCATGGTCGGTCGTTGGGGTTACGAGGCTCTGCCCGTCAGTGACGGAGCGGAAGCTTGGGAGGCTTTGCAGCAAGATGATGCGCCGCCGCTAGCCCTTCTGGACATCATGATGCCGCGCATGGACGGGCTTGAGGTCTGTCGCCGCGCGAAGCTGCAAGCGAGGCCCGTCCCCTTTTACATCATCATGCTGACGGCCAAGACGCTGCCCAAGGAGGTGGTCACGGGGCTTGAAGCGGGCGCGGACGATTATCTAACCAAGCCGTTTGACCCGAGCGAACTGCGAGCGCGCATGCGGGTTGGCGAGCGCATCCTTGAGCTTCAACAAAATCTTGCCCTGCGTGTCGGCGAGCTTGAAGACGCTCTCTCGCGCGTCAAACAGTTGCAGGGAATGCTGCCCATCTGCTCCTACTGTAAAAAGATTCGGGACGACCGCAACTACTGGGAACAGGTCGAAAGCTACATAGCCAAACACTCCGAAGTTAAATTCAGCCACGGCATCTGCCCGGACTGCTACACGCTGTTCGTCTCGCCCGACATAGAAAATTTTTTGCGCCAGAAAGAGGAGGAGCAAAGACGCAGGCGCGCCGAATGAGCGTGCAAGCTTTCCGAAAATCAGAAGAGCGTAAGGTGACAGCCGCCTTACGCTCTTCTGATTTTATAAATGAAAGCCCGCGCGCAAGAGTTTTATGCTACGAGCACGACCTTTCTGGAGGAGTTGTTCGAGACGGACGGTGCCTGCGGCAGCGAATAGGTCTCGCTGATAATCTTCTCCGCGCTCGAAGCTCCGACAGGTTTGGAGAAGAAGTAGCCCTGGCCGAACTCGCAGCCGAGCATTTGCAGGAGCGACAACTGCTCTGTCGTCTCCACGCCTTCGGCCACCACATCCATGCCAAGGTTCTGTGCAAGCATGACGACCGTACGCACAATCTCCATGTTCTCGTTGTTGTCCGACATCTGCGTGACGAACGAGCGGTCTATCTTCAAAGTATCAATCGGGAAGCGGTGCAGGTAGCTCAAGGACGAGTAGCCCGTGCCGAAATCGTCTATGCTCAGTTTCACTCCGAGCGAGCGCAACTGCTTGAGCATCTCGGTTGCGGTCTCGATGTTCTCCATGACGACCGACTCCGTTATCTCAAGCTTCAAGGAGCGCGCGTTCAAACCCGTCTCAGCCAGGATGGTTGCAACCTCGCTGATTAAATCAGGCTGAGTAAACTGCTTGCCCGAAAGATTCACGCTGATGAACATGGGCGGGTCTGAAGGAAAGAGAGTGTGCCACTGCTGCATCTGTCGGCAGGACTCACGCAAGACCCACGCGCCTATCTGAACAATCAAGCCCGTCTCTTCCGCTACGGGTATGAAGTCAATCGGAGAGATGAGGCCGCGCTCCGGGTGCTTCCAGCGCACGAGCGCTTCGAAGCCGCGCAGGTGGCTCGTCTCCAGAGAGACAATCGGCTGGTACTGAACGAAGAACTCTTCGCGCTCGACCGCGCGCCTGAGGTCTGTCTCCAGTTGCAGCAGGTTCATGGCACGAGCGTGCATGGCCTTGTCGAAAATCTCGTGGCGAGCTTTGCCCATGGTCTTGGCGCGGTACATGGCCGTGTCCGCGTCGCGCAGAATGTCTTCGGCGCGCTCGTAGCTAGAAGAGCCTGGAGCAATGCCTATGCTGACCGTGGTGAAGACTTCGCGCCCGCTCAGGTTAAAGGGGATGCTCAGTTCGTTTTGAATGCGCTCCGCGACGTAGATGGTGTCGGAAGCATCTGTGATGTCTTCTATGAGAACCGTGAATTCGTCGCCGCCCAGGCGCGCAATCGTGTCGCCGGGTCTCAAGCACTCTTCAAGACGACGAGCGATGCCAACGAGCAGTTGGTCGCCTATCATGTGGCCCAGAGAGTCGTTGATAATCTTGAAGCGATCCAGGTCAAGATAAAGGACTGCGAATTTCTGCTCGCTGTTTCGCTTGGAGCGCGCGATTGCCAGCCCCAGGTGATCCATGAAGAGAGCGCGATTCGGCAAGCCCGTCAGCGCATCGTGGAAAGCATCATGAAGCAGGCGCTCTTCAGCACGCTTGCGATCCGTGATGTCCTGAATCTGAAATATAAGGTGAGCCGAGCCTGTGTAAGCGTCGCGGGCCAGAGAGACGTTCCAGAGCACCCAGACTTCGTGGCCCTGCTTGTGTATGTAGCGCTTCTCCATCTGGTGCGACGGAATCTTGCCCTTGAGCAGTTCTTTGATTGAAGAGAGCGCGGTGCCAAGGTCGTCCGGGTGAGTGATGCTCAGGAAATCCGTCATCATCAACTCGCGCGCCGAATAGCCCAGGAGCGCGCAGAGCGAGCGATTGACCTGAAGCCAGCGCCCTTCCGAAGAGACAATCGCCATTCCTATGGCCGCGTGGTCGAAGGCCGAGCGGAAGCGCTCGCTGTCGTCTTTCATCTTGGCCCCTACACGCTCTTCCTGCGGGTGGCGCTCTTCCACGTTCCTCAGGTACATGCGGAAGGCCGCGTGAGCCAGAGCCGCAATTGCCGTCACAGCCATGAAAGCGTTAAAGCCGACCGCGCCGACCAGCACCGAGATGATGTGCGCCGCCACGACAGCGCCCGTGTAGACTACGACATTCCAGAAGAAGACGCTGCTGATGGTTCGCCAGAGCGCCTGCTGAATCCTGTAAGCGCCGCCCGCGACTATGATGGCGGAATTGAAAGCGGACTGAACCAGAACGGCCAGCCCTACGGCTTCAAAGAAGGCCAGCGAGTAGCTCGCCTGCCCCAGCGTCATGACTGGCCCGTACGTGAGCCGCACAGTCCAGACCAGCACGAAAGCCGCTACGATTGTCAGCGACGTATTAAACAGGTATTGAAGCGCAGTCTTGCCGGAGCGAAGCGACAGGCAGAGACCCACAAGCGCCGCAAAGAGCACGCCCGCGTCGCCCCCGAACAGGAGCATGGAGAGAAAGATAAAAGCGTCCGTGACGCGAATCTGCCCGCGCCCGCGCGGAATCGGAACCGTATAACGCGAACTGGTCTGAACGGCTAAGAGAGCAAGCAGGAAGAAGGGGACTCCGAGCCGCGCCACGGGCCAGAGGTAAATGGTAAAGAGCAGCGCCAGAGAGCCTGCGGCTACTACGGCCTGCATAAATTTCCTGTTGTGTCGTTGAAAACCTGTCTGTTCCATAAGGGGTTTGACCGGATTGAAAAGTTTACACGCTGAGGCCGAGACACGAGGGGCAATGCCAACAATTCTTAAGCAATCCCGGTGCCTCAACCCCCGCCAAAAGCTAAACTGCATCGATAAGAGATTTAACTTTTTAAGGGGCGCTCAGAGGTGTGTAAATCTGTCAGAAAGACAGGAAGAACTGACGCAATTTGACAGCTATCCGGTCAAGGTGGAAGACCGAATCGGCTTTGCCTAACGGAAGGCTCTTGCCCAACGGAAAATAATCTTGCCCAACGATTCCTGTTAAGCGTATAGTATTGTTGGGTTGATTTCGGGGACTCTAAGGGGAGTATGTCGTGGATGTTGATTTTGTAGAAGTAGTTACGGTGATAAGCGGGATACTCGCTGCCCTAGATATACTCTATAATTGGTATGCCCTTTTAAAAAATCCTTTTTTAATTAGATGTGCAAAACTCTAGAAGCCTAAATTTCACTGAAGTTTAGAGAAAAAAAATAAAAAGCCCCGCCATAAAAAGCGGGGCTTTCTCGTGCTTGGCTTTAGTCTTACGCAGCCTGACCATAGAACTTCGGCTTTAATCCGAGTTCGTACATAGCATTTATTAGACAGCAGATGTTGTGATGGAACAGATGTATCTTAAAAGAGCCATTTGATTAGATAAATGATGCCGACGACTGCGCCGCCGAGGGCTAGTAGGAGGAAGAGGGCCAGGGCTAAGATTACGAGTTTGAATTTCCTGTAGCGGTTTTTGTCCGCAGGCGCGAGTGAGCTTTGCGGGAAATAGGGCGGTGGGGTGTAGGTTGCCATCTCTCTTGTTTCTCTCCTTACCGGTAGTATCTTAACACACGGGAAGCTTTAATGTTTGTGTTTTGGCTTGCTTGGCAGCTTCGCGGGCAGTTCAAGCTCGTCGTTAATCAACACGTCTAGACAAACGCCAGCCGCTTGAGCATACGCTAACAGAATCAATAGCGATGGCTCGCCCTTTCCTGATTCAAACTCGGAAATCCTATGGTATGCCATTCTATCTTCAGCCCCTAGACGCTTGAGCATTTCAGTTTGAGAAAGACCAAGCGCACTCCGAATTTGTAGAAGCTTTTCGGCTAAACGTTCCGGCTTCTCACGCGGCCCTCTTGCCATTAGGAGATACCTCCTAACAGAAACAGCGTAAGAAGCCTGATTCTATTGGAAGTTTCCAGTAGAATGGCTTTGCGTAAATGATTCGCCGTGAGTAAGAACCTCTTATCTCGAACGGCGATGCTCATTCTCTTCTACCGTGGGAGTGAGCTACGCATTTGCCGTTGTCAGTTTTTCAATAGCCCAGAACGCTCTGATATTAGCAAAACGTTCTTTCATATCTAAAGCTTGAGTTGGGAGCGGACACGGCGAAGTTCGCTCCCCTCTGCCGCACGGTTCGTTAAGATGAGGTGGCTAACAGTGCGGCACAGAAGGCCGCCGTTATTAAGGAGTCACGGAGGACTTTTATCTTCATTTATGGAAGGCGAAAGGTTTGTTCAAAGAGAGCTAAACTGTATTGAAATAGAGCAAGAGAGGTTTC
>JACVRN010000284.1 GCA_014534425.1 Pyrinomonadaceae bacterium
CGTCCAGATATTGCAGACGATCATCCGGTTCTGAACTGTCCGCCGTTCTGGTTACGATTGAGGCTTGGGTTACAGGAGTCGCTACGGGAGTATCTACTGGTGTTATTACTGGTGTCTTTACCGGAGTGGTTACTGGTGTCGCTACGGGAGTAGCTACTGGTGTCTGGGCGGTATCAGGTTGATTCTGCTCGGCTTTCTTCCTCTCAGCCAGATCATAAAGAGCAGCGAATCCGCCTTTTTTATTCGATTGACTCACGCACCACCTCTGCCGTAATCAAGTCGGCTTCCATCAGGCCGCCGATGGTCAGAGCCGACATACAAGCCTTTATAGCCTCGCGGGGCACGCCTTTGGAAAACTCGTAAATAAAGCTGAGGGCATCGGGCGTAAAGAGCGGGTCGTGCCGTCCCGCTACGGAGAGCCTGAAGCTGATCATCTCGCCGGTCTCTTCGGGAGTGAGCGGGTCGAGCGTGGCAACCGCCGCCGCGCGCGAGACGAGGGCACGCTTGAGCTTCAATTTATTGCGCAGGTTATTCTGCCCGGCGAGCACGATTTGGACCAGCTTGTGCTCGTCCGATTCAAAATTCGTAATCTGGCGAATCAGTTCAAACTGTTCGCCTCTCATCATCTGCGCTTCGTCTATTAGAATCAGCACGTTACGGTTATTGGCAAAGCGGCTGATGAGGTGGCCTTCAAGCTCCTGCATCTGGTCCAGCCGGGAGGGGCGGCGCGGAAGGTCGAACTCGTCTGTCAGCCGCTTCAGGAGTTGGAGGGCGGTCGGGTAGTCGGGATTCGTCACCAAGACCGCCTCATACGCTTCCTGACGCTTGTAGATGCCGAAAAGCCTGCGTATGAGTGTGGACTTGCCGTGGCCCACGTCGCCGTAAAGCACGGCGAAGCCCTGCCGCCGCTCCATGATGTAGCGGAGTTTCGCGAGCGCAGCCTTGTGCTGATTTGTCAGATAAAGAAACCTGGGGTCGGGCGAAAGGGAAAAGGGGTCTTCCGTCAGGCCATAGCGCGCGAGGACTGTATCTGCAATAGCCAGTGTTTCTGACACCAATCCAGCCTCCTTCAAAACGCTATATAGCACGATTGCCGTCCCCCTGGCAATGAAATTCCTACTATACCCCCTAAACTGTTTTAGAAATTCGCTGAAATCCAAAGGTATAGAAGCGAGGTATTCTGACGTATTGCCCCTGTCATTGATAAAAGCTTAAAGGATGACATGCCGAAGTGTGTGCTTAAATGGCTTGGCTCAAGAAATTGGCGGCACGGCCCCGAACCTGTGACCGATTTTACAGTTGGAGACGCCGAAGCGGCATTCGCATCGCGCTCGGCGCGTAAGCTGGATATTTTCAGGCTGGTAGTCGGGCGCGGGATGGCGCTGAGCCTGATTGGTGTCGCGATAGGCGTGGCGGCATCCCTCATCCTGACACGCTATCTATCGAGCCTGCTCTACGGTGTCAGCAGCACGGACCCGGCGAGGTTCGCCTTCGTCGTGCTTCTCCTGATTTCGGTCGCGCTGCTGGCCTGCTCTATCCCGGCACGGCGCGCGACACGCGTTGATCCCATGAACGCGCTGCGCCACAAGTAGAGAAAAGTTAAGAGTGTGGAGAAGAGTAGAAAAGAGTTTCGAGATGCCGTCGCTGCTTATCGCGGGCGGCTGAGAGTGCCTCTCGGATGGCTCACCCGGCCATGCAACTTGACGTTGCAATTATAATTTCGATGTGACACAACCACTCATTCGCTGAACTGCGGAATCAGATATTCAATCTATCTCCATCCAGACTTCGACAACAATGGTTGGAAGAAGGTCGTGTTTATGGTTTTGTGCCGGAGGGTGAGGAACAGGTCAAAGCTGCGGCTGGCTAAATCGGCCTTCCTGCTTTTCGTTCTGGCGCTCGTTTATCCGTTTTCTATCGCGGCTCAGGACGGCGCAGAG
>JACVRN010000302.1 GCA_014534425.1 Pyrinomonadaceae bacterium
AGCAAGCCTTCCGCGCCGCCCGCGAAGTGGTAAACGTCTTCGGTCAAGGTCTTCGCGCCCTGCCGCTCGTGCAGTTCGGAGAGGACGAGCAGGCCGATGCCTATGTCAACGGAAGAGACTTCGCCTTCGACCGTGGCGGCGTCTATCAGGTTATCAACGACCTTCTGCTCAACTGACAAGCCAGCGGCCTGTATGAGTTGGCTGACGACATCGCGTGCCTGTTCGGTTGTGAAGAGGCGCAGAGAAAGCTCCGGCGGAAAGAAGTCGCGCTCCTATTCGGGGATGATGAAGTCTGACCAACTCGCCCTGTACTCACGTCTGAAGGCTATGACCCACGTGACGCGATGCGGCGGTCGTGCATTGCGCGCAACCTTGCGCAGCAGTTGAAAGATTTTACTGTTAACGGACGCGCCCAACTGCTCGAATTGATCCAGCACTATGACGTGTTGACCAAACTCAGGCGCGGGGTTAACCAACTCGTCCAAAGATTTCAACTCCGGCGCAGGATGATGATGGTCGCCCTCACTGTTTGCTTCAGCCTGCCAGCTTTGTTGCACCGCCGACAGCAAGCCCTGCCATGAATCCGTCGGCTTGGCTTCCCAGTAGTGATAATGTATATCCGTGTCCTTCAGAATGTCCGTCAAGCCTGCGCGCAACAAGGAAGTCTTGCCAGCGCCCGACGCTCCCATCAAGACCACTAAGCGCACTTGGTCATCTTGCACATAGCCTAGTAGCTTTCTGAGTTCATCTTCACGTCCGAGTTTTCTGAAAAGCTCTCCGTCGGCGGGAGTGAAAGCGAGCGGCCCTTTGATTGCCGAAGGACGGTTGGCGGGCAGCGGCAAATCCGGCACGTAGACCAGCCGCCAGATTCTATAAATTCCATACGCTAGAAAGGCCAGCCCGGCTAGGAAAAACAGGGCCGGAATAATCAGATGGCCTTTCCAGTATTTAACGAATTCAAGCGTCTCTTTAGGAAACCGCTCGATAAAGGAGATGGAGTAATAGCCTAGCCACAAGAATATCGCAGCCATTGCAATGGCTGCCTCTTCGCGACGGCGTGCCTTGACGAAGCGTATGATTGTATTGACAGTCTGTTTAAGCTGCGGCACTAACTCCTGCCAAGTGAGCATGGGCGTATCTCCCAACAGGCGTTGAGGTGAGTTTCAAAGCGTGTGCATCTTACCCTAAAACTATCATCGCGTCTTTATAAAAGTGCTCACTCTTTTTCCAACATCCAAGCGCACGCTTGGCTGACAAAAACCTTTGATTATCTACATTGACTTCCCCGCTCTTTTGCAGTAGAAGCGACGTGCCTTGATATTCTCACTGGCGTTCAGAGGCTCTATGGCGATGTATCTTCCCGAAGTAATCAACAGCGCCGCCACGTTCATCAAAGACTTCTTCACGCTCGACCCACAAGAGCCTTTCAAAACCGGCAGCAAGATTGTGGGCCTAATCAGCCTCACAGTAACAGTCATCGTCACACTAACAACCAAGACTTACCCTTGGCTGCGCGCCAAGCGTGAGAGTCGTTCTGTGTCCAGACGAGTCGGCGCGAAACTCTTCACGGCGGCCAACATCGAGCGCGCTATTCGTTACTACATCCCGCCCACCTGCCAAGACATAGACCCCGCCGGACACGAGGAATCCAGATTCCTGCATAGCGTGCGCTCGCCGCTCTTCACAACCCTAGACAACGCT
>JACVRN010000018.1 GCA_014534425.1 Pyrinomonadaceae bacterium
ACCGGCGCACGGCCTTGCACAAGGGGTCTATGGTGTAAGAGTCAATCGCGGGAGTTCCGAGGCTCAGGTTGACGACGCGGATTTTGTAGCGCGAGCCGCTCTTCATCACCCAATCCAGCGCGCTCAGGACGGAAGAGACATTTCCTTTGCCCTGTGCGTCAAGCACGCGCAGGCTGACGAGCGTGGCGTTCGGCGCTATGCCTGTGTAGATTGCAGTCTGTCCTGTGCTCCTGTCGTTGCCTGCGGCGGAGGACGCGACGTGCGTGCCGTGGCCGTAGGGGTCGTCCGTGCGATTCTCTCCGGTGAAATCTTTGGTAAAGGTGGTGCGCTTATCGCCCGTGGCGTCTGTCAGCGCAAGGTGGTCTGCGTAGATGCCGGAGTCAAGAACGGCTATCCCTATGCCGCTTCCGTCAACGTTGACAGTCCCGTTGCCCTTCAGAGCCGGAAGCGTGCGAACAAGGTCTGCGCCCGTTGTGGTGGTGACGTGACCCTCGGACTTCACCTGACGGTCGGGTGTGATTGATTCGACTTCATCAAAGAAGGCAAGCTCGTTAACCATCCGCAGGGGCAGTTCCGCGACCGTGACATTAAAGCTGCTGAAATGGCCTTTGACGCGAACGCCCGTGCGCTGCAATAAAGCGCTGAGCTGGCTTGAGGCCGGAGCATTCAACTGAAGAATCACCGTCGCCAACTCTTCCCCGCTAGACTCCTTCAGACGCGCCGAGAGGTCTGCGGAAAGCTTGCCGTCACGCGGCGCAGAATTTTTTGTAGAAGCTTTTGAAGCAGGATTAGCGTCGGCGCTCGCCGTCGTGCCCACGGGTAAGACCATGCACAGGAGGGCAATCGTGGTTAAGATGGCGGGGGCTTTTTTTCTCATCTTCATTAATCGAGGTTCCATGAAGAAACGAGGTATAGGGTCTATCAAATCAATCTATTCAACAGCGCGAGCAGCAAATCCCATAAAAGCACGCGCAACCCCATTAACAAGCCCCATGCCGCTTGCGCCACATCCACAAAAAAGAAAGCTTTTTCCTAATGTTTTTGATTAAGAGCCGATTCCTGCGGCCCTTCAGAAGTGAAATCTCATGTCAGATTGAATGTGAGGTCTAATTCAATCTGATGCCATCGGTCAGTGATGCTGGTTTTGGCTAAATACATTTTGCTCAACTGGGTTCTCTCTATTTCTTACCTCGGACTCGTGTCGAATTAGCAACTAAGTTGCAGAAACCGTCATCCGAGATTTTCGTAGGCCAGTTCTATCGTTCGGGGACAACCTGACAGGTAAAGAGGGTTGATGACTAACCGTGTTAATGACTGAGGAAGCGAAAGGAGAGTTGAAATGAGAAAAGGCATCCTCGTCGTCATAGCTTTTTTGCTGCTGATAGGTTCTATCAACGCGCAAACCAAATACCCGTCGAAGCAAAAGCAGAAACCCGCGCCGTCGAAACAACGCCCAAAGCCTTCACCGTCACAGGGCGGCGGCAGACTCGCTCCCCCAGAACCATTGCCGTCACTGGGCGGCGGGACACTTGCTCCACCAGGGCTGTGGCAACCCGTCAAACCACCAAAGCCCGCGCCATCTCGGAACGGCGCAGCAGTCGCTCCGCCAGAGC
Organism: Pyrinomonadaceae bacterium; assembly: GCA_014534425.1. Lineage (GTDB taxonomy): Bacteria > Acidobacteriota > Blastocatellia > Pyrinomonadales > Pyrinomonadaceae > JACVRN01. Next base: position 1,614 of record JACVRN010000018.1, read on the forward strand.
CTTTGCCATCATTGACGGGCGGGAAGCAGGCTCCCGCGAAGCCGTCACCGACCGGCGGGGCGCTCGCTTCGCCTAAGCCTCGGCAGCCGATCAACACGCCGAATCGTCCGAAGCCCGTACCATCACAGAATGGTGCTGCGGTTGCTCCATCGAAGCCGTTACCATCAACCGGCGGGATGCAGGCTCCTTCAAAGGCTTCGCCGTCGTTGACCGGTGGGATGCTGGCTCCGCCGGGGTTGTGGTTCCCCCCCAACCCGCCTACTCCGGGCAACACTGCACCAAAGGCACAAAAGGGATCGAGCACTGCACGTCCTGTCTTCTCCCCGTCCGTGCCTAGGCCGACGCGCAAGAACTAATGGCGTGGGTGACGGTATGTTCTCGTAAGCTTTCAGCCGTGTGAGAGAGTAACCCGTCCGCTACAAGTGGCTATTGGAGCACTGAAATCGCATGATTTACCCTACGTGATGCCTTGACAATATCATCTGAGGGGTTAGAATATTTTCTCGCCCGGAGTCGGGGCATCGAGCGGAGATGTGGCCGAGTGGCTGAAGGCGGCGGTTTGCTAAACCGTTAAGGGTCAAAAGCCCTTCACAGGTTCGAATCCTGTCATCTCCGCCAGCAATCTTAAGGCAAAAGGTAAAAGGCAAAAGTAAGGAAAGGATTCAAAGCCTCTTCGCTTTTGCCTTTTACCTTTTTGCTTTTCCCTTTATATTTTTCTTCCTCCTCAAGAGAAAGCGTTTTCATGTTTCGTTTGAAGGAGGATGAAAGGGATGTTACCTGTTCTTTGGAATGAGGCTTCCGTGCAGGAGATGTTCCGGCTCACGGTGCCTGTGGCGGAGAAGATGTTGCGGCCCGTCGTCGTCTATCTCTTTCTGGTGATAGTCCTGCGCGTCTTCGGTAAACGCGAGTTGGCGCAACTGAATCCCTTCGACTTGGTGGTGCTCCTGTCGCTCTCGAACACTGTGCAGAACGCCATCATAGGAGACGACAACAGCGTCACGGGCGGACTGCTCGGTGCGTTCACCTTGCTCTTTATCAACTACCTTGTGGTACGCTTCCTTTTTAAGCACAAGCGTCTTGACCAGATTATAGAGGGCAGCCCCACGACTTTGATAAAGAACGGGAGGCTTCGCCCCGAAGGGATGGCGAAAGAGTTGCTGTCGGAGTCGGAGTTGCTGACGGTGGCGCACCGCCAGGGCTTCGCTAGCCTCAAGCAGGTAGAGACCTGTGTGCTGGAACCCGGCGGCACCTTCTTTCTTCAGGGCAAGATGCCGCCGCAGGACGAACAACGCCACGACGAAATCCTGGCGCGACTGGATGACCTCAGCCGCCAACTGGCAGAGCTAAAGAAAGGATGACGGAGATTGATTCATTGAATCAATGAAGAAATGAATCAATCTCTTCTTTGCTTTTTAAATGTCTGTTAGAGTTCGCTTCGCACCCAGCCCTACGGGCTATCTTCATATTGGTTCGGCGCGCACTGCGCTCTTTAACTGGCTCTATGCGCGCAACACGGGCGGAAAGTTTCTGCTTCGCATAGAGGACACAGACCTTCAGCGCTCCACGGAAGCTTCCACGCGCTCTATCATAGAGGGCCTGGAGTGGCTTGGGCTGAACTATGACGAAGAGATTGTCTTTCAATCAGACAATGCCGATAAGCATAGAAGCGCCGCCGCGCGGCTGGTTGAAGAGGGCTGCGCCTATCGTGATTTCACGCCGAAGGAAGAGCGCTCGGATGCTACGGTCAAGCAGGGCATCGTTGACAGGGCGCGTGCCGCAGGCGCAGAGGGCGTCAATCATCGCGCCAATCCTTACCGTGAGCTATCGAAGGCTGAGTCGGACGCACGCGCCTCTGCGGGCGAGCCGTTCGCCATTCGCCTGAAAGTGCCTGAGGAGGGGCAGACATTTTTCGCGGACGTAGTCTACGGCGAGCAGTCCCGCGCCTATGCGGAGATAGAAGATTTGGTGCTGCTGCGCTCCGACGGCCACCCTCTTTATAACCTCGCGGTCGTCATTGATGACATAGATATGGGAGTCACGGACGTTATACGCGGGCAGGATCATCTGACCAATACGCACAAACAGATTCTCATATACGAAGCCTTGGGCGTGACGCCTCCGCGCTTCGCGCATCTTCCGCTCATCTTAGCGCCCAACAAGGGCAAGCTCTCAAAGCGCAGGCACGGAGAGGTCGTGTCTTTGACCACGTACCGCGACAGAGGGTTTGTGGCCGCAGCGTTCAGAAACTTTCTGGCGCTCCTGGGCTGGTCGCCGGAAGAGGCCGAGAAAGAGATAATGACGCTCGACGAGATGGTCGAGAGCTTTTCGCTCGAAGGCATACATCGCTCGAACGCCGTCTTTAATTTCAACGAGGCAGACCCGCGTCACTGGACGGACGACAAAGCCCTCTGGATGAACGCGGAGTACATCAGAACGATGCCGCTCGAAGAACTAACACCGCTCGTCAAGGAAGAGCTTCGGTCGGAAAAGCTCTGGCGCGAAGAGTACGAGGACTGGGAGCGCAACTGGTTCGAGCGCGCGGTTGACTTGATACGCCAGCGCTTCTTTACCCTTAAAGATTTTTCCGCGCAGGGACGCGCCTACTTCTCGGATGATTTCGATTTCGAGCCTGCGGCGGTGAAGAAGAATCTGCTCAAGGAGCCGCGACTGAAAGAACTTTTGCCGCAGCTTGCAGACCGCCTGGAGATGGTAGAACCCTGGAATGCCGAAACGAGCGAGCAGGCTCTGCGCGCGTTCTCGGACGAGGCGGGCGTCAAGGCGGGCCTACTGATTAACGCCTCGCGCACCATGCTCACGGGCCAGGCGGTCGGCCCCTCAATGTTCGAGGTCTTCGACATCATGGGCCGCGACCGCTCCGCACAACGCCTCAGAAGCGGAGTCCCGTGGCACGAACAGATTGAGAATGTATCAGAAAGAAAGTAACAGGATAGACAGGATAAGGAAATAGAAATAGCTCTGCTTTTATCCTGTCCATCCTGTTTGAATAGGAGTAGACCATGCTTCAAAGATTGATTGTCATGATTGCTTTAATCTCCGCGTTTGCGGCTCTCTGTGCGGGGCAGAATTCGAATAGTAGCGCGCCCTCTTCGCGCCCGCGCACGCAAACGTCTTCGACTCAGACGCAGGGCAATGCCAATACGCAGACAAATGATGCCGGGACGCAGGGACGCGGGCGTCGTAACACGAACGATGCCACCTCAAAGGGTGTGGTTGACGCCTTCGACTCGCTCATAGCGGGGATAGAGAAGACGAACGTGGAGCTTGTGACGAACGTTTACTGGAACTCTCCGCAGCTTATACTCTTTAACAACAACGGAACGGTCACGCGCGGTTGGGAGCAGCTGCGTAAGAATCGTGAAAGCTCTTACCCGAACATCAAAGACGTGAAGCTCACAGTGCGAGACCGCCGCGTGTTGATGTTGGGGCGCGACGCTGCGCTTGTTACCTGCCTGTGGACGCAGACGCAAACCTACAAGGGCACGCCTGAGACCGCTTCGGGACGCATGACTCTGGTCTTCCAGCGCATCAACGGCCTGTGGAAAGCCGTACACCTTCACACCTCGCCGGACGCACCAGACCCTTCACGCCTGCCGGCCTCGGAACAGACGACCGAGCAGCCAAAGCCTAAGTCTTGACAAAAATTCTGTAGGGGCAGGGCTAGTCCCTGCCCGTGTATTTTATGAACAAGTATGGTCAGGGATTGGTGCGTTCGTACTCTTTTCCAGAGACCCATTTCATACCATCGAAGACCATGTACTTGGGCTTTCGCTGTGTGAGTTTCGGCTGGCCGGAATAAGAGGCATCAATCACTCCCAAATCCGCCACGGAAGAATCGCATGACAGGTTTCTACGGAAGGTGACATCTTTGCCGTCGGCCTCGGAGTACGCGGTAATCAAAATCTCTCCGCCGCAGGGGACTGCGTCAAACACCGCGACGCCGTCGCTGTTTGTCAGCTTATTCAAGCTAACTCCTCCTGCCTGAATACTAATATTCGAGCGCCTTATGGGTCTGTCCTGCACGTCCGCGTTGTTCTCCACCTGCGTCAGGCGCACGCTCACGGTAGCGGGAGCAGGCGTAGGAGTCGAAGCCGCGCTCGATGTCTTTGTGCTCGCGCTGGTATCCAAACTGCTCTTAGCGCCATTCTTATTGTTTTCGTTGCCGTAGCTCGTGCTGTAGTCTCTGCCGGAATTGCTGTTCTGGTAGCTGACGATACCTCCCACTAGAAGACCCAGAAACAGCAGCGCGAAGACGACGACTAAAGCTTTGCGTAGACCCGAACGCTTAGGCTCAGGCTCTTCACTTTGCACTAAAGGCTCAGGTCTTCCTATGGGCAGCGTCGCAGGCTCTTTAGAGTTTGCGGGAGAGCGCACGGTGCTGCTGAGAGGCTCCGTTGGCGTCGCGCTGCTGATTACAGGACGGGGCAAGGCTTCAGGGGCGGCGCGAATGGTCTCTTCATCACTGCCCCTGGTTGATTTGGTGTTGGCGGCTTCTCTTATCCTCTTGCTCATCTCAGCCGCCGAGGGAAAGCGCGCTTCTGGATTCTTCTGTAATGCCTGCTCGACTATTTTCCTCAAAGGCTCTGGAATATTTCGCGGGAGAGGCTCAGGCTCTCTGGTGATGATGGCGGCGAGCAGAGAGGGCATGTCGGTTTGCGGGAACGGCAGGGTTCCCGATAGCAGTTGATAAAAGATGACTCCGGCAGACCAGATGTCCGTCTCTTCGCCGCGTTTGCCGTCAAAAGCTTCGGGCGGCATGTAGGCGGGCGTCCCCGTGGCGATGGTGCTTTTGGAAGTTGTCTTGAGGATGCGCGCGATTCCGAAATCCGCCAGGCGCGGCGTCTCGTTCTGAAGCAAGATATTATCCGGCTTCAAATCCCTGTGAATAATGTTTCGCTTGTGAAGATGGTCAAGGCCGGAGAGGATTCCTAGCGCCATCTCTACTGCGGCCTCGGTCGTGGGCGCTTTGCCGCCGTGCTTTTCCAGCCACTTCGAAAGTGAGCCGTCCGGCGCGTATTCGCTGACGATGACTATTTGTTCGTCGTAGATGTCCGCGTCGATAATCGGCAGCACGTTCGGATGCCCGCTCGCGTGTACCCAGAGCGAGGCTTCCTGCCGTATGGCCTCTAAATCAATATCCTCGTCGTTGGGTATCTTGATAGCTACTTTGGTGGTGGTGATGGCCGTGCGTTTTTCTGCCAACCAGACGACGCCGAAAGCTCCTCGTCCGAGCTTGCTGATTAAAGTGTAAGGCCCGATTTTGTCTCCCGCTTTAGCCATAAAACTGTGAGAACAGGTTGGAATAGATACGGCGTTCAGGACAAGCGAGCCAACATCATAACCTAAATCCCACAAGAGCGCGAGAGTTTCCATTTCGAATTCAAGAGCGCTCTTGAATCAAATATTTCCTTGCTTATACCGCACGCTTACTCTATAACTCATCTGTCTCACAGTCTGAGGTAAATACTAATTATGACAATCGAAAATCGTCTTCTTGCCTGTCTGCCCGAAGAAGAGTTCGCGCGTCTCAGTCGGCACATGGAGCGCGTTTCGCTCTCTCACGGCCAGTACGCCATAGTGCCGGAAGAGCCAATCCGCGACGTTTACTTTCCGCTTACCTGCCTGCTTTCCCTGGTGACGATTCTTGAAGACGGCTCGACTGTAGAATCCGGCACGATCGGGCGCGAAGGCATGTCGGGCATCCCTGTCCTGCTGGACGCGAAGTCAACGCCCATGCCCACCTTCGCGCAGATTCCAGGCTACGCTCTTAAAATCAGAGCGAGCGTCCTGAAAGAGATGTATGAAGAGCGCGGCCATCTTCACAAGCTCTTGAATCGCTACATACACACTGTCATAGTCACAGGCTCGCAATCGACCGCCTGCAACGCGCGACACAATGTAGAAGAGAGGCTCTGCCGTTGGCTCTTGATGAGCAGCGACGGCGTAGGCTCGGACGAGCTTAATCTGACGCAGGAATTTCTGGCGACCATGCTGGGCGTCAGGCGGCCCGGAGTCTCGCAGGCGGCAGGCGCATTACAGGAAGCTGGGTTGATTAGCTACAATCGAGGGACTATAAAGATTCTTGACCGCGCAGGATTGGAGCGGGCCGTCTGCGAGTGCTACCGCATGAGCAAGGCAGAATACGACCGACTGTTCAGCAGCTAAAACTACAGCGCCTACAATTTATCGCTTCCTAAAAAGAAAGAGAGACGCTTCACTTCAAGCAAAGCGTCTCTTCTGTCGGTGTAACTGTTGGGATTAGCCTGTGTGCCTTTGTCTAAATCAGACAACGAACGCGAGCAAACACCCAAACAAAAGAAGTGTTGGCTCGGCCCTTAGGCTTCAGCCACCTCACTGTGATAAGAACTCATATATTTTAGAATCACCTCCTTCCTCAGTGTTAACTCGATAATAAATGACTATTAATGGTGCGTCAACCGTTATTTTCATCCATTATCTTGTATGTTTGCGGGCCGGTCGCGCCTGAAAACTCTGCGGCCACCGACGAAGACTTCGTGCGCGTGTTCGACTCCGAAGAAGTAGGCGACCTCTCTGTAATCCATGCAGTCGTGTATGACGAAATCCGCGCGCTTGCCTTCTTCGATTGAGCCGACCTCATTGCCTCTTCCGAGGCTGTACGCGGCGTTGATGGTTGCGGCGGTCAAGCTCTCTGCGGGCGTCATCTTCATGTGCGTGGAGGCGAGCGACAGAATCATGGGGACGGACGGCGTGGGGCTTGAGCCTGGATTGAAGTCTGTGGCGAGCACTACGGCCAAACCATTCTCAATCATCTCGCGCGCCTGCGGGTAACGCGAAGAGCCTAGGGCGTAGACGGAGCCGGGCAAAAGAACCGGCTGCACTCCGGCAGCTTTCAGAGCCTTGATGCCGGACGTGTCCGTGTGCTCAAGATGGTCTGCGGTGGCGGCACGAAGCTCCGCCGCGAGATGCGCGCCGCCTGAAAGCGTAAGCTGGTCTGCGTGAAGACGAAGACCTAAGCCAAGGCTTCGCGCCGCCTCAAGAATCTTTCGTGATTCATCAAGCGTAAAAACTCTCTCTTCGCAGAAGGCGTCGCAGTATTCCGCTAGGCGCTCTGCGGCCACGCGCGGCAGCATCTCTTCCGTCAGGAGCTTTATATATTCCTCGCGCCGCGAGCGGTATTCGTCGGGCATGTCGTGCGCGCCCAGGAAGGTCGGCACAAACTGTAGCGGCGTCTCTTCGTTCAAGCGCCGAACCGCGCGCAATATCTTTAGCTCGTCTTCCGTAGTCAACCCGTAACCGGATTTCGCTTCAACAGTCGTCGTGCCCGTACGCAGAATCCACTCCGCGTAACGCTTTCCGGCCCTGACCAAATCATCAAGCGTAGCCTCGCGCGTTCTTCTGACGGTAGAGCGTATGCCGCCGCCCCGCGCAGCTATTTCCTGGTAGGTCGCGCCGCGTGCGCGTTCCTCATACTCGTCCGCACGCGTTCCGGCGAAGACCGGATGCGCGTGCGCGTCAACGAATCCGGGCAGCACCACACGAGCGCCCGCATCAACTACCTCGCAATCCGAATCAATGAGCGGCTCAATCTCAACACGCGTCCCCACCTTCTCAACCCGCCCGCCACGCACCACGCGCGCCCCACCCTCGATGATGTAAATCTCGCTAATCTCCGCGCCCACGCGCGGACGCCTCGCGCCACCAAGCGTAACTACCTGCGAGCAATTAACAACAGCAAGCATAAAAAGAGTCTGGAGAGTCTGGAGAGTCTGGAGAGTCTGGAGAGTCAAAGAGACTTTCTTTCCTCTCTAGACTCTCCAGACTCCCAAGACTCTCTAGACTCGTTATTTCATGTAGCGGTCGAGGAAGTCTGCGACCATCGGGTAGACTATCAGGCGATTGGAGAGTTTGGCGACGCCGTGGCCTTCGTCTTCGAAGAGCTTATATTCGACGGGCGCGTTGCGCTTGCGAAGCGCTTCGACTATCTGCTCTGCTTCCGTGTAGGGCACGCGCGGGTCGTTCTTGCCCTGTATGACGAAGAGCGGCGTGCGTATGCGGTCAACCCTGTAGAGCGGAGAGATGGAGCGCAGGTATTCCAGGTCGCGCTCCAGCGAGCCGTACTCCACCTCTCGCAGCTTGCGGCGATAGCCGGACGTGTTCTTGAGGAAGCTTTCGAAGTTGGCTATGCCTACGGTGTCCACGGCTGCGGCCCACAGTTCAGGATAGAGCGTGATGGCCGCGAGCGTCATGTAGCCGCCGTAAGAGCCGCCCATGACGGCTATGCGGCGCGGGTCTGCACCGCCCTGCGTCTTTAACCAATCGACAGCCGCCGCCAAATCCTTGACCGAATCCTCCCGCTTGCGAACGTCATCCATGTGCGTGAAGGTCTTGCCGTAGCCTGTGCTGCCGCGCACGTTCGTCGCCAGGATGCCGTAGCCGCGCGAGAGAAAGTATTGATAGATACTGTTGAAGCCTGGCCGCTCCTGTCCTTCAGGCCCGCCGTGAACGCTGACTATGACGGGAAACGTGCCGCCCGCGCCTATAGAGACGCTGGCGATATTCGTGTTGCCTGCGGTGATGTTGATGGTGGCGTTGTTCGGATTGCCGTTCGAGTTGGTGACGACTTTCGCATCTGTCGGCCCGACGCGTCCCGTAATAAACGCTTGCGGGCGATAGTACCAGGCAGGAATTTCACGACCGTCGAAGCTCTTGAAGCGCACAAGCTCCGGCTCTACGAAGGTTGACTGCGGGATGCCTGCGCGCGAGCTATGCGTCAATTGTGTGAGCGAGCGCGTTTCTACATCATATATCCACACGTCCGTGTTGTAGCGTGCGCCGTTGAAGGTGAACGCAAGACGGCGATTGTCGCGCGAGAAGCGCAGAGAGCCTACTATGCCTTTGCCCGGAAGAGCCACGGGCGTCATCTCCTTCGGACTCATATTTCCGTCCAGCGTTACCCTTCGCACATAAAGCTCGCTGAAGCCTTCGCGGTTCAGCGTGTAGGCGAACATTCGCCCGTCATCCGACATGGCGCTCGCATCCAAATCCCACTCGGCAATATCCAGCGTCTCTACTTTCCTGGATTGCAGGTTCATGCGCGCTAGTTGGTAGAACTCCTTGCCGTCATTCGTGGCGAAGATGATTGAGCGACCGTCCTGCGTGAAATAAACGTCGCCGAACTGCGCGGAGCCTTGATGCTGCGTGAGCAGTGTGGCTGCCCGCGTCTGCGTGTCGAGCAGAAAAAGGTCGTTGTCCAGGCTCAACTCTTCGTTGTTGTGATTGATGACCATGTAGCGGCCATCCTGCGACCACGCGGCAACGCCATTCGAGCCGTCCTGCCGGTAAACCATCTCTTCTCGGCCCGTCGCAACATCCATCACGTAGATGTCGAAAAAGTTCGGGTTGCGCTTATTCGAAGCGTAGCTGATGCGCCGCCCGTCATGCGACCACGCCCCGAAGTTGTGGCGAACCTTTGGAGAGTCGGTCAGCGCGCGAACAGTCGAGCCGTCCGGCGCGAGCCAGAAAAGCTGCGCGTTCTCGTCGCCGCCGCGAGACTTGGCAAAGACCAGTCCCGTCCCGTCCGGCGACCACCTGACGAAATCAACGCGGTCTGAATAGTAGGTCAACTGGTCGGGCCATCCGCCGCCCGCATTCACCATCCACACCTGCGGCGTGCCCGTGATGTTCGTCAAAAACGCCACGCGGTCGCCGCTCGCAGAAAAAGTCGGAGACCCCGCCGCTCGTATATTCAGATAGCGCTCTATGCCGAAGCGCTCCGCAACCTGAACCGTCGCGCTCGCCTGTAACTGCGCCAGCGCACTCGGCCCAACCGGAAACGATACAAGCAAGAGAGCAAGCGCCAACACCGTGCCCATCAGTTTTCGCATTCAAGAAGCCTCCTGAGTTTTTTATGAAGTATGATCGTGTATGATGCGCCAGCCCGCTCGCGTGCGACGGAGGATGAGAGTAAAGCGCCCGTGCGGCTCGTCCGCAGTGCGCTTCAACCGCCAGCGCCCCGTGACGACCGCGACGTTCTTCGCCAGAGACTTTATCTCAAGCTCGGAGAACGTGAGCACGCCCATCTTCTCGCGCGAGTCGTAGGCTTTTTTGTAGCGATTGAGAACCGTCTCCCAGCCGCGCGTTAACGTGTCGCCGGAAACAAAGACCGTGTCGCTCGATTGCGCGTAGCCGCTCATGAAGCCTTCTATGTCGCCTCGATTCCAGGCCGCCACCTGAGCCTCCAGAACGGCTCGCACCTCCCTCATCATCTTCGTCTCCGCCCTGTTCGGCTTAGACGTTTCGCCTTGCCGCGCCTGCGCGTGCGCCACAAAGATTACGGCGCAGGCGATGAAGAGAGTAATGGCTTTCATAATTTTTCCCTGATATAGAAAGGTGCCGAGTGCGCTTCTGCTTAAAAGTAGCGATAGTGTCCCGTGATGCGCCAACTGAAGAGCACGTTTTCCAGACGAACTCCGCCGCCTATATTATGTGCGATTAGATAATTCCCTGTGTCGTCCGACCAGAGGTTTGTGACCAGCCCTATGTGCGTAATCCCGCCGCCTAAGTCCCACGTCACAACGTCTCCGGGCTGGTAATCCGCGCCGGAGTTCGTCACGGCCAGCGCCTTCCCCTTGCGCTCGAAGAAGGTCATCAAATTCGGCACGCGGCGATGGTCTATGTTCGCGTCCGGTTTAGCAAGCCCCCACTTCTTCGGATACGCGTTGAACGACGACGCCATGTCTTCGTGAACTTCCTTTTGAAGGTCGACGCCGACTTTACGAAAGGAGCGCACGATTACGTCCGAGCAGACTCCGCGATCGAGCGGCACGTCGCCGCCCGGATAATTGAGCTTCACGTAAGACGGGTCGTAACTCACAGTGTAGCGCGTCTGGTCAATCGCATCCTCCACCACACGCCTGATTGTCGGAGAGAGGTTCGACGCGAAGGGGCGCACGCGCGCTCCGGCGCTTCCCTGCCCCGTTCGATTGCACGCGACAGCCGCAGAGAGCAGAGACGAAAGAAGAAGATAACAGAGCGCCCTTTTCATCAACACGAAAGTTTAACGGATTAAGAATCCTCTCCAGAAGCAACTGCATTATACGCGTGATGCGCGAGACTGTAACCACTCTCTCACGTCCTCGCGCATGGCTGGCACAATCTCGTGCGCCGCATCGTAAGACTTCACCTCGACATCGCGCGCCCTCATTCTCAAACGCTCGCCGTAATCCCGAACGCGCTCCGGCGTATAAAACTCGTCGCGCGTGCCGTGCAGATAAAGAACGGATGCGCTGGTCTCATGATAAAGCTCGCTCGTCTCCCAGTCTCCGGGCAATCCGCCGCATATGCCCACCGTCCCGCGCAGGCGCTTCGCATGAGTAAAAGCGTAGCGATAGTTGAGCGCGCACGTCTGCGAGAATCCAAGAAGAAAGACGCGCTCGCCGTCACAAATGCCTTCTTCGATAAGAGTATCGAGCACATGATTGACGGCCTTGTGGTGAAGAGCGATCGCTTCTTCCGGGTGAAAGTTCGTCACCCAGCCGAAGCCGAAGCGCAAGGGGCCGCCCTCCTCTTTCGGGTCGCGTATGTGCTGGTGAAAGCCCTGTATGGAAGCTATAACGAAATCATCCGGCGCAATCGCGCGAGCCTCCCTCATCATCTGCCGCTTGCTCGCGCCGTACCCGTGCAGCGCCACCAGCAGAGGCCGCGCCGCTCGCCCTTCATCTTCAGGCGGCACGTAAACGTCATAGTAAATTTTAATCTGAGCGGATAAAGTGCGCTCTTCAGTTCTCTCGCTGTTTATTCCTGGCTGCATATAGATTCAAATAGGGATAGACAGAATAGACAGGATAAAGAATAAACTCTTTCTCTTTTATCCTCTCTATCCTGTTAATTTCTTCCCTCTCAATTCAGATACTTCTCCTCTTCGGTTGGAGCGATGACGTTCTCTTCTTCCAGCGTCCAGATGTCGTAAAGCTCCGGCGGGACTTCGGTCACGAAGCGCGAGGGCTTCTGCAAGACCGTCTGTCGGTTGTAATCCGTGACCATCAGAGGGTAGGTGATGTAAAGCTGATCTGCGGCGCGCGTCAGCGCAACGTACCAGAGGCGGCGCTCTTCCTCTTCGCCTTCCGCGTCTCTGAGAGAGCGCGGGCTTGGGAATTTACCGTCCGCAGCCCAGATGAGAAAGACCACACGCCATTCCAGCCCCTTTGCCTGGTGTACGCTCGTCAAGGTCAGCAACTCGTCCTCTTCGCTTCCCATCACCACGTCTTCGCCTGTCACGGCTTGCGGCGCGCCGTATCGCTCTGTGGCGAGCAGCGACAACTCGCTCAAGAACTCTTCCGTAGAAGCGAAGCCCACGGAGTAACGCGCAAGCTGTCGTAAATCTTCCAGCCGAGCCTCTGCATTTTCATAAGTGTGCGCCAGGTACGCTTCATAACCGCGCGCCAGTATAAGCTCAATCTGCCGCGCGGGGCTGCTGCGATTCTCGTCCGTGACCAGGGCTTCCACGAGCGAGAGAAATTCAGTCCAGCCGGAGCCTTTTGTGCGCGGCGCGGCCTGAAAATCCTCTCGACGCACTAGGGCAAGCGGGTCGGGCGCGTAAGACAATTGCTCCCAGATTCTGTTTGCCGTAGCGGGGCCTATCTGCGGGATGAGCCGTAGGATTCGCTTCCATGCAAGCTCGTCTCGCGGGTTGGTGATGACGCGCAAGTATGCAATCACGTCCTTGATGTGCGCCTGCTCGAAGAAGCGCACGCCGCTTCTGATGCGATAAGGGATGCCGCGACGCGTCAACTCCAACTGCAATTCCAGCGAGTGATAATGAGAGCGATAGAGCACGGCCATCTCTTCGAGCGCGATGCCTTCGTCTCTTAATTCCAGGACGCGAGCGGCGATGAAGGCTGCCTGCTGGTCTACGTCGCGGCAGGGCAGAAGGGCTGGCATAGCGCCCCTGGATTCGCGTGCGGCGCGCAGGGTCTTGGGAAACTGTTTGCGGTTCGACGCGATTGAGACGTTGGCGAGCGCGAGGATTTCCGGCGTAGAGCGATAGTTCGTCTCAAGCCTGTACATTTGCGCTTCCGGGTAGCGCTTCGGAAACTCGTAGATGTTCGTGAACTCAGCGCCGCGCCACGCGAAGATGCTCTGCGCGTCGTCGCCCACGACCATCACGTTGCGGTGTCGCACAGCCAAGAGGTCAATTATCTCCGCCTGCAACTTGTTCGTGTCCTGGTACTCGTCCACCAGTATGTGCTCGAACTGTTCCGCGTAGAGATTGGCGATTGCGGATTTCTCCATCAGCAAACGCTTCCAGTTGAGCAGCAGGTCGTCGTAGTCCATCACGTTCGTCTCGCGCTTGCGCTCCATGTAAACCGAGTCAACGCGCTTGACCGAATCGGTCAAAGGCTCAAAGTGCGGGTAGCGATGTGCAATCACGTCCTCGATGGGCCTGTCCGTGTTATTGGCAAAGCTTATGATGTCCTGAAGAACTTCCGCCTTTGGAAAGCGGCGAGCGCGAGTGTCAACGCCTGCAAGGTCTACGCAGGCCGAGACGAAATCCTTCGCGTCCTCTGAATCTAGAATCGTGTAATTAGCCATGTAGCCGATTGATTCGGCGTGACGCCGCAGGATCAGATTTGCTATGCGGTGAAAGGTTCCGCCCCAGACTCTCTGTGTGCGGCCCCCGCCCGTCAGCATCTCTACGCGGCGAAGCATCTCTCGCGCCGCGCGGTTCGTGAAAGTGGCGAGCATGATGCGAGCGGGCGCGACGCCCTGCTCAATCAGGTAGGCCACGCGGTAAGTAATCACGCGCGTCTTGCCTGAGCCTGCGCCAGCGACCACAAGGGCAGCGCCCGGCGGAGCAAGCGCCACGCGGTACTGCTCTTTGTTCAAGTCCGTGCGATAGCGCGCCAGATCATCCGGCTCGCCCGCACTCAAGGGCCGCTTGATGACATATCGCGTCATAGCTCTGGCTTATAGCACGCAAACCTGTATCAAGTGAAATAAACTGACCGCATTTGCATTCATGCTTGATGAACGTTAGGATGTTGTCGAAGACGAAACTCCCAGACTTTTAAGAAATCTTGTGAGGTGTTCGAGATGAAATTTCCCGGTGGGATGAACATACAGCAGATGATGAAGCAGGCCCAGGCCATGCAGGAGAAGATGGCTAAGGAGATGGAGGAGATGCGCGTCGAAGCTTCAGCCGGAGGCGGCGTCGTCACCGTCCAGATGAAGGGCACGCACGAAGTCGAGTCTTTGAAGATTGACCCGGAAGCCGTCAAGGAAGGCGACGTGGAGATGCTGCAAGACATGATTGTCGCCGCCGTCAACGAGGCCAACCGCAAGATTGACGAAGCCATGAAGAGCAAGCTCGGCAACATGCTCCCGCCGGGACTACTCTAAACCTAAAATGCTTGAATACGCTGAGCCGGTCACAAAATTAATCGACGAGTTTAAGCGCCTGCCGGGCGTGGGCAACAAGAGCGCACAGAGGCTTGCCTTTCATGTTCTCAGGATGCCGGAGGCGGACGTGGAGCGCTTCATAGAGGCTTTGCAGGAGGTGAAGCGCCGCATAATCTTCTGCTCGGTCTGCAACAACCTGACAGACGTTGACCCTTGCCGCTTCTGCTCTTCGACGAACCGCGACCGCTCCATGATTTGCATAGTTGAAGAGCCTTACAACTTGGTGGCGATTGAAAAGACGCGCAGCTATCGTGGGCTTTATCACGTCCTGCACGGCAGCCTCTCGCCCATCCGTGGCATAGGGCCGGACGACCTTCACCTTACCAATCTTTTGACGCGCTTCAGGCCCGAGAACAACGACGGCGTGGAAGTGCGCGAAGTAATACTTGCCACCAACCCCAACACCGAAGGCGAAGCCACAGCCAATTACATCAGCCGACTCATCAAACCCCTCGGCATACGCGTCACACGCATAGCCATGGGCATGCCTGTAGGGTCAGACCTCGAATACGTTGATGAAGTGACGATGGACAAGGCGCTCGCCAACAGACACGAGATATAAAGGAAGTTCCAAGTTCCAAATCCAAAGTCCCAAGCCGGAAAACTCTTTCTTTTGACTTGGAACCTGGGACTTGGAATTTGGGACTTAAAATCTGACCTTCTCTAAGGGCGTGCCTTGCTTGCAGTCGGCGCAGGCGTCTTCTGTGTCGTAGATTTTGGCGTCGAAGTCTACGAGGGCTTTTATCTGCACGTCGCCTATGGATGAGGGGGCGTTGGTGAAGCGGACGATTGCGCCGCAGCCTATGACGGTCGCGCCGAGGGATTTCACAAGCTCTGCGGTCTCTTCAATGGCTTTGCCGGAGCGTATGATGTCGTCAACGATGATACAAGGGTTAATCTCTCCCTGGTTGACGTACTGGCGAAACATTCGCTTGCCCTCTTCCTGTTCGGCCCAGTAAATCTGCTCTGCGGAGAGAGCTTCGCGCACGCCGAAGGCTACGGGGATGCCGCCCGCGCCCGGACTGATGATTGCTACTTTGGGAAGCTGCGAAGAGATGTCCCTGTCTAGACGAAACTTTCGGCTCAGGGCCACGGCCAGCACGCGCGCCGTGTCGTAATAGCGAAAGGCGAGCGGCATCTGGAAATAGTGCGGCGAGTGTTTGCCCGTAGGATAAACGAAGTGGCCTTCGCGGTAAGCCCCCGTGCGCTTCAGAATTTGCATCACCGCCTCCGAAGACGGAATCAGTTGTACCATTCTCTACTCTCCTCAGAACTACAGTGATAGGTGATAAGTGATAGGTGACGAGCGGGAAGATTTTATCTTGTCAGCAAGTCACTTGTCACTTATCACTGTTCTTATTATCCAGTGCTGATCCTGGCTCAAGCCTGCGGGCAATTGGTCGGGCCGGAACCAATCGCCGCTCTTAATCTCGTAGCCCTCGGCCTTAACTTCCCCTTCGGCGCGACAGCGAAAGATAATCTCGACGCGCGCAGGCCGCCTGTGCGTTCGCACGAAAGCTATCTCTGCGCTTTTAAGCTCAAGCCCCGTCTCTTCGCGCAACTCCCGTCGCACGGCCACGTCGGGCTGTTCGCCCTTCTCTAAAAATCCGCCTGGAATTCCCCAACCGCTTCCCGCGCGAAAGACGTGTTTAAGAAGAAGCACGCGCCCCTCTTCGTTGATGACGACTGCGCCCGCCGTGACCTGAAAGCGCGGCTGCGTAAAGCGCACGCCCCATCGCCTGATTGCCTTGGGCGCTTTGCGCCACAAAAACCCGAGCAGCCCTTTCAACATGTGCCGCACACTATAAAGGAAAACAGGGGATGGGCGATAGGGGTTAGAGGTTGGTGAAAAGAAAGAAAGTTTTTACTAATCCCTGACCCCTGACCCCCGTCCCCATTTTCTTTTGCCTTTTCCCCTTCGCCTTTATTAAGATTGCGGTGCTTTCAATCTCTGAAGAAGCGAGGGAAAAGGGATGCCAGTGGACGGGGTCAACGAGGGCGCGCTTGCGGCGCAAACAGAATCGGCGGGCGCTGTGCCCGCAGCCAAAGAGGCTCCTACAGAGCAGCAGCAATCTCAACCGGGCATCCCCAAGAAGATTACCAACGCGCAGACCGTCTGCAACGAGAAGAACCAGAAGGGCAAGCTCTGCAACGGCCACTTGAAGCAGATGAAGACGGGGGGCGAAGAGGCGGAAAAGCATCTTCGCGGCGACGACGTTCTCTTTCAATGTCAGACCTGCGGCACGCTCTACATGGGGCCGCCCCTGGGCCACATGCGCGACCCAGAAAAACAGTCTCGCTTCGTGGAAAAAGAGTTGATGTCAATCCTGCGCGCGGCTGGCGGCACGCTTCCGGCCTTCAAGAAGTCAGAGCGCGGCACGCTCGTTCCCTTGGAAGAAGAGACCAGCCATCACGCGCCCGCCGCAACGCCAGCAGCAGCAAAGCCGTCAACGCCTGCCGCTTCGGCAAAGCCCGCCGCTACGGCGCAGACGCCGAAAGCGCCCACGGCTTCAACCTCTGGCACGGATTCATCAGCCGAGGCAGACCGTCATCGTCCGGCAGCCGAAGCGCAGGCCGCTACCGGACAGGCTTCAGCCGCGCCTATGAGCAGCGCTGCCTCCACGGCCTCGCCCGCAGCAGGCGCGGAGACTCCTTCAGACCTCGCGCCCGAAGCTTCAACGGAATTGACGCCCGGCGCGCCGAAAGACGAGCGCACGGCTTCAAACACAGAAGTAGCCAAAGAGTCGGAAGAGACGAAATAAGAGAGAAGTAGTATTAAAATCAAAAGGCGCGTGATTGGCATTCAAATCCATCACGCGCCTTTTGATTTTTACGTTCTAGCTTTATCAGCTTATACGCACGGTCAAGCCTTCGCGTGCCAGTTGCCAGGAGAGAACTTCTGCGCCCTGCTCTGCCGTCAGAGCACGCTCTACATCCTGGCGTCGGCCTTCGTCACAGAAGAAGGCTATGCAGCCGCCTCCGCCTGCGCCGCAGACCTTCGCAGCGAGCGCCCCGTTACTCATGGCCTTTTCAATCAGCATATCCATCTGCGGTGTGGTGATGTTCGGCGCGAGCCGCTTTCGGCTGGGGTGCGCGTCGCGCATGGTCTCTACGACCTCCGGCCAGTTGCCTTCAAGAAGCGCGCGGCGCATGCGTAGGCTTGAGTCGCGTATGCCGTCGAAGAGCGCAAAGAGCGTGGGGTCTCCGTCGATGTGGTTCTTCGTAATCTCCCAGTTGTTCGTACCCGACAGGCGCGGCTCGCCCGTGTAGCAGATGGCTATGCGGCGCTCAAGAGTCTCTTCGTCAACCGTCAGAGCCTCTCGCTCTATGCCGTCCGTGCGAAAGTGTATGCAGCTTGTGCCGCCGTACTGCGCCGCGTAGTAATCCTGAAAGCCTGCCGGAACTTTTATCACGGTCGTCTCAACGTTGGCGGCGATGGTGATGAACTTTCGCGCTTCGTAGCGATTGCCTACGAGTTGATTAAGCGCGCCTATGCAGGCGATGGTCAGAGCGCTTGAGCCAGCCAGCCCCGCGCCCGCAGGTGCTTCGCTGTGCGCTATCAGATGAAAGCCCGTCGTGGGCTTGAAGAAATGCACGAGCTTTGAAATAAGCTCAAGGCGCTCTTCGCGTATGAGGTCTTCTATCGCCGAAAGCTCCGTCTCAAACGACACCTTGCGGTCGCGCGATTCCAGAATGATGCGCCCGTCGTCACGAGTCTCTATGCGGCAGTGCGCTCGCAAAGAGATGGCGAAGTTCACAGTGGCCGCGCCCGGATGGAAAAGATAAAGAGGCCAGATGTCAATGGTTCCGCCCGCCAAATCAACACGAGTCGGCGCACTCGATTCAATAATCACTGGTTACAAAAAGTCCTTTTCAATCGAAAATCTAAAACCGAAAATTCCTAATCTCCTTCGTCCCCGCGTAATTTGTGCGCGGAGCTTTTGGGCGGCGTTGAGTCTTTGCGGCGCGGCAGGTGCATGCGCTCCTGTAGCTCTTCTTTGAACTCGCTGAATTTTTCTTCCGCCGCGCGCTCAAGGTTCTGTAGCGGCGCGGGGTCTGCCTCCTCTACCTTCTTCGAGAGCCAGTAGCGCTCCAGCAGGTAGAAGCCTACGATGCCACAGACTACGATTACGAGCAGCACTTTGCCAAGGCGATGAAAGTCACCGATGATGTTCGTAATCGCGCCGCTAAAAAAGTAGCCCGCGCCGCTTAAGATGAAGACCCAGGCGAAACAACTCCCAAGCGTGTAGGGCAGAAAGCGCGCGAGCGGCATGCGGCCCACGCCGTAGAAGACGCAGCAGGCCGTGCGTAGCCCGTAAATGTATTTCGAGAGAAAGATGGAAAGCCCGCCGAACTTGTTCGTCAATCTTTCTATGCGCGGCTTGGCCGCACGATAAAAGCGAAAGTCACGCACGCTCTTGCCGCAGGCCCGCCCAGTAGCATAAGCCAGATTGTCGCCCGCCACTGCCCCGGCGGTCGCCGTCAAGAGAACCAACAGGAAACTATGCTCGCCAAAGAATCCACTGTGAGCCATCACTCCCGCCAGGAGCAGAGTAATGTCCCCCTCAATCATCACGAGGAAGAAGACCGCAATCAGCCCATACGTTCCTATGATCTCGTATAAATGATTATCCATAAAAAAGAGTGATGAGTACTGAGCGCTGAGTGCTGAGTATAAAGAAAGAAGTTTTTCACTCAGTACTCGGTACTCGTCACTCATCACTTTCTTGCGGCGGTTTGACCACCAGCACGGGGCAAGGGGCGTGGCGCACAACCGATTCGGCGGTCGAGCCGAAGAGCAGGCGGCCCAATCCCGTGCGACCGTGGGTTGAAATCACAATCAAATCTACCTGGCGCTCGCTGGCTACGCGCACAATCTCAGAGGCGGCGTCGCCGTGTACTATCACCTCTTCGACTTCTATGCCTTCGCACTCCTCGCACTCGGAGATTTTCGGAAGCTCGCGCTCGGCGCTGTCCTCCAACTGCTCGCTGATGTCCGCTATAGGCAGAGGCTCCGTCATGCCCGTGTAGCCGACGGTCGGCACAATCGGCTCTATGACGTGGACGCAGATAATCTTGGCCCCGGCCTGACGCGCAAACGAAGCCGCGAACGAGAGAGCATAATTGGCGCACTCGCTGAAATCCGTCGGCAGCAGTATGGAGCGAATCAGCATAATAGCAATTTGTTCATTTATTCATTTCTTCATTGAATCAATGAAGAAATGAACCGATGAATCAATTCTTTAACCACCGCTTATTCTACACGAGAGAAGCAGTTGTTTGACAGCCCCTCAAGCCCTTTATTACAATCCGGGCCGGCTTCCCGTCTATATCGTTCTGTTTTAGTCTGTTCCGAAAGCCTTTAGGACTCAAAGTATGACAAGCCCCGCTCAAGCTTTACCTGATTCGATAGGCGTTGACCTTTCCGGCGCGACGCTTCGTGCTGCGCTCATAGGCGCGGAGGGCGAGGTCAGGGAAAGACGCGAGGCTGCGCTTGACCGCGATAAGCTGCCCGAACAGATAGCAGGCATAGTGTCGGAACTGCGCGACAAATCTCCGAATATCGCCACCATTGGCGTAGGCATCCCCGGCCTCGTCAACCCGCAGACAGACCGCGTGCTGGTCTCGCCTGACTTCCCTTCGGTCGTGCGCGGCGATATTCACACGGAACTGATGCGGCTCACGGGCCTGCGCGTAGAGCTTGAGAACGACGCCAACGCTGCCGCTTACGGAGAGTTCAAGGCTGGCGCGGGCCGTGGCGCACGCGACATGTTCTACGTCACCATAGGCGCAGGCATAGGCGGCGCTATAATCTTAGACGGCAAGCTCTGGCTCGGCGCGACTGGCTTCGCGGGCGAGTTCGGCCACATCACTATAGACGCGGAGAACGGCGTAGAGTGCGTCTGCGGCAACATAGGCTGTCTTGAGACGGTGGCGTCCGCCCCGAACATAGTGCGCCGCGCAAACGAAAGGCTCTACCGCGACAACACCTCTTCGCTCTCTCGCTTAGCCATGTCTAAGGACTTCACCGCCGCAGACATCGCACGCGAGGCCAAAAACGGAGATGACTTCTCGCTCCTGATGATAGAGCGCACAGGCAAATACATAGGCGCTGCCGTAGCTTCCGTCATCAACCTGCTGAACATAGAGCGCATAGTCCTCGGCGGCGGCGTGATGGAAGCGGGCGAGTTAATCCTCAATCCAATCATACGCGAGGCCGGACGCCGCGCCTTCCAACCCTGCTTCGAAGCGACACAAATAGTCGCCGCAGCCCTCGGCACTGACGCCGTCTCCATAGGCGCAGCCATGCTCGCACGCGACGCACAATAAGGCTGGTAAATAGTAAATGGTAAATGGTGAATAGACGAACGGGGATTTTTCTATTCACCATTTACCAGCCTTATGAATTTTTCTGCCGAAGGTTTGTAGTTGCGCTTATAAGTCGCAGCAGCAGTTATTAGAATAAAGTTAAAATCTCACCGGAAACTTGAGCCTCCTGGTTTCCGTGCGCGGCTTTCATCTTTTTCCCTCAACCAATCTTCATTAACTTCGCTACATTTTCGTAGCAAGTTGAGTTGACAGTGTTTAAGGAATTGGTAGAATCGCTTTACTGCACTGACAGCAATGAACCCAACGAGATGACCGCGCGCCGGATGTGTACTCTTCTTCCGGCATGAGGAGCCGCGCTACTAGGCTCTGGAAAGCAAGAAGCGGACAGCAGTTCACGTATGGGTCTACAAGCGGCTGCGAGCGACGCCGAAAGAGTTGTGTGTGGTTTTGTGTCTTGAAGAAGTCGCGCACGCAGCCGAAGCAGTAGTCGGCTTGAGGGGAAATCTTTCTCCCTGCTCAAAAATCCTTGATACGGAGATGAGACGCGCGCCGTGCCCCAAATATTTCATCAGAGCACTAATACCATCGCCAAGGTGAGCATCTTCGGTGCCGTCTTCATAGGGGCCGCGCTGCTCTTCGTAATTGCGGAATTCAATCGCTCCAGCTACTACACGCAAGCCTTCGTTGCGCGCCCGCAGCCCGTACAGTTCAGCCACAAGCACCACGTAGGCGACGACGGCATTGATTGTCGCTACTGCCACACGACCGTAGAGACTTCTGCCTCTGCGGGGATGCCTTCTACGAAGACCTGCATGAACTGTCACTCGCAGATATGGGCCAACAGTCCCTACCTTGAGCCTGTGCGCGCAAGCTTTCGGGACGAGAAGCCTATTGGATGGGTGAGGGTGCATGACCTGCCGGACTTCGTCTATTTCAATCACAGCATACACGTCAACAAGGGCGTGGGCTGCTCCACCTGCCACGGCGCTGTAGACAACATGCCGCTCATGTACCAGGTCGCGTCCTTACAGATGGAGTGGTGCTTGCAGTGTCACAGAAACCCTGAAGCTGTACTTCGACCCAAAGATCAGATTTTCAATATGCAGTGGCAGGCTCCGGCCAACCAGAAAGAGGTCGGGGCGCAGCTTGCGAAAAGTTACAACATCAGGAGCACAGCCGTCTTGACTAGCTGCTCTACGTGCCACAGATAGAATCGGGAAAACTTTGATGTCCACTGAAGAGAGGCAAAAAAATTTCGCTTTGCTGCGCGAGCGCTTGCTGAAGACGCGCGGCAAAGAGTACTGGCGCAACCTGGGAGAGCTTGCGGACTCGGACGAGTTTCAGGAGCTTGTAGAGCGCGAGTACCCGCACGCGGCTGAAGAGTGGGACGATTCCCTGAATCGTCGTACCTTCATCAAGCTCATGGGCGCTTCGATGGCGCTCGCGGGGTTGTCGGCCTGCGCTTACCAGCCCACGGAAACCATTGTCCCCTTCGTGCGCCAGCCCGAAGGTTACACGCCCGGAAAGCCGTCCTTCTACGCGACGGCTATGTCGCTGGGCGGCGCTGCAACTGGATTGCTGGTTCGCAGCAACGAAGGCCGCCCGACCAAAATCGAAGGCAACGAGCTTCACCCGGCGAGCCTCGGCGCATCCGACGCTTATTCCCAGGCTTCCATACTCGGCCTTTATGACCCTGACCGCTCGCAGGTTCTAAATTTTCGAGGAGAGATTCGCACATGGTCTGCGTTCTTGGGAGCAATCAGCGAGGCGCTCGATAATCAAAGACCGAAGCAGGGCGCAGGGTTGAGATTCTTAACCGAGACGGTCACGTCGCCCACGCTCGCAGCGCAGATTGCAGACATCCTCAGAGAGTTTCCGCAGGCGCGCTGGTATCAATACGAGCCTGTGGGTCGCGGGCAGGCAAACACGGGAGCCTTTCAAGCCTTCGGCCAACCCGTCAACGTCATCTACGACTTCACGCGCGCAGACAGAATCCTTGGACTCGACGCGGACTTTCTGGCGTGCGGCCCAACCTCTTTGAGATACGGGCGGCAGTTCGCTTCGCGCCGTCGCGTGGAAGGCGAAGGCGGAGCGGAGCGCATGAACCGCTTCTACTGCGTGGAATCCACCTACACGAACACGGGCGCGAGCGCAGACCATCGCTGGCCTCTTCGCCCGTCCGAGATTGAGGGCTTTGCACGCGCGGTCGCAGCAAAGCTTGGCGTCTCTATGGCTGGAACGGCTCAGGCTCCGGCTTCAATTCCTTCGAACGTGATTGACGCAATCGCGCGCGACCTGCAACAGGCTGGACGCGCCGCACTCGTCATAGCAGGCGACGAGCAGACCGCAATCATTCACGCGCTCGCGCACGCCATGAATCAGAAACTCGGCAGCGTTGGCAATACCGTCAGCTACACAGACCCGCTTGAGTTTCGCCCCCCTGGACAGGAGAACACCTCGCTTGATTCAATCGCAGAGCTTCGCCAGCTTGTCCAGGACATGAACTCTGGCACTGTGGACGTGCTGGTGATGGTCGGAGGCAATCCTGTTTACAACGCGCCTGCCGACCTTCAGTTCCGACAGAGCATGGAGAAGGCCGGGCTTCGCATTCACCTGAGCCTTTACGATGATGAAACCAGCGCGTTGTGCCACTGGCATGTGCCGGAGTCGCACTATCTTGAATCGTGGGGCGACGCGCGTGCTTTTGACGGCACGGTCTCCATAGTTCAACCGCTCATCGCTCCGCTTTATCGCGGCACCAAATCTCCCATAGAGTTTCTGGCCGCCTTCACGCAGCAGCCTGAGCGAACGGGCTACGAGATTGTGCGCGCCTTCTGGCAGGGGAAGATTGGAGCGGGCGGCGTCGCGCTGCGCTCGTCCACGGCGCAGGGCACGGGTCAGCGCGCCGCCTCGGCTCAACAACCCGCGACTGTAAATCAGAACGCGACGCAGAACACTGGACAGGCGGTCAGCAATCAGAACGCAAACAACTCAGGAAACAATCAGGCAGCGTCTTCCGCTTCGTCGAACACTTCTGCGAACAGTTCGCAGGCAGGACTGACGCCGCAGACTTCTACGGTGCAGGCGAGCGGCGGAGCAAACGCCGGAGCCTCTGCGGCGAATGATTTTGAATCGCAGTGGCGAAGGGCGCTTCATGACGGGGTGATTGCGAACACTGCGCTGCCGACGCGAACGGTTTCGCTCGCGGGCAATTGGGACAACGCGCCGCAGCCGCCGCCAGCCAACCCGAACGAGCTTGAGATAGTCTTTCGCGCAGACCCTTCTATTTACGACGGGCGCTTTGCCAACAACGGCTGGCTTCAGGAATTGCCCAAGCCGCTCTCGAAAATCACCTGGGACACTGCGGCCCTCATAAGCCCCGCGACCGCGCGCCGTCTCGGCCTTGAGAACGACCTCGGATGGAAGGGCGGCGAGTGGAAGCAGACGGTCGTCAATCTAACTTTCCAGAATCGCACGGTTCCATTTCCCGTCTGGGTGCAGCCAGGACAGGCCGACAATACCGTGACGGTTCATCTGGGTTACGGTCGCTGGCGCGCGGGCCACGCGGGCACGCAGACCGAACGGAGCGACACGCCGAACTTTGAGAATGCCTACGCGCTTCGCACCTCCAACGCGCTCTGGTCGGGCACGGGACTCCGGCTCGAAAAGACTGCAGACATTTATCAGATTGCCACCACTCAGCTTCATCACCTGATGGAGAACCGCGACCTCGTGCGCGCAGGCACGCTGGAAGACTACAAGAAGAACCCAAGCTTCGCGCCCGAAGAGAAGCACGAGCCTCCGCGCCAGGAGACCATGTATGAGAACTACGACTATTCGAAGGGCTACGCGTGGGGCATGGCGATTGACGTTTCGACCTGCATTGGCTGCAACGCCTGCGTGGTGGCCTGCCAGTCCGAAAATAACATTCCCATAGTCGGCAAAGAGCAGGTTCTTCGCAGCCGAGAGATGCACTGGCTGCGCGTGGACAGCTACTACAAGGGTGATGAAGCGAACCCGAACACCTTCTTTCAACCCGTGCCCTGCATGCACTGCGAGAACGCGCCGTGCGAGCCTGTCTGCCCTGTGGCCGCGACCGTCCACTCCGCAGAAGGCACCAACGACATGGTCTACAACCGTTGCGTGGGCACGCGTTATTGCTCGAACAACTGCCCGTACAAGGTGCGCCGCTTCAACTTCCTGCTCTTCCAGGATTTCAACACGCCGACTTACAAGCTAATGCGAAACCCTGAAGTCTCTATTCGCTCGCGCGGCGTGATGGAGAAATGCACCTACTGCATACAGCGCATACAGTACGCCAAGATTGAATCGGAGAAAGAGAATCGTTCCGTGCGCGACGGCGAGATTGTCACCGCATGCCAGGCCGCGTGTCCTGCGGACGCCATAGTCTTCGGCAACGTCAACGACCCCGAAGCCCGCGTGTCGAAGCTCAAGGCCCAAGAGCGCAACTACGGGCTGCTCGCGGATTTGAACACGCGACCGCGCACGACTTATCTTGCGGCCATAAAAAATATTAACCCGGAGATAGGGCCTGCGAGTTTGATGGGCAACATGAACCCTAACCAGGGCAAGCAGGGAGAGCATTGAGAGTATGTCTCAAAGAGTAGACGAACCGCATGACGACATGCGTATGCACATCACTGCTCCGGTCATAGAGCCGGGCTATGATTTCGGCACGGTCACGGACAAGATAAGCGCGATTGTCCTCAGGCGCAGGACGCCGCCGGGCTGGTTCTTCGGCTTCTCCATCTCGTTCATCATCACCATGATTTTGATGGTGACCATCACGCATCTGGTCTTAACGGGCATAGGCATCTGGGGAAACAACCAGCCGGTGGGCTGGTCTTTCGACATCATCAACTTCGTCTGGTGGATTGGCATAGGCCACGCAGGCACCTTGATTTCGGCCATCCTGCTCCTGTTCCGTCAGACGTGGCGAACCTCCATTAACCGCTTCGCCGAAGCGATGACGCTATTCGCAGTAGCCTGCGCCGGACTCTTTCCCCTGCTGCACACGGGAAGACCATGGCTGGCTTACTGGCTCTTCCCCTATCCGAACACCATGGGGATTCAGCCGCAGTTCAGAAGCCCCTTAATGTGGGATGTGTTCGCGGTCTCGACCTACGGCACGGTCTCTGCTCTCTTCTGGTTCATTGGTCTCATCCCCGACTTTGCGACTCTGCGTGACCGCGCCAAGAGCCGCTTCTTTCAAGTCGTCTACGGGATGCTCTCTCTAGGTTGGCGAGGCAGCGCGCGTCACTGGTTCAGGTACGAGACGACCTATCTGCTTTTGGCGGGACTCGCAACGCCGCTTGTGCTTTCGGTTCACACCATCGTCAGCTTCGACTTCGCCGTCTCTGTGATTCCGGGCTGGCACGCGACCATCTTCCCGCCCTACTTCGTGGCGGGCGCAATCTACGCGGGCTTCGCCATGGTGCTGCTTCTGACGATTCCCATCAGAAAGCTCTACGGCCTTGAGGATTTCATCACGGGCCGCCATATACGGAACATGGCGAAGATTATGCTGGCGACAGGGCTGCTCGTAGCCTACAGCTACATGGTGGAAACATTTACGGCGTGGTATAGCGGTAACGCCTATGAAGAGTACATGATCTTCAACCGCTTCAAAGGCCCGTATATGTGGCTCTACTGGCTGTTGATTTTCTGCAACGCGGTCGCGCCGCAGGTTCTCTGGTTCAGGCGCGTGCGCCACAGCAACGTGGCTATCTGGATAGTCTCGATTATCGTCAGCGTAGGCATGTGGCTTGAGCGCTTTATCATCATTCCCGTCAGCCTGCACAGAGATTTTCTGCCCTCAAGCTGGGGCATGTACGCGCCGACCCTTTGGGATTGGACGATGTTCATAGGCACCATCGGTATGTTCTTCCTGCTCCTTCTGCTCTTCATACGCTTCCTGCCCATGATCTCCATCTTCGAGATGCGAACTATCCTGCCGCAGGCTGAAATCAGAGAGGAAGAAGCATGAAAGAATTGAATCATCGGTTCATTGATTCAATGAATCAATCTTTTTGATTATGAAGAGATCAAAGATACCGCAGCTATACGGCTTGATGGCCGAGTTTGAAGACCCTACGGACGTGGTGACGGCTGCGCGCCGCACTTACGAAGAAGGCTACAGGCGTATTAATGCTTACTCGCCTTATCCGATTGAGGAGTTGTCGGAGGCCATAGGCTTTCACCGAACCATTCTGCCTTTGATTGTGCTGATTGGGGGAATCCTGGGCGGGCTGGCGGGATATTTCTTGCAGTTCTACGTGCACGTCTTCGATTACCCGCTCAACATTGGCGGCAAGCCCTTGCATAGCTGGCCCGCTTTTATCCCTATCACTTTTGAGTGCACGATTCTGGCCGCAGCCTTTTCGGCTGTCTTCGGCATGCTCGCTCTCAACAAGCTGCCGCAGCCCTATCATCCGGTCTTCAACAACCCGCGCTTCGCTCTTGCCACGCGCGACCGCTTCTTCCTGGTGATTGAGGCGCGCGACCCGAAATTTAATCACGAAGAGACCACGCGCTTCCTACAGAGCCTGGGGCCATACGAGGTGATTGATGTTGAGACTTAAGGAAAAAGTAGAAAGGCAAACGGCGAAGATGGCTGCGCCCGGGCGCGCGTCAACAGGGCCTCTTGTCCTAGTCTTCCTTCTGCCTTTTGCTTTCCTGCTTTCCGGTTGCCGACAGGACATGCAGGATCAGCCGCGCTACGAGGCTTATGAAAGAAGCGAGTTTTTCGACAACCGCATGGCTTCGCGCCCGCCCGTAGAGGGAACGGTTGCGCGCGGGAGCCTGCGCGAGAACGCAGCGCTTTACACGGGCAAGACAGGCACAGGCCCGCAGGCCCAGCTTGTAGACACCATGCCCATAGAGGTCAACGAGCAAATCATTCGTCGCGGACAGGAGCGCTTCAATGCTTACTGTGCGGTGTGCCACGGCATGACGGGCAAGGGCGATGGCATGGTCGTGCGCCGTGGCTTTCGCGCGCCGCCGCCTCTGACGAATGATCGTTTGATGGAGGCTCCAGTAGGACATTTCTTCGACGTGATGACGAACGGCTTCGGCGCTATGCCGGATTACGCGGCGCAGGTGTCCCCCGAAGACCGTTGGGCGATTGTCGCTTACATACGCGCGCTTCAACTGAGCCAGCGTGCGCCGATTGCCGAGTTGCCGCCGGACGCTCGACAGAAACTCGAAGCCGGAGGACAAAAGTAAAACTCATGGATGCTTCGCACACGACTCCGGTAGAGACCAGTCGCTTTCAGATGCGTGCGCTCATCGTAGGCATCATCTGCATATTGCTGTGCGTGGTGGGCGCGTTTCTTATCACGGACGGCCTCAGGCAATTCTTTCACGCCTACCTGATGGGCTACGTCTTCTGGACGGGCGTCTCGGTAGGAAGCCTTGCCATACTGATGCTGCATCATCTTTCGGGCGGAGGATGGGGACTCGTCATACGCCGCATACTGGAAGCCGCTACACGGGTCATCCCGCTCATGTTCGTGCTCTTTCTTCCGGTCTTCTTCGGCATAAGGACTCTGTACGAGTGGGCGCGCCCCCTGGAGACAATCCCGGAAGGTCATCGTGAAGTCATAGCGCACAAGACGCCTTACCTGAATATTCCTTTCTTCATGGGCCGCTTCGTCTTCTACTTCGTGGTCTGGGGACTGCTGATGTTCTTTTTGAACAAGTGGTCGCTGGAGCAGGACAGGACTGCCGAGCCTGGATTGAGAAAGACTATGCAGGGTTTGAGCGGCCCCGGCCTGGTGCTCTTTGGACTCACGGTCACGTTCGCGGCGACCGACTGGGTAATGTCGCTTGAGCCTGAGTGGTTTTCTACCATCTTCGGCCTGCTGATTATGGCCGGATGGGGACTGAGCGCCTTCGCCTTCGTCATCATAGTGGCGTCACGATTGGCGAATCGCCCGCCGCTCGCAGGCGTTATAGCTCCCCTGCATTTTCATGACCTCGGAAAACTGCTGCTCGCGTTTGTCATGATTTGGGCCTACTTCGGATTTTCGCAGTTCCTGCTCATCTGGTACGGCAACCTGCCGGAAGAGATTCCCTGGTACCTGGAGAGGATGCGAAGCGGCTGGCAGTACGTCGGACTCATACTCGTGCTCTTTCACTTCGCAGTGCCCTTCTTCCTGCTGCTCTCAAGGAATCTGAAGCGTCACGCGCGCACGCTGGCAATCATAGCGGGGTTGTTGATGGTCATGCGGCTGGTTGACCTCTTCTGGATGATTGCGCCCGTGGCCGAAGTTCACGGGGGCGGGGCCTTGGGCCTCGTTCTCAATTACTGGATGTACCTGCTCGCGCCCGTTGGCATAGGCGGCCTGTGGCTCTCCTATTTCGCTCATCAGTTAAGACAGCGCGCACTTCTTCCCATCAACGACAAGGGAATGGAGAACCTGCTCGAACAAGCGGCGGCGGCGCGTCATCATCATGAGCCGGAGCTTCAAGGGATTGATCGCCCGGAGCATATCTAGGAGGTATTCAAGTTTTGGCTAGAGGACACGACCCGCGCATACACGAAACGCCGGACGCTTCCGACATCAGAAACCCTGACATCACGCACGAGGTCTCGGATGTCAACACGCGCGGCATCTTGTGGTTCGTGCTGTTTCTCGCGGGCCTTATCGTCGCGGCGCTCCTTCTACTGCGCGGCATGTACAACATCTTCGAGTCTTGGGCGCGCAGGGCTGAAGGCGAAAAGCCCGTGATGGCGCGCACCTCGGAAGAGCGCCTGCCGCCTGAGCCAAGGCTACAGGCCGCGCCCGGCTACAAGGTGGAGGGACAAGACCTTGAGCTTAAAGAGCCGCAGGCGGAGTGGAAGGTTGTGCGCCGCAAGTGGGAGGAAGAACTGACGAGCTACGGCGTCGTAGACCCCGACCAGAAGATTGCGCGCATGCCCATTGACGATGCGATTAAGACAATCGCTCAACAGGGCATCAAGCCCGTGAAGGCTCAGAACAGTAATCAACAACAGCAAGCGGGCGGTCAAACGCCGTCGCCGCAGGTTCCTTCTGACTCAAGCTCGGGGCGACAGACCGAGCGCAAACAACCATGAAAGATTTAGCAGTACCCATTATGAAAAGAGCGGAAAGCGGAAAGATGACGAGAGAAGCACAAGGGCACACGCAGAGTCTTGCCGTCTGCTCTCTGCTCTCCGCTCTCTGCTTGCTTATCTTCTGCACCCTCGCAGGCGCGCAGCAGGGCGGCTCAATGGCACCTGACCCGCTCCCTAAGAATAGTGAGCCGAAGATAGTGCAGCCCGCAGACGCGCCAAAAGAGAATCTGCCCGCGCCGCTTCGAAAGGTAGGGATTGACCAGAGGCTCAACAATCAGGTGCCGCTCGATCTGGTTTTCCGCGACGAGAACGGGCAAGAGGTAAAGCTCGCTCAGTATTTCGGTCACAAGCCCGTCGTCCTGTCGCTCGTTTATTACGATTGCCCTATGCTCTGCACGCAAGTGCTGAACGGTCTGGTGGGAAGCCTGAAGGCTTTGAAGTTCGACGTCGGCAGGGATTTCGAGGTCGTGACCGTGAGCTTCGACCCAAGGGAAAAGCCTGAGCTTGCCAGGCAGAAAAAAGAGGGCTACATGGTGCGCTATGGCCGCGAAGGCGCGGCGGCTGGCTGGCACTTCCTGACCGGCGACAAGGCTTCGATTACCGCTTTGACGGAAGCGGTCGGATTTCATTTCGCGTGGGACGAAGAGACGCAGCAGTTCGCGCACGCTTCGGGCATCATGATTCTGACGCCGGAAGGAAAAATTTCGCGCTACTTCTACGGCATAGAGTACGCGCCCAGAGACATGCAGCTTGGGCTGGTCGAAGCTTCAAATAACAAGATAGGCTCGCCCGTAGACCAGATTCTTCTCTACTGTTTTCACTACGACCCGCAGACCGGACGCTACGGCTTCGTCATCATGAACGCCATACGAATCCTGGGCTTTGCGACCTTCGCGGGTCTCGCCCTGCTCATCTTCGTTTTGAAGCGGCGCGAGGCCGAAAGGCAGAGAGCATTGAGGGAGGCTTAAAGTTTCACAGTGAACTCATTATTCCTACTACGTAATTTTCCGCTCTTTCCCGACGAAGGCTCGACCGTCGCCAGAAACGTTGACGGCCTCTTCTTCTTTATCACAGCCGTCAGCGCTTTCTTCTCAGTCCTGATTGTGGCCGTCATCATCTACTTCTTCATACGGTATCGCAGGCGTTCGGAAACTGAAGCGCCCCAGCCCATAGAAGGCTCTAACAAGCTGGAGATTACCTGGACGGTGATTCCCTTCGGCCTTGTCATGATTATGTTTCTCGGCGGCGCTTACGTCTATTTCACCATGGCGCGCCCGCCGCGCGACACAATGGACATCTACGTCGTAGGCAAACAGTGGATGTGGAAGATTCAGCACCCTGAAGGAAACCGCGAGATTAACGAACTGCACGTTCCGGTCAACACCAGCATTCGCCTTACCATGACGACCGAGGACGTGATTCACAGCTTTTATATCCCGGACTTTCGCATCAAGCAGGATGTTGTGCCGGGCCGCTACACGACCATGTGGTTCAAGGCGACGAAGCCCGGCAAGTACCAGCTATTCTGCGCCGAGTACTGCGGGACGAATCACTCAGGGATGATAGGGACGATTTACGTCATGGAGCCTGCGGACTACGAAGCATGGCTTTCGGGCGGAGCAGCCGAAGGGTCTCTGGCTTCGCAGGGGCAAAAGGTCTTTCAGGACTTGGCCTGCAATACCTGTCACCGCTCGGACGCGCAGGGTAGAGGGCCTGTGCTGGACGGTCTCTTCGGAAAGCCTGTTCAGATTCAGGGCGGGCAGACTCTAGTCGCGGACGAATCTTACCTGAGGGAATCAATCCTGAACCCGCGCGCCAAGCTGGTGATGGGCTTTGAACCCATCATGCCGACTTTTCAGGGACAGGTTTCTGAAGAGCAGCTTCTGCAATTAATAGCTTATATCAAATCTTTGGGCGCGCCCGGCGAACAGCAGCAACAGGGTTCAATCAACACTCCTCAGCAGAGCAACCAGCGCCCGACCAGCGTGCCCACCTCCGCCGCCGGGGCTAATCGCGGCGGAGCGCCGAACTCTAATCAAGCGAATACGGGTGCAGCCAATCAAACAAGGACACCGGCCCGACAAGGAAATAGAGAGCAATGATAGACGCAGCAAGCATGGGCGGCGATCTGCCGGTCGTACCGCCGAAAGACAACTACATCAACCGCGCTTATTCGATTAAGTCCTGGCTCCTGACCAAAGACCACAAGCGCATAGCCATTCTGTACTTGATAACGATTACTTTCTTCTTCTTTCTCGGCGGTGCGTTTGCGGTCATGATACGGCTTGAGCTTCTGACTCCGGCCTCGGATTTGGTTCAGCCCGAAACCTACAACAAATTCTTCACCATGCATGGCGTGGTGATGATCTTCCTTTTCCTGATACCCAGTGTGCCCGCCACGCTCGGAAATTTTTTAGTGCCCCTGATGATTGGGGCGAAAGATTTGGCCTTCCCCAAAATCAATCTTTTAAGCTGGTACATACTGGTCATCGGCGGCATCTTTATTCTCTACGCAGTCGTAGCCGGAGGCGTGGACACAGGCTGGACTTTCTATACGCCGTACAGTTCGACCTACTCGAACACCTACGTCATGGCCGCCGCCATAGGCGTTTTCATCACAGGCTTCTCTTCAATCCTGACGGGCCTGAATTTCATCGTCACGATTCACACGATGCGAGCGCCGGGCATGACCTGGTACAGGCTTCCACTCTTTATCTGGTCGCACTACGCGACGAGCCTTATCATGGTTCTGGGCACGCCCGTTGTGGCCGTCACCATCCTGCTCGTGGGGCTAGAGCGCGTCTTTCGCGTAGGCATCTTTGACCCGGCGATAGGCGGCGACCCCATCTTGTTCCAGCATCTTTTCTGGTTCTACTCGCACCCGGCGGTTTACATCATGCTGCTGCCCGGCATGGGAGTCATCTCGGAGTTGATTACGGCCTTCTCGCGCAAGAACATGTTCGGCTACAAATTCGTGGCCTACGCTTCCCTTGGCATAGCCATCTACGGCTTCCTGGTCTGGGGCCACCACATGTTTACGAGCGGGCAGAGTATATACGGCTCGCTGGTCTTCTCGTTTCTGACCTACTTCGTCGCCATCCCTTCGGCCATTAAGGTCTTTAACTGGACAGCGACGCTTTACAGAGGCTCAATCTCCTACGACACGCCTATGCTCTACGCCTTAGGCTTCATAGGCTTCTTCCTGATAGGAGGAACAACGGGCCTCTTCCTGGCTGCCATAGGTCTGGACATTCACGTACATGATACCTATTTCGTGGTCGCGCACTTTCACTACATCATGGTCGGCGGGACGGTGATGGCTTATCTGGGCGGGCTGCATTACTGGTGGCCGAAGCTGACGGGGCGCATGTACCCGGAAGGATGGGCGCGGCTTTCCGCGTTGATTATCTTCGTAGGCTTTAACCTGACCTTCTTCCCGCAGTTCGTAGTGGGCTACATGGGAATGCCGCGCCGCTATGCAGCGTACCCGGACGACCCCGTGTGGCAGATGCTCAACGTCCTCTCGACTGCGGGCGCATCAATCCTCGGCGCGGGCTATCTGCTGCCCATGGTCTACCTGCCGTGGTCTATGCGCTACGGCAAGTACGCGCCGTCGAATCCCTGGGGCGCTACGGGGCTGGAATGGCAAACTACCAGCCCTCCGCCGACCGAGAACTTCGAAGAGACGCCCGTCGTCACCTGGGAGCCGTACGAGTACCGCCCCAGAGAAGAGAAAGTAGTCGTGAACAAGATTTTACCGACAGATTAAAAGAACAGTTTTCAGGGAGCAGAAAATTGGCTGAAGCAGTGCATACGACTATGGAGCATCCGGCATCGGCTCACGCGGCGTTGCAGCACCATTTCGAGAATATGGAGCAGCAGCGCGAGGCCGGAACTCTTGGCATGTGGATATTCCTCGTGACCGAAATCATGTTCTTCGGCGGGATGTTCATGGCCTACATCCTGTACCGCAGCTATAACGCGGACGCTTTCGCCGCCGCCAGCAACCGTCTCAACGTAACGATGGGTTTCATCAATACGATTGTGCTCATTTGCAGCAGTCTGACGATGGCCCTCGCCGTCTACTACTCGCAGGTGGGCAAGCGCAAGATGATAGTCGTCATGTTGATTTTGACGATGATGCTCGGCACGACCTTCCTGGTCGTCAAAGCCTTCGAGTACTACGACAAGTACGAGAAGAGCGAGATTCCGGGCCGTCTCTTCCCCAGCCGACCGTTCAACTGGTATGCGGAAGAGGAGCATGGCAAGCAGGTGACGCAGGAACCCGCGCGCGACGCTGCGACCGAGCGCAATCCGCAGGCTGTGCCGACGGGACAGGAGCAAAAGCCGGACGCTAGCTTCGCCAGCCGCGCAGAGATGTTCTTCTTCATCTACTTCGCCATGACGGGCATACACGCCCTGCACATGGTCATAGGCATAGGCATGTTAATCGTCCTGACAATCATGGCTTGGCGCGACCGCTTTTCGCCTGAGTACCATTCGCCCGTGGAGTTGGGCGGGCTTTACTGGCACTTCGTAGACATCGTCTGGATATTTCTCTTCCCGCTTCTTTACCTTTTGGGCGCGCACGGCATAAGCGGAGGCCACTGAGGGAAACGAATTCGAATCATGTCTGAACACATAGTCTCGAAAACAATTTACTTTCTAATCTTCGGCGCGTTGATGGTGCTGACGGTATTAACTTACTGGGTGGCGCTCTATGACTTCGGCGCTCTGAACGTAGTGATTGCGCTCGCCGTCGCCGTGACGAAAGCCTTGCTCGTGGTGCTCTTCTTCATGCACGTTCGCTACAGCACTCGGCTGACGAAGATAGTCGTCATATCGGGCTTCTTCTGGCTGGCTCTCTTGATTGTGCTCACGCTCTCGGACTACTTCACGCGCCCCGGCACAAGCGGCGTCGGCGGCGTCCCCGCATCAAGGAGCACGCGTTAAAGAGTTCTCAGGATAAGCAGGATAAAAGAAAGATTGCTTCTTCTTTATCCTCTCTATCCTGTCCATCCCTGTTAATTTCCTTCCTTCGCTTTAACATCTTCCCCTTTTGCCTTATCGGGCCGGTTGCTGCTAAAGTGTCTGGTTTCGCTTGAGCCGAAATTTTTTAGCTAGAGGTATTCATGAGCACTAGAGTCGAAACTCGCACCCCTTTCGAGGGCTTTCTGCGCCAGTATGATGAAAGCGATTGGGCCGAGACTCTCATCAGCCTGCTGCCCGACATACACGAAGTTGACAGGGCGGCCACGCAAATCTGGTTTGCCTTCTACCCGCTCGCGCTCCATCGCGCGCTTTGTGGCGCAGAAGACCCCGAAGCCTTCGCGCGAAAGCTTCTTATGCAAGGCAAGTATCATTTGCTAGACCAGATTGATTCATCGCACACCTTTCTTTACGGCCACCGCTTCTGGACGGAAGCCAAACGCGCCGTGGAAGATTACGCCGCAAGCTTTCAATCTTCGACTGAGAAGAAGCTGACCGATGCTATACGCGAAGCCGCACGCGCCGCAGCCGCCGCCGCGAAGGCCGACGAGTCTCTCCTAGTGGGCATCACAGCCATCGCGTTCATGACAGTGGAACAGACGGGGCTTGCCGCCTTCAAAGAAGCGCCGGGCCGACTCCACATAGACGTTAAGCACGCGCGTCTCTCGCCCGAGCAGGTTCTGAAAGCGCGTGCGAAGGACGACAGCCAGGGCTTGTTCGGCTTTCTGCGAACGGTCGATAAAGAGTGGACTGTGACCTTTGACGAAAACACGGACGGCGCTTGCTTCAAGCTCATCAACGGGCAGGACTTGGCCTGGGCCGCAGCCGCAGACAAGCGCGACTACAAGCAACGGGACGAGCGCCGCATAGAAGGGCCTATTCCGGTCGAGTGCCGCAACGCTTCGTGCGGAACCTGCTGGGTGGGCGTGTTGGGCGGAGCGGAAAAGCTTGCGCCCGTCTCCGCGCGAGAGCGACGCATGATGCGAGAGTTCGGCTACCTGGACACGGACGAGGAGCGCCCGCTCATACGCCTCGCCTGCATCACGCCCGCATCCGGCGCAGTCTCCATAGTTATCCCGCCCTGGAACGGCTTCTTCGGCAAGCGTCTCAAATCAACCGACAGCGCAGGCGAAGCCGATACGCGCGAGACTGAAGTGAGCGCTTAAGAGAAAGAGTTGCCCGACTTCTCCCCTGAAAGTTCTAAAGCGAAGAGCCGCCCGTTTGTGGACGCGCCTATCTTGCTGGTTGTGGCGGCGGCTCTTCTGTGGAGCACTGGCGGCCTTTTCATCAAGTGGACGAAGCTCACCGCCCTTGAGCTTTCGTTCGGGCGCTCGCTCCTGGCGGCGCTGACGGTAGCCATCTTCACTTACCGCGAAGGCTTTCGTCTCAACCGCCTGACCGTCGTCAGTTCGATGCTTTACGCGGCGCTTCTTCTGCTCTTCGTGGTCGCCACCAAATTGACGACCGCAGCGAACGCTATCTTTCTTCAATACACAGCGCCCATCTATGTCTTGCTGCTTGAGCCGCTCTTTTATAAAGAGAAGTTCAGAGGCCCGGATTTGATAACGGTTCTGGCCTGCATAGCCGGAATGTCTCTCTTCTTCGTAGGCAAACTCAGGCCGCAGGACGTTGAGGGAAACATAGCGGCGCTGGCCTCCGGTCTCTGCTTCGCCTTCTACATGCTGCTGCTCAGGCACCCGCACACGCAAAGAGTCAACCGCGCTTCATCCGTCATCTACGGAAATCTTCTGCTGGTTTTAATCA
Organism: Pyrinomonadaceae bacterium; assembly: GCA_014534425.1. Lineage (GTDB taxonomy): Bacteria > Acidobacteriota > Blastocatellia > Pyrinomonadales > Pyrinomonadaceae > JACVRN01. The sequence goes on from JACVRN010000018.1 coordinate 38,254, forward strand.
CGGCACCGGCAGGCATCGCGGCGCTCTCGAAAATCTCATGGCAGGACGCCGTGAGCGTGAGCTATCTGGGTGTGATTCAAATTGGGATTGCCTACACCTTCTTTACCTTGGGGATGGCGCGCGGCGTGCGCTCGCTTGATGCAGGAATCGTGGGCTACATAGAGCCTGTGCTCAATCCCGTCTGGGTCTTCATCTTTCTTGGCGAGAGACCGTCTGCGTGGGCGATTATCGGCGGCTCAATCATCGTCACAGCAGTCGTGGCACACACCATCTTAGGCGCAAGACGCGCCGCGCAACCTTCATGAGATAAAAGCGAATTTTAGTTAAGCTTCTTCAGGTAATCCAGAGACTTCTGGTATTTATCGCGGCTCGAAATCAACCACGCGCGCAAAGCCTCTCTGTCACATTTGGAGTCCTGCTTTTTCCTGAACTCTTCTATGGTCTTGAGCGCATCCTTTTTCGTCTCGAACATGACTACTTCGATTCCTTCTCTCAAAGTAGTCCTGTCAATCACGCTTGGGAACTCGCCTGATAGCCTCGCAAGAACGAGCGGGTCTGCTTCTATGCTTAGACGGTTGACCTGCTCGCGCAAGGTTTCCAGAACGGCGCGCGGTTCGGATTCCGTAGATTGAAGCGCCTGATTGTAGCGTGCCGCGAGTTGCTCAAGCTGAGTACGAAAGCCCAGGGCGTATGCTTTGTACCTCGCGGCCTGAGCGGCGTCTCCTTCGAAAGTGCCGTCGTCAAAGACCGCCGTTCTGATGAAGAGCGTTTGATTCGGAGTTGTTTCAGGCGCGTAGCCTGCGCCCTCCTGTCTGGTCTCATTAGGCAACTGGCGCTTATATTCGTAGCTCTCTCCGGCTGCAATCAGAGGCTTGGCGTCCAGGTTGTGCGGCATGATGGAGACACGCAGGCGGCCCTGCGCGATTACCTCCATGAAAAGGGCGCTGATGTTCTTGGCCGAGGTGTTTCGCAGCGTGAGCCTGAACATTGGGAACGTGGCATCAATCGCCTGCACGTCTCTGACCTCGACGGATGGGGCGTGGCTCGTCACGGCAGGAACGGAGGCGCTCTTTTTCTCGACCCTGACGGCAGCCACTTCGAAAGGCTCAAGGCCGTATTCGGTCATGTCGTAAATTTTCAGCCGCTCGTTCTCCTGCAAGAGATAGCTTCCCACGTCCTTGTGCTTCTCAAAAAACTTCTTGCCCAGGTCGACCGAGACTATAACGCGCACGGCTGAGCCTTCCATCATGGAAGAGATGTTGACGGCCTGCACGGGCAGGTAGTCTGCGGCGGGCTTCCATCCTTCCAACTGGCGAAAGCGACTGTACCAGATAACGTTCGGCACGGACTGAAAGGTCGGAGCAGTCCCCCTGCAACATGTCACTTCAAGGGCAAGCCCCGCGCGAGCGTCATCGCTCTGCCCCGGAGCATTCATCTGTAGAAAGCAAGAGACCAGTGCGAGTAGGAAGACGACTCTAAAGATTTTCATTTCGGGCCTGCCTTTCTTGCCGGAATGGAATAATACATCGGTTCGTTGATTCAATGAAGAAATGAATCAATGAATCAATTTAGAGCATCCAGTGCGGGCGGCTTTCGTAATCGGTCAGGTGTCCTGTGGGTTTGCGCTTGCGAAACTCCTTGTAGCGCTCAAGCAATCGCTCGTACCTTTTGTCCGATGAAGGAAGAGGCTGGTGCGGTATCTCTCGCAGATAGTTCTCAATCTTCCACATGTTGCGCGAAGAGAATCGCCAGTCGTAGCCGCCCAAATCGTAAAGGTTCGTCAAACCGTATCCAAGGATTCGCCCCGTGTAATCCACGTAGGTGTCGAAGTAGCTCCACGCCAGGTCGCGCAAACTGCGGAAGTGCGGCTTTCTTCCGTGAAGCCCAAGGTCACGCGAGCGACCGATTGCGCCCCAACGCCCGCGCTCCTTGAAAACAAAGAGAACGTGGTCGAGCAAATCTTTCGATTCAAAGCTCAGGAGTAGCGGAGGAAAACCGTGCTGCTCAAGTATCACGGCTGCCGCGAGCGCAGCCTCCAGACAATGAGCCGTGTTACGGCGCATGACCTCTCTGAACGAGCGCAACGTTCCGCCTTCGAGCTCCCAGTTATAAGGAATCGTGCGAAGAAAGCGCTGCACCTGTAGCGGCGTGCGATGCGCCTCTATCAACTTCCGCTCCCGGCTTGTAAACGCCTCACGTTCCGGCTTGTTCCACATAATAAGAGAAATAATAGATAGTGAATGGTAAATGATAAATAGTAAGAACCGTTTCGTCTATTTACCATTTACCATTTACTATTCACCGGCCTTTTGCCTTCTTTGGCGGCTTGATAAAGTCCTCTCAATAATGTAAGACTTTAATTTACACGCGACACTACTTTAGGCTTACGTTCGGGCCAAGGCCGCGAACATCAAATAATTTTCAGGGTCGGCCCTGATTCTCTTTTAATACTTCCCGGCCCGGATTTCATACTTCTATATCAAGATGAGAGCAAGGGAAAATTCTTCCGTTCAATTAACGCGCGCAGAGCAGGAGACACAGACAGAGGCTACGCGGCTGACAGAACAGATTGAAGCGGCGCTGGCCGCCGTTGCAATCCGCACGCGCGACGACCCGGAAGAATTGGAAGGGCGCGCAGACCGTGTGGAGAGAGCCGCACGCGATTTCTCGGTCGCACTGCGAGAACTCGCACGCGAGCGCAGGCGAAAGCGAGAAGAGAAAGATTAGAAAAGTCCCAGGACTCAAGTCAAAGACTCTTTCTTTTAACTTGGGATGTGGGACTTGGAACTTGGGACTTTTTTTTGAGGAGAGAGTGTTGTGATGGAGGATAAGGGACGAAAGCGCACGGATTACGAGTTGGACAATTACGGTATCAAGGATGCCCGCGCGGTCTACTGGAACCTGAATACGCCGGAGCTTTACGAAGAGATAGCGCGCAGAGGTGAAGGAATTCTATCCAACCACGGCGCGCTTATCGTTGACACCGGCGAGCATACTGGCCGTGCCGCCAAAGACAAAGCCATCGTGCGCGAATCGTCCAGTGAAGACAAGGTCTGGTGGGGCGAGGTCAATAAAGAGTTCTCGCAAGAGAAATTCAACGCGCTAAGGGATCGCATGATGGCGCACGCCAAAGACAGAGACCTCTTCGTGCAGGACACCTTCGCCGGTGCAGACCCCAGATACCGCCTCCCCGTTCGCATCATCACAGAGTTTGCCTGGCACTCGCTGTTTGCGCGCACGATGTTCATACGCGGCGTCGAACAGGAGATAGCGCACCAGCCCGAATTCACAGTCATAAACTTTCCCAGCTTTACAGCCGACCCTGAGCGTGACGGTACGCGCGCAGCCACCTTCATCCTGATGGATTTCAGCCAGCGACTTGTCCTCATAGGCGGAACCTCTTACGCTGGCGAAACGAAGAAGAGCGTCTTCACCATCCTCAACTATCTTCTGCCGCAGCGTGGCGTGATGAGCATGCACTGCTCCGCGAACGTGGGGCAGTTGGACGACGTTGCAATCTTCTTCGGCCTGTCGGGCACGGGCAAGACCACCTTGAGCGCAGACCCGGAGCGCAGGCTCGTAGGCGATGACGAGCACGGCTGGTCGGACGACGGCGTCTTTAATTTCGAGGGCGGCTGCTACGCCAAGGTCATAAGGCTTTCGCCCACTGCGGAGCCTGACATATACCGCACCACACGCATGTTCGGCACCATCCTTGAGAACGTAGTCTATGATGAAGAAACACGCGAGATTGACCTTGATTCTGCGGCCAAGACAGAGAACACGCGCGCCTCTTATCCTCTGGAGAGCATCCCGAACATCGTGCCCGAAGGTTACGCGGGCCACCCGCGCAACATCATCATGTTGACGGCTGACGCATTCGGCGTGCTGCCGCCTGTCTCGCGCCTGACGCCTGAGCAGGCGATGTATCACTTCATCTCCGGCTACACTGCGAAGGTCGCGGGCACGGAGCGCGGAGTGACGGAGCCGCAGGCCACCTTCTCGGCCTGCTTCGGCGCTCCCTTCATGGTGCTGCATCCGGGCGTCTACGCAGACCTGCTGGCGCAGAAGATAAACGAGCACAACGCGAACTGCTGGCTCATCAACACGGGCTGGTCGGGCGGCCCTTACGGCGAAGGCAAGCGCATGGAGATTAAGTACACGCGCGCTATGATTCGCGCTATTTTGAACGGCTCGCTCGCCTCGGTTGAGACGCGCCCCGACCCAATCTTCGGCGTCGGCGTTCCAGTCTCCTGCCCGGAAGTCCCGACGGAAGTTCTGACGCCGCGCAATACCTGGAAGGACAAGGACGCCTACGACCAGAAGGCACGCCACCTTGCGCGACTCTTCAACGAGAACTTCAAAAAATTCTCGGACGGAGTTTCGGAACAGGTGCGCTCGGTCGCACCCGTCGCGGACTGAAGAAGAAGCAGCACAGAAAGCATGAAGAAGGGCGACACCGGCAGATGCGGTCGCCCTTCTTCTTTTATGACTAACGGCATAGGCAAACTCCACTTTGATTTCGGGGCTGAATCTTTTATTCTCCCGGTTGCTCTTTCATTCTTCTCTTCGGGGATTTTAAAAAGCGTTGCAGTCAAGATTGCCCAGGTTCAAATGGCGCAGCAGTTGAATGGAAAAGATTGACCGCCTGGGTTGGGCGGCTGGAATCGCCATCAAGTCCTATGGCGTGAGCGTAGGGATTCGCACGAACGACGCGCGAGCGCTTGACGCTCTGATAGAGAGGCTTCCGCCCGTGTGGCAGCCCGCGCGCTCGGCTGTCGTAGAGCGTCTCTATTCGGTCTTCATGGGCGGGCCTGGGTCGCGTCCGAACGTGCGCCGCTTCAATCTTCTCTACGGCGACATGCAGCGATTGGCGCGCTCTGTTGATGAAGAGCAGGTGTACGACGCGCTTGAGTCGGACTTGCAGCTTCACGTTGCGGAGCACGCGCCGAACCGTGTCTTCATACACGCGGGCGCTGTGGGCTGGCGCGGGCTTGCCATCATCATGCCGGGCAGCAGCTTTAGCGGCAAGACCACTCTGACGAGAGAGTTGATTCGCGCGGGCGCGCTCTTTTATTCGGATGAGTACGCTGTGCTCGACGGGCGCGGGCGTGTTCATCCCTTTCACAGGCCGCTACAGATACGCGAGAACGGAGCAGCCAGGCAGACGAAGCATACCATAGAGTCTCTGGGAGGCGAGTGCGGGACGAAGCCCTTGCCGGTGGGGCTGGTTATTATGAGCGAGTATAAGCGCGGAGCGCACTGGCGACCTCGTAAACTTTCTGCGGGACAGGGAGCGCTGGCAATCTTTGAGCACGCCGTATCCGCAAGGCGACAACCCGAAGTCGTGCTCGAAACGCTTGAGCAGGTCGTCACACGCGCGCCCGTCCTCAAGGGCAAACGAGGCGAAGCAAGCGAAATCGTTAAAGCGATTTTATGGTAAGCATTTGTTGAGGGCGCTGCCGCAGCGATTGGAGCAGCATTGCGCGTCGTTGGCGCAGGGCACGTCTTTGTCGAGGCAGACGCAGACGCCGCCCATGCAGATGCCCGAACAGCAGCGAGCATTCGTCAGGCAGGGAGAGCCTGGGACGCCACAGGTGGCTGCGGAAGCCGCAACGGGCGCGACTATGGAGAGGATAAAGGGCAGGGACGCGACGCCCACCATGCCTAATCTTTTCCCAAGCTCGCGCCTGGACAGCGTGGCAGCATGCACGGGCAACTCTATGCGCTCTTTCAAGAGAGAGAAGCGCGCCAACTGATTGAGGGCTAACCAGACCATCTCTTCCGTGAAAGTCTCTTCGCCCTCGGCCTCTAACAATCGGGCTATCTCGCGCGCTGTCTTTCGACCGTCGCACCGTTCCCAGACGAGCGCGGCTGCCATGTTCAGGCAGTGCGCCTGATTGGTCTCCAAGTCATACACCAGCACTTCGTCCGCCAGCCTCTTTATCACAAGACCTTTGCTTCTGGCTTTCGGAAGGGTTGAGCGCGTGGCTTTTCTCATCAGTATTTATAGAGACTTCGTCAGCTTCTGAAACTTTTCGAACTCCTGCTCAAGCTGTCCCGGTGTGATGTCCAGGGACGCGTCCACACGCGCGGAGGTTTTCTTCGCAGAGGCGCGCGGCACATGCCCTTCGCTCTGATAATTGTAGTAGTAGCTGTTGTAGTAATAATCAGAGGGCTGCGGCTTGACGTTGTTGAGAACCGTCCCGCAGATGCGAGCGCCCACGCCCGTCAGCCTGTTGATGAGATGACGCACGACTGCGCGCGAAGATTTTCCTCCGTGAACGACTATCACCACGCCGTCAACCAATGTTGAGATAATCGCTCCGTCGGCGAAAGAGACGGACGGAGGCGAATCTATTATGACGTGCGCGAAGCGTTCCCTAGCGCGACCCAGGAAGGCCAGCATGTCTTCAGAGCCTAAAAGCTCCGCAGGATTCGAAGGCAGATAACCCGAAGTCATTATCTTCAGATTCGGAAGCTGCGGGTAAGTTCTGAGCGCTTCGTCCAGGTCAATCTCTCCGGCCAGATAATCTGTGAGTCCAGGCTCTATCTGAACATTGATGTGCTTCTGAACGCTCGGGCGACGAAGGTCGCAGTCCACCAGCAGCACGCTCGTTCCCGTCTGGGCCAGCGCGACCGCAGTGTTGAAGGCCACGGTCGTCTTGCCTTCCAACGCCTGGCCGGAAGTTATCAGGATGGTTCCGGGCGCGCCTCCCGTCGAAGAGAAAAGCAGAGAGGTTCTGAGATGACGGAAGGCTTCGGCCACGGGCGAGCGCGCGTTCTCCAACAAGTTCGCAGAGGCAATCTCTCTGCGCTTTGCGACCGCTCCCAGACCTCTTTTGTAATCAGCCTTCCGCGTGCTCATGGAAGGGATGAGCGCAAGGTTAGGCAGGCCAGTGTAAGCGACCAGTTCGTCCACGCTCTTGATGGAGTCGTCGAGTTGCTGGAGCAGGAATGCGAGGGCCGTTCCGGCAAAGAGCGAGAGGAAGAAGGCTATGATGATGCTGCGCGCACGTTGCGGCCCGACAGGAGCCTGCGGGCGCTCGCTGCGCGTGGAGATGGCGACGTTGCTCTTTTTATCGCTCTGGTCTATTTGCAACTCCTGCTGTCGCTGAAAAAGAGTCGAGTAGAGTTGCTTGTTCGTCTCTATCTTTTGATTCAGGCTGGAGAGTTCGGTTTCCGCCTGGCTCTGTCGATTGGCCGCGCCAAGCTCGCCGTAATAAGAGCGTCGAAGCTCAGCCTCGCGCGCAAGCGCGGCTTCGTAGCGCGACCTCATGGACGCGATGACAGCATCGGAGGTCTTCTCCAAATCGGTTTTAAGCTGGCTTATCTCTTGGTCTATCTCGCGCAGTTCGTGCCACTCCGGCGTGTACTTGACCGACAGAGCGGCGCGGCGCTGCTCCAGGGCGCGGAGCCGTCCCTTAATCTCCTGCACGGCTTTGTCCGACTGCACCTCTGGAACCACTTCCACGGACGGAGTCCTTTGCGCCGTCTCGTAAGCGGCCTGCAAAATCTTGCGCTCGTTTTCGGCTGCGAGAAGTTGGCTGCTCAAGGTATCAAGGCGAACGCCCGTCAGATTCTCTCCCTTCATCTGTCCGAGCGGCAGCCCGTGATTCTTTATGTAGTTGATTCGCTCTTCTTCCTGCTGCTTGATTGCCATTTGAAGGTCTGCAATCTGGACAGCCAACTGCGCGGACGCATTATCAAGTCCCTCGTTGGCCCACCTCACGTCGTCATGGATGAAAAGCTCTTCCAGTGTGTCCGTGACCTTCATGGCGATTTCCGGCTCTGTGTGCGTGAAGCGGATTCTCACCAGCTTGGTCTCGGCCACAGGCTCAATCGCCAGATTAGCCAGCAAGGTATTAACATAGGGCGCAAGCCCTGCGCGCTGCTCGTCCGTCAGATTCTCTGCGTTTGCACCGGCAGGGATTGCGGGCCGCGTGCTTTCTGCTGATGTTGTCGCAGTCTTGCTGCGCCAGAAGGCAAGCCCTTCTAGCGTGGGCCAGAATCCGCCAGGGGCGCGCGGGCCGAAGAAGGCGGGGTTGTGATGCAAGTCGAGCGCGAGGATAACGCGGCGCGCAAGCATGGGATTTTCGAGCAGCTTCAGTTGCGTGCGCCAGTAGGCCGTGTCGTTGCCAGTGTTGATAACTATGTCCTTGGCGCGCAAGAAACTCTCGCTCTTCTGCTCAATGCGAATCGTCGTCTCTGCCTCGTACAGCGAAGGCAGTCGAAACATGTAGACGGCCACTAGCACTGTGACGGTGACGACGATGCCCAGGATCATCCACTTGCGCCTGTAGACGAGCGAGAGGTAGCTTCGCAGGTCTTTGTGCTCGTTTATGAATGCCTCGCTGGCAGAGAGCGGCTGTGATTGGGATTGTTCCAGTAAAGCTTTATTGGAATCGTTTTTGGTTAACGCAGTGAGACGGTTATCGACAAGCATCAATTATCCTCTAAGAGTGTCCGGGCACACCGAAACAGTTCTCTCTGTAGGGAGCTTGGGCGTTCTTCAGAGACTGCTTCTGCTTGATTTGAGTTGACCGCTTCTCAACCGGCGACCGATGCTCGTTGTGGCGTGGCCTTCGTTGGGATATGAGCTTGAAGAGGTTCTCTGGGCGGTTGTATATCTCTGGGCGCACCCGCCTGACGAAGCGGCCTTCCATCAGGTGAAACCTCTGCATTTGACTCTGTGATACACCGCCCCGTCGGGTGTGCTCAAAACAGGTTCTTCAGCTTGGGCCATGCTGAAAGCGCCTAATTGAACAGGGACGGCGAACAATTCCCTCAGGCTGGAGTTGGATTATATTGTAAGGCCAGGACTATTGCCATATAAAATTTTCATTAGAGAGGATAAGAGAATTAACAGGGATGGACAGGATAGACAAGACAAAGAAGAAGCAATTGTTTTGCTTTTATCCTCTCTATCCTGTCCATCCCTGTTAATTCTTCTCCTGCCCACGAAAAATATTTCTCAACGTTTTCACCCTCGGCGGAGTATTAATAAGTGGCAGGAAACGGTGCCGAAGGCTCTCGAAGAGATGACGAACGGGGTCGCTGAAATCGCTCTCATGACGGAAAAGCTGAATCCGGGCACACGCGCGCCGGAAGGGAAAGAGCCGTATTTAGCTCCCCTCATTGAGCGCGCACGCTCAGGCGATACCCTGGCTTTCGAGCAAATCATGCTCTTTTCGGAGCGACGAGTAGTGGCTACCGCCTGGCGCATCTTGGGCGACCGCGAGGATGCGCGCGACGCCGCACAGGAAGTTTTCCTGCGCGCCTACAAGTACCTGGGCACCTTCAAGTCAGACCAGAATTTTGCTGGCTGGCTCTATCGTATAACCGTCAACGTCTGCCGCGACATCTCGCGCAAACGCACGCACGGAGGCCACGGCGAGCGCTTCATCTCCTACGAAGCGGACTTGGAAGAAGGCATCCTTGAGACTCTGCCCGCGCCGGACGATACGGAATCGCGCGCCATAGAAGCGCAGGAACGCTTCATAGTCGCACGCGCCCTCTCGGCTCTTTCTGAGAAGGAGCGCAGCGCTTTGGTCTTGAGAGACATGGAGGGATTTTCGACCGAAGAGGTCGCGCAGATGATGGGCACACGCGCCGCCACCGTGCGCTCTCAGATAGCTTCGGGGCGCACGAAACTGAAGCGCTACTGCGAGCGATTTCTCAAAGCTAGGGGGAAGGATTTAAGAAGATGAGATGCGAGCAAGTTGAAAAGCTTTTACCGTTGTATGTCGAAGGCGACCTCGCGGAGCAAACGCAGGCGGCCATCAGCGCTCATCTCTCTTCCTGCGACTATTGCAGGAATCTTTCGGAAGAGTTTTACGCGAGCCAGGCACGACTGCACAATTTCGCCGTGCCGGAATTCGGCGCTGAGTTCTACGAGCAGATAAGACGCAGGGTTCTGACAGAGATAAACTCCGGCCCGCGCGTGCGGCCATCCTTTTTCCAGATGCTCGGCTCGCTCTTCTACATGCGCCCCGCGATGGCAGCAACATTTGCGCTTCTGGCTCTCTTCGGCCTCGGCTCCTTAGCCCTTTATCTCTCGCTCGTGAAGCAGGACGCGACGCTCGTCAGTCTTGAGAAGAGAGAGTTGAAGCTGTATGAGTTGGCCGCAGCCGCAGGCGCTAGCAACGGCAGTGATGTTGCCGACAATAATCAGGTCGCTCCGAAGCCAACAGTCGCAGCCGTCAATACTGTAAGAAGAAAGCCCAGGCCGGTAAGTGGAGGAGCGAGCGCGCCAGAAAGCTCTGCGCCGCAGAGCATAGACGCGGGTAATTCCGTGGCGGCTGAGACGAGCGGCGCGGGCACCGTTGTAGCAACTTCGGCGGCGGCGGCGGGCGGCGCGACACCCGCAGAGGCGGTTGCGCGAATGGACATTCAGACGAGCGACCCGAACATACGCATCATCTGGCTCGGAAGAAAAAGCGAATAGCTAAAGTTGATTAGGAGGTCATACATGTTTTGTAAACAGATTAAGCTGGCGGTGATTGTTCTCTGCCTTGCGATGAGCGCGGCTGCTACGACTGCGCTCGCACAACAGCCAACGCCGCAGCCTCAGACCGGCCCGGAAGCCAGGGCCGGACTCAAGAACCGCGTCTTCGAGATTAAGTATAGAGACCCGGACAGCCTTCTCTCAGTCCTCAAGCTTTTAGGAAGCGGCATGGGCGCTATGTCCGTGAGCAACGAATACAACACCATCACCGTGCGCGATTTCCCCGAAAACATAGCCACCATAGATGAGGCTATTCGCAGGCTGGACACTCCGCTTCCACCCACGCCTGGTTTGGAATTTCGCGTGCACATACTGATTGCCACGAACGCCCCCGGAGCAGGGGCCGCTAATCAGTACCCCGCAGAGGTGAGCGATGTGGTCAAGCAGTTGCAGACGACGCTCAGCTACAAGAACTACTCTCTGATGACTTCGGCTGTGCTGCGTACAAAAGAGGGCGCGCAAGGTATCAGCAACAAGGGCGTGGCCGATTTCCGACTAACGACCGAAGGAGCGGCGCGCAACAGTCCCATCTTCTATGACTACGCCGCGCGCATAATAAAGCTCGACGGGTCTGCTCCCAACACCGCCATTCAAATAGGATTATTCAACTTCAGCATGAGGATTCCCGTAGAGACATCCACGGGCAACATCAACTACGAAAGAGTAGGCTTTGAAACCCCCGTCAACATGCGCGAAGGCGAAAAGGTAGTCGTCGGCACCACCACCATGCAGGACAAAGGTCTCATCGTCGTCATCTCTGCGAAGATAATTAAGTAAGATTCAAACAGGATGGAAGGAATTGATTCATTGAATCATCGGTTCATTGATTCAATGATTAAATGAATCAATGAATCAATCTCTTCCATCCTATTAATTCTCTCCTCCAAACTAAATCAACAATAAAAGATGTGGAGGCTTTCATGAGAAGATTCCTTCTTTGCATGATAGTGAGTTTGCTGCTGCCCGCAGGGCTGCTGGCGCAGGGCAAACAGAATGAACTCAGGATTAAGCTCAAGCATGATGCGGCTGACGAAGCTCAAACACGCGCCCAACTTCAAAAGCTCCTCGGCCAGTACGATGTCTCACGCTACACTTTCACGCGCGAGATAGTCATTGACAGAGAGGCTATCCCGCACAGCCATCCGGTGCTGACGCTTTCGACACGGCATCTGAAGGATGACGAGTTGCTGCTCTCAACCTTCGTTCACGAGCAGATTCACTGGTTCTTATCCGAGCGCCGCGAGCAAACGGAGAAAGCCAAGCAGGAGTTAAGAACCATCTTCCCCAAAGCGCCCGTCGCCTTTCCCGCAGGAGCAGACGGCGAAGAATCCACGTACCTGCATCTGCTTGTGAACCTGCTGGAATATAGAGCCGACAGGGAGCTTCTAGGCGAATTGAAGGCCAAACAGGTGATGGAGTTTTGGGCTACCGACCACTACACCTGGATTTACAGGCAGGTTCTGGATGAAGGCTACAAGATTAGAGTCGTCCTCAACAAATACAAGCTCCTGATTTAATCGAACCCGCCTTGCTTTTATGCGCGGTGTTATAGTTAACATTACGCATGGAGAAGGAAGAATCAAGGCGGTTAAGCGATTTAACGATTGAGGACGCCAAGCGCATACTGGTTTACGGGTTGGTGATTGCGCTGGCGGTGGGGCTTTTTATACTGCTGGTGGGCCAGGTGCTCGTGGCGATTCTTCTGGGAGTTGTCGCGGGCATCTATCTTTTGCCTGTGCAGGAGTGGCTTGAAAAGCATCTGCGTGCGCGTGCCGGAAGCGCCATCATCACAATCGCGCTCATAGTAGTTCCTCTGATAGCGCTCACGGGTTACGCCTGGTACGAGCTTTCGGACTACTCGAATCTGGTCAACGAAAAGCATGATTCGATAATAGAGTCCATTAGCCGCGCCGTCTCGCGCTATGTGCCTATACGACACGAGAGCACGCGCGCAGGTCTTCAGGCGGCTTTCACGGAGGCCGTCACGCGCTCCGGTGAAGTCACGCAGGAGCTTCGCAAGCGCGCAGCGCTTCTCTTAGCATCGCTTGCGCTCTTCTTCTTCACGGTCTTCTACATACTCACCCAGCGCATACGCATCGGCGCGTATCTGAAGGTACGAATACCGGGCGACTACATGCCGCTTTACGAGAAGCTGGTGCAGAACATAGGCGCGGCGCTTCGCGGAGCGCTCAGGGCGGTCTTCATAGACCAGACCATCAAGGCGGTCGTTATCTTCATCCTCAACGTGGTCTTCGATGTGCCGCTAGCGATTGTGCTGGCGATCGTCACGTTCTTGGCGGGCTTCTTTCCGCTCATAGGCGAATGGGCCATATACGTTCCCATCTCCGTCTACCTCTTCGTCTTTCGTCACGAGCCTACGAGCGCGACCATTTATCTGAGCATAGGAATCGCGCTCACCATCTGTTCGTCTCTGCTCTTGAGGCCGAAGCTTGCGAGCGCGGGCGCGCGTCGCTTCAGCTTCTACTGGATGCTGCTCGCATTGGTCTCAGGCGTCTATGTCTTCGGCATCCCCGGCATAGTCCTGGGGCCAGCCATCCTGGGCTTCGTCAAAGCCGTCGCAGACACCATCTTCGGTGACGTTCGCTACGAAACTTCACTGTTGAAGACGGAAGACGAACAGCAGGGACAGAAGCTTGTAGAACAGGCACAGCGCGAAACAGCATAAGGGGAAATGCGCTGACTTGCTTTTCTTATCCTGGCGGCCAGTTCATCTGGCGACCGCCCAGGACGTGCAGGTGCAGGTGGAAGACGGATTGGCCCGCGCCCGCGCCCGTGTTGATGACGGTGCGGTAGCCGCTCTCGGAAAGTCCCTCCTGGTTCGCCAGGCGCGCGGCGACTCTCAAGAGGTGGCCGAGCGTGGATTCGTCGCGCTGCGTGGCTTCGTCCAGGGACTCTATGTGCTCGCGTGGGATGACAAGGATGTGCGTGGGTGCCTGCGGGTTGATGTCGCGGAAAGCCACAGAGCGGTCATCCGTGTGCACAACGTCTGCGGGAATCTCGCCCGCGATGATTCTGCAAAAGAGACAGTCCATAAGAGATGATGAATGCAGAGTGCAGAAAGCAGAAATTAAGAGAGCGCCGCTATCTTAACTGATAATTCATAATTCTGCACTGCTGACTTCCGCATTGCCTTTCATGCTACTTCGGCGGCCATGCCTTCGACTCCGCGCGGCATCTGAAGCGAGGCCGTGACGGAATCTCGCAAGCGCTCAATCCGAGCGCCGACCTGTTTGAGCTTGTCCTCTATCTTCTCGTAGCCACGGTCTATGTGGTAGACGCGGTCTATGATGGTCTCGCCCTGCGCGGCCAGCCCGGCCAAGACAAGAGAAGCCGAAGCGCGTAGGTCTGAAGCCTGCACGCGTGCGCCCGTCAGGGGGCTTATGCCTTCAACGATGGCGTTGTGTCCCTCAATCTGAATGCGAGCGCCCATGCGCTGCATCTCGGAGGCGTGCATGAAGCGATTCTCGAAGATGGTTTCGCTTATCACAGAGCGCCCTTCGGCTTGCGTCATCAGGGCCATGTACTGCGCCTGCATGTCCGTGGGGAAATTCGGATAAGGCTCCGTCACCACGTCCCGCGACCGCAATCCATTCGGGCAGCAGGAGACGTGAACGGTGCTTTGATTGACCTCTACAATCTCCACGCCGACTTCCCTGAGCTTGGCTATCAACGCGCCGGAATGCTCAGGGTGACAGCCCTTGATTTCAAGGTCGCCGCGCGTGATGGCTGCGGCCACTATGAAGGTGCCCGTCTCTATGCGGTCTGGGATGATGGTGTGCTCCGCGCCGCCGAGGGCTTCCACACCTTCTATGGTAATAGTCGGCGTGCCAGCGCCGCGCACGCGCGCTCCCATGCTGTTCAGGAGTTCCGCCAGGTCGGCTATCTCAGGCTCGCAGGCAGCACCCCGCAGGACTGTAGTGCCCTTCGCAAGCGTTGCCGCCATCATAAGATTCTCTGTGCCCGTGACGGTCACTTTGTCGAACTTAATCTCGGCCCCGCGCAGGCGGCCACCGCGAGGCGCACGCGCCACCACGTCGCCGGATTCGAGCCTGACGGTCGCGCCCAGGTGTTGAAAGCCCGCCAGGTGAAGGTCAATCGGGCGCGTGCCTATGGCGCAGCCGCCCGGAAGAGAGACGCGCGCCTTGCCGAAGCGCGCGAGCAGAGGCCCCAGGGCAAGCACGCTCGCGCGCATGGTCTTTACCAACTCATAGGGCGCTTCGAAAAGCTCTATGTGCGAGGCCGTTATCTTGTGCGTGCGAAGCTCCGGCATCAAGACGGTCGCGCCTATGTCTTCCAGGAGGCGGCGCTGCGTGATGATGTCGCGCACGTACGGGATGTTGTGCAGAATGACCGTCTCAGGCGTCAAAAGCGCCGCCGCCATGCAGGGCAAAGCACTATTCTTCGCGCCGCTAATCTGGACACGCCCTTCGAGTGGGCGACCGCCCTTGATGTGGAATTTATCCATTGAGGAACTCTCCTTCACTGACGCCTCGCCCCAGGCTTATCCAGTACAACCGGCATGCGCCGCTCGAACAGCTTAGACAGATATAGACCACGACTTTGCTTCCCCCAACCGACACCGAAACATCCCTCCGGGGCAAGCAGAGGCGAAGACTGAAAACCCGGTAATTGAGACGGAAAGACCTGCGGATTTTACCACGAGGGATAAAAAAAGAAAAAAGGAAAGGTGGGGAATGGGGGGTTGGGGGTTAGGCGTTAGGGGATGGCAAAGCTAAAGACCATTTCTCTTTCTTTTCTCCATCCCCCATCCCCTATCTCTTCCTTAAGGCCACGGTGCGGGGGATGCCCTGGAGGTCTGTGTGTATGTTGAGAAGCTCCCAGGTCTGCGGGTCGATTAATTTTTCGACGCGTTTGTGCTGGTCAAAGCCTATTTCTAGGAGGAGGTGACCGCCGGTTTGCAGGAGGGCGGGAGCATCCAGAAGCAGTCGGCTTATTATCTTCAGGCCGTCGCCGCCGGGCGTCAGCGCCACGCGCGGCTCAAAGTCCCGCACCTCTCTTTGCAGCCCTTCGAGCGCGTCTTCCGCCACGTAGGGCGGGTTCGAGACTATCATGTCAAAGAGAGGCTGGCTTTCATCGAGCGCCTCGAAGCAATCCGAGAGGATTAAGGAAAGACGCTCTTCGACGCCATGCCGCGAGGCATTACGGCGCGCAACCGCGAGCGCACCCTTGGAGATGTCCAGCCCGAAGCCTCGCGCCTCTGCTCTCTCATGAAGAATAGAGATGATTATGCAGCCTGAGCCTGTTCCCACGTCACAGACCAGTGGCGCGGCGGTCGTCTTAAGCAGCCCAAGCGCCGTTTCCACCAGTAGCTCCGTTTCGGGGCGCGGGATGAGCACGTCCGGCGTGACCTCAAAATCCAGCTTGAAGAACTCCGTGTGGCCCGTGATGTACTGCAAAGGCTCGCCGCGCGCCCTGCGCTCCACCAGCGAGCGAAATCGCTCAAGCGCTTCGGCGGAAACTTTCTCTTCGGCATGAGTGATGAGAAACGTGCGGTCGCGCATGAGCGCGTGCGCCAGAAGCGACGCCGCCTCACGCCTGGATTCCGGCACCCCCGCACGCCGCAAGTCTCGCGTAGCCTCAAGCGTAGCCTCGGCTATGGAAACCTCACTCATAATAATCAAATGCCTTCCGCCTTTTACCTTTTACCCTTTGCCTTCTATAATACGCTGCAATCGTCAACCGCGAATAGACAGGAACGGTGAAGAAGAAGGCTTGGACTTTTTCGTACAGGGAGGTTTGGAAGTGAAGGCAGAGTTTAATATCGAAGGCATGCACTGTGACTCTTGCGCCGTCAACATCAAAGAGGAGTTGGAAGACACTGCGGGCGTACGCAACGTGGACGTGACCTTCAAGCGCAAGACCGCCATTGTTGATTTCGACGAAGAAACGGTGCAGCAGAGCACGATTGTCAAGAAGATTCAGGATCTTGGATACACAGCAACAATTTCGGGTGAATCGCAAAGCGAGGTGGGACAATGAGCGAACAGGGAGAGATGAAGGCTAAGGCTGGAGGCCCGGTGGATGATCGCGGCACGGATCAAACAGAGGCCCGCGCAATCTTAAAGCGGCTGCGCGACAACGGCTTTGAAGGCAGCGACGAAAAGCTGGCCGTTGCGCTTGGCCGACCCGCAGAACAGGTCGTCGCATGGATGAACGGCGTCGAACCCGTAGACGACGACGTAGTTATGAAAGCGCGCGGCATCGCAACCGACAGGAATATACAGATCGAATAGAAGCTAGCTGATAGCTGACTGCTCTTTTATGAACGAGAAGCTCCATCGGGCCACGCAGGAGTTGGTTGAGTCCTATACGGCGGGCGGGACGAAGATTCATCATCTGGATCGCCAGCCGTTGCCGTCGCATGCTGAAGTCGTGCGCGTGCTGATGACGATTCACGAGCTTCTCTTTCCGGGCTACATAGGCGCGCAGGGGCTGACGGGCGCGAGCCTCAAGCTTCGCGTGGAGGCTCGGATGGCATGGCTCTATGAAATCATGGCCGAGCAGATTCACAGAGCCATAGGCCACGGGCAAACCGTGGGCGAGCATTGCGAGGTGACGGATAAAGAGGCTGCGGACTGCGCCTCTTGTTTCCTTTCAGAGCTACCTAGATTGCGCGAGGTGCTGGCGACAGACGTAGAGGCCGCTTACGTGGGCGACCCTGCGGCCACTTGCTACGACGAAATCATCTTCAGCTATCCGAGCATCTATGCCGTGATGGTCTATCGCCTGGCGCACGTGCTCTACAAGATGAAAGTCCCGCTCATCCCGCGCATCATGACGGAGCACGCGCACTATCGCACGGGCATTGATATTCACCCGGGCACGGAGATAGGCTCGCACTTCTTCATAGACCACGGCACGGGCGTAGTCATTGGCGGAACCGCCGTCATAGGCAACAACGTCAAGCTCTATCAGGGCGTGACACTCGGCGCTTTCTCCTTCGACAAGGATTCCAAGGGCGAGTTGATTCGCAACACCAAGCGGCACCCTACGATTGAAGACGACGTGGTGATTTACGCGGGCGCAACCATCCTCGGAGGCGAGACCGTCATAGGGCGAGGCTCTGTGATAGGCGGCAATGTTTGGCTCACGCACTCCGTCCCGCCGGGCACGCGAGTGGTGCAGGAATCGCCTAATCTTCGCATCATCACGCCCGACCAGCGAGCCGCAAGCTGAGCTTTTGACTCAAGTTTTGAATCTTTGGAAGCGGGCGGCTATTAGCAGTATCTTCTAGGTACAAAGTTAGGCGTTTGCTTCTCGCTCCTCCCGTGATAGAGGAAACCCCCAGGCCATTTTGGTTTGGGGGTTTCGGACTTTAAGGGGGCGAGAGTTAAACAAAGTTTGCCGTGAGGGGAGGCACAAACCTCGATGAGTGCCCTTTATCAAAGCCTTTTGCTTTTCGGTCTGAACGCACTGGACGCGCAATTGACGCTCTTTTGGGTTCGGGCCAATCTGGCAACCGAAGGCAACGGCTTGATGGCGCGGCTTTTGGAGATGGGCGACGCGCCCTTTCTTGGCTTCAAGCTCTTCGTAGGGGCATTCGCGGCCCTGATTCTTTATCGCTGCTATTCCCTGCCGCTAGCTCGCCACGGCCTGAAAGCCGTGCTGGGCATCTATCTTGCGCTCATGTTCGTGCACGCGGCCACGGGGCTTTCGGCCCTGGGCTTCGACGGGCCTGAGACGGCCATAGGCTTCCTCAGCAACCTGCCGAACGCTGCGCTGGCCCTCTTTTCCTGAAACTTTTCCCACGCTCGCGCGGAATTAAACAAAAGCCTTATAATTCTTAAAGGCGGCAGTGTCTCTCAGGGGGGGACGCCCGCGTAGCCAGCGTTGCACAACCGCAAATTGTGCTGCGGCATCTTAAAGACGTAGCCACGCGAAGACAAATTAGAGAAGAGAATAAAAGCTATGTATAGACTTTCCGCACGACAGATTCTGGTCATCGCGCTGCTTTCGGCGCTCTTTGCAGCCGGAACAGTTGCCTGCCTGGATCGCTGGAGCAACCGCTTTCAGCCCAAGACAGCCGCTTACACCGAAACGCCGCCCACAGGAATCACAGACCCGTCGGTCGCCTCAGACGAGCAAAACAACATTGAAGTTTACAGGGCCATAGCCTCCGGCGTGGCGAACATCTCGGCTACGTCCTACCGCCGTGACATGTTCGGCATGGTGCAGGAGGGTGAAGGCTCAGGCTCCGGCGCTGTGATTGACGAGCAGGGACACATCATCACCAATTACCACGTCATAGAAGGCGCTCAGAAGCTGACGGTCAGCTTCGGCGGCGACAAGACCTACCCTGCGCGCGTGGTCGGCGGCGACCCCGACACGGACTTAGCAGTCATAAAGGTTGACGCGCCCGCAGACCAACTGCGCGTCATCCCCTTCGGAGATTCCGACCAGCTTGTAGTCGGCCAGAAGGTTTTAGCCATAGGCAATCCCTTCGGCCTAGACCGCACGTTGACGACAGGCATCATCAGTGGCCTACAGCGTCCGCTCCGCGCACGCAACGGTCGCCCCATTGAAGGCGCTATTCAAACCGATGCCTCTATCAATCCGGGCAACTCCGGCGGCCCGCTTCTGGATTCTCGCGGTCGCATGATAGGCATCAACTCGCAGATTCTCTCGCCTTCGGGCGCGTCTGCGGGCGTGGGCTTCGCCATCCCCATCAACATAGCCAAGCGCATAGTGCCGCAGCTTATTCAAAACGGCGCAGTGCGTCGCCCGCGCCTTGGCGTCAGCACGCGCGCCGTTAAGGACTTGAAAGACCAGGTGCGGCTGCCTCTCTCCGACGGCCTGATAGTGATAAACGTGGTGCCCGGAAGCGCAGCCGCAGCCGCAGGCATTCGCGGCCTGGTGCAGACCGAGGACGGAGACGTTGAGCTTGGCGACATCATCACGAGCGTAGACGGCCAGGGCATGAACACCCAGGACGACCTCTTCCGCGCGCTCGATAAACACCAGATAGGCGACACCATGCAGGTGGAAGTTTTACGCAACAATCGCCGCGTCACCCTGACCGTGCGCCTGACGGAAGCCGCGCAAGACCAGCAGCGCCGCACGCCTTCAAGACGGTAAAGCAAAGGTCAGAGGCTCGTAGGTTAGAGGTTAGTAGTTGATTTTCTTTCGACTCAACCTCTAACCTCTTTTCTTATGGAGACAGATAATTTCATAAACTTCGGCTACGGGTGGATGTGTAAGCACTGCATGGCCGAGGATGAGGGGCGCGGAGATGAAGGTGAAAGCCGCGCTCGCTTTTTCACGGAAGGCGAAGCCGAAACGAAAGAGCCTTTGCTTTCAACTCCCGCTCTCGCGCGCTGGCGCGACGCCGCACGCCGTACTCTCTACTGCCCGCGCTGTAGCGTCGAAGAGACCGTCAGCAAAGCTTAACCTTTCTTTATTCCCGAACCTTCACTTGCCTAACAACCTTCGCAACTCGCTGACCCTGTCTTCCGGCGCGCCGAAGCGTTCGCGGTAATCCGCAAAGCTGCGCTTGATGACTTCTGCGGCTTCGTCTCGGCCATAAACGTCCGTTATCTCCACGCGGCGCGGCGCTTCTTCCGGCAGTTGCTTGTAGCTCAGGAAGTAATGCTTGATGCGGTCAACCAACCCCTGCGGGCATTCGCTGAGTTCGTTGATGTGCCCGTAGGCCACGTCGGATTCGAGCACAGAGATAATCTTGTCGTCCGCTTCCACTGCGTCAATCATGCGTAGGCCGCCGATGGGCTTGGCTCGCACGAAGAAGTTGCCATGCGTGAATGCCTTTTCAGACAGTACGCAGATGTCCATAGGGTCGCCGTCGCCCTTGATGCCTTCGGTGCCTGTGCGCTCTGAGCAAAGCTGGCCTACGCGCGTGCCGCAGTAGGTCTGCGGGATGAAGCCGTAGAGCGTGGGGCACATGCTTGAGAAACGCTGCGGGCGATCCACCTTCAAGTGGCCCGACCGCTTATCAAGCTCGTACTTGACGGCATCCGTCGGCACAATCTCTATGTAAGCATTAAGGGCGCCGCGCTCGTGCCATGCCGCAGACACACCGTGCCAAGGGTGAGCCTGAAACAGAGTCCCCAAAAGCTCCTGCAACTCGGCATCCGTCGTCGACATACAAAATCCTTTCAGCTTCTTTCAAGAGCCAGGCTTATTTAATCATGCCTTTGCGCGAGCATAAAGAAAAGTCTCAAGCGTGTCTGCTCGCGCAAGCAGGCGGAAGAATCCGACCTCTATCTTTCTCATTCTTCGCGCACTGGTGCTACAATTCAGTCTCCTCGCTGGCCTGGAAGTTTTTATCCACTGTACGGAAATTTTTATGTCCGCTACAACAACACACGCTGTCAGAGAAAAGTCTGAAACCGCAGCCATCTCCCTGCGCTGGATAATAGGCGCGCGAGACGACCTGGTCTGGTTCATAGGCTCAGTCCTGTCCAGCTACGCGCTGCTTGTGCTTTACGTTTCGGGAGTGTTGCCGCTTCTGTGGATGGTGGCGGCGTGGGCCATACTGATTGACGCGCCGCACGTCTTCGGCACCTTCTCCAGAACCTACTTTGACCGGACGGAGCGCCGCGAGCGTAAGCGGCTCCTTTTAGGCTCGCTCCTCTTTTTCGTAGTCGGCCCCGCGATGGTCTTGGCCGGTCTCGGACTGCTCTTCTTATTTCTAGCGGCTCTGTGGGCCTACTATCATCTGGTCAAGCAGCACTACGGCTTCATGGTGCTCTACAAGAAGAAGAACAACGACCTCGCGCCCGTGGATAACGCGCTTGACCGTGTCTTTCTCATGCTCGCCTTCACTTACCCGTTCGTAGCATTCGTGAGCAATGATGCGGAAGCCATGACGCGTGTGCCCGAAAGCTTGCGCCTCGCCTTCGGCGGCCTTGAGCGGGTTCTGCTGTTTGCCACCATCGTCATCGGCCTCCTCTGGCTAGGAAGACAGGTTCATCGCCTTGTGCAGGGTCAGCCGCTTGATGTTCCCAAATACCTTTTACTGCTGGCGGCCATTCCCATGCACTGGATTGCGCTCCTGACGCCCATGCCGCAGAAGCCCATAGCGCTCGTAGCCATCTTAACCATCTATCACAACCTGCAATACCATCGCCTGATATGGTTCCACAATAAGAAGTACACGCGCGACGAGCGTGCGCGCGAAGAGTACGGCGCGGCGGCGGTCATCAGCAAACGGCTAATCTATTACATAGCCTTCGGCGTGCTCTTCGGTCTATGGTATCAGGGGCCGCGACAGTACGTCATGTCGCCCACACACCCCAAGACTTACTGGACAGAGCTTGTGACCTCTTTCCTCTGGGGCTACGCTTTCATACATTACTATCTGGATTCAAAAATCTGGCGCGTGCGTAGAGACCCGTCCGTAGGCAAGGCCCTCAATATGAGTTGAGCGCTGGAATTTTTCCCTGTGGCCGCGCGCTGGTGCTGAGCGAGAAGTTTCAAGCACGAAAAAGCTAGGTGTCAGAAAGACGGCTCGTGAGAAATCCGTAAAGCTCTTTTCTTAACCCCGCGCTTAATCTTCGTCGTGGTCTTCGCCGTCGTAGTGCATTATGACGCGCTCTTCGTCCACTAGGGTTTCGAGATGCACGGGCCGCCCCCAGAGCGTGTAGACGTGTTCGAGCGCCTTTCGCGCGTACTTTGAATCCAACTCTATGCCCTCAAAGGCGTGCCTGATGTAAAGCTCGCGGTTGCCGTTGTAGTCGCCGTCCAGAACCTCCAAGTAGGGAAAGCCGAAGTTCGTCATGTTAGAGACAATCTGGTTTCGCACACGCTCCCAACGCTTTTCGGTAATCGTCCACTCTTCGTCCTCTACAAGCTCATAGACGAACAGGTCAAGCTCCTCGCAAAGCTCTTCCGTCAGGTAGTTTCGCAGGAAAGAGACATCGGATTCAATCTCTCGCACCTCGAAAATCTTTTCGCGTCCCTGGCCGCCCGCGCGCCCGAACTTTTCCCTTTCCTCTTCGGTAGGATTATCCCAACGTCGCTCTATGTCCTCGAAAATCTTGTAGCCCAGATAATACGGATTCAACTGTCCCATGTGCGGCGACACCACGCCCGAATGAAGCTCCGCAAACTCCAGATGCTCCCTGTCCGATAACTCTATCTCGCGCATGATTCTGGAATGCCAGTATGAATTATGATTGATAAACCCGTTGGCTACATAAGCGTGTTTTTCATCGACGGTAATATCGTAAACGTCGTTCGTTTTGTGTTCGATGGAAACAATTTCGTCGCTTAATTCTTCCTTTCTGAACCAGAAACGGTCTTCTACATGCTTAAGCAGCGCCGTCTGTTTGCGCTTTAGACTGAAGCCTATTTCATGTAAAAATTTTTCTGCCGACGCTCCGCTAATTTCGAGTTGCCAGATGTCATAGAGGTGCTTGCGCTGCCGCGACAAGATGCCGTAGTTGAGCAGGATAATTTGTGCCGTGCGGATTAACTCTTTACTGGATGAAGATAAGCGCACGCCTTCCCGACCGGCGTATGCATCGGCGTCGAAATAGCCGCGTAAGAAAGCTGAGACGATTGATTTGGGCGAACGTAGCAGAAGTGACGGAATTTTCTTATCCCGCGCCCGGTCTTCCAGATTAACCCCTGCGGATTCCAGCCAGCGCAATATTTCCCTGGAGTGAGCGACGACGCGCCAGCGCCCCTGCGTCTCGGTCGCGTCCCATTTGACTTTTGCCTGCAAGCCGAACGAACCGGCCAGAACCTCTACAAGCTTGTCTTTTATTTCATCATCACCTGTAGTCAAGCAGATGCCTGATTTCGTCAGGTTGCCGTCCCCTATGAAATAACCCAAAAACCAGGCTGCTTCCTCATCAAGCAGCTTTGAGGTTCGTAGCGCATGCCTGGTAGGTAAAACTTTATCCTTGCAGCCTTCGTGATAAAACGTCTGCTGCAAGACCTCTTCGATGGTTTCGCCGCGTAAGATGTTCATTCCTTTTAAGTGGCGATTGACCGTCCATAGTGAAACGCCCGAAAGCGCGGCAACTTCCACCATCGAAGTGCTTGCTTTTAATGGCGCATAATCAATCGTCGGCTCAGCTTCCGCCCAGACATCTGTGTGATAGGCCAGCGAAACTCTGTCACCGACTTTAACGTCGCTTAAATAAGCCCAATCGCCGTTCGCAAGTTGAACGCGATGTTTCAGCGCCCCTTCAATTTCAAAGCCTCTGCGCGTTTTGATTCGAATAGTATCGACATTTTCTTCTTTATGAAAATCTGTAATCCAGTTCAGTTCACCTTTCCCGCCGCTTGCCACACGGATTTTCTCGTAGCTTTTGTATAGCTCATCAAATCGCACAAAACCTTTTTCCGTCACAAGCAGAGAATCGCTTGTCGCGCACGCCCATCCTTCATTCATCACCTTGGTCTGCATCTGGGGGATGAAGTATTCCATCTCTTCGTGAATCATTGCCATCACGTCGCGCTGCCAAGGTTGCAGGCTGGGGGAGTGGCGCATGATGTAGTAGACGAGGTCTTTTTCCGGCAGTTGGTCTGCTTCTTTCGGAGGCTCAGCCGAAGGGTCGGGCGTCTCCTCTTTTTCGCCCAGTCGCCAGAGGTCGTCGTAGCGTCCTTCCTTTCTTATGGGAGATGCGATTCGTGTGGGCCTGGTGTCGCGCTTGATGAAGAAGTTCGGGTCTATGTGCTCTTCTATGGCGAGCACGGCGTCGAGAAATTTCTCCACGGTCTTTCGCCCGTACTTGAATTCGTATTCGGTCATGCGACCGGAATGCGTAGAGACGCTGTCGACCATGCGGCGGTTGGTCTTTGAGAAGTAGACGTTGTTCTTGAAAAAATCTACGTGGCCCAGAACGTGAGCCATCACCAGCTTGTTCTGTATGGGGCTGTTGGTCTCAAGCAGAAAGCCGTAGGCGGGATTCGTGTTGATGACGACCTCGTAGATTTTCGACAGCCCGAAGTCGTACATGGTCTTCATGCGATGATAGGCTTTGCCGAACGTCCAGTGTGAGTAGCGACCGGGCAGAGCGTACGAGCCAATCTCGTACATGACGGTCGCAGGCACCATCTCGAAGCGAGTCGGGAAAGGGTCAAGGCCGAACTTGCGAGCAATCTCCCAAATCTGCTCCAAAGCTTTCTCTAAATCTTTTATCTCGCGGTCTTGCATGATGATTTTTATAGCTCGTTCTTCTTCCCGAAAAATTGCTTGAGCGCGGGGTAAACGTCTTCCTTGTCATCAATCCTGACGCCCACGAATCGCTCCTTGTTCTTCAGGCGGTCGCTGAAGATTGAAAGCAGCGCGCCCGAAGAGCGGCGATAGCTCGATGCTCCCTCCTCGCCAATCTCGCCGTAGCCGAAGAGATTGCAGGTCTGAATCAGTTGGTCGGCAAGGCGCACGGCCTCTTCGTTGTCGGAGTAGTAGTTGTCGCCGTCGGAGAAATGAAAAGGATAAACATTCCAGTCGCGCGGGTTGTAGCGCTGGTTGATAACGTCCAGGGCAAGCTGGTACGCGCTTGAGACGACTGTGCCGCCCGACTCGCCCTGCGTGAAGAACTGCTCTTCCGTGACCTCGCGCGCCTCCGTGTGGTGCGAGATGAAGACAATCTCTACGTTGTCATATTTTGTCCGCAGGAAGCGAACCATCCAGAAGAAGAAGGAGCGCGCGACGTACTTTTTAAACTCGCCCATGCTTCCCGAAACGTCCATCAGGGCGAGCACCACGGCGTTCGATTCGTAACGCAGATTCTCTTCCCACGTCTTGA
>JACVRN010000303.1 GCA_014534425.1 Pyrinomonadaceae bacterium
GATGCGCGTTTCCTCATGACGGCCTATTACGTCTCCGCTGAAAACCTTCAGAAAGCTGCGCCCAAGGCGGCTGCCAAGTCGCAGCCCAAACCTGCTGCTGCCAAATAGCAATCAAACAAAGAGCCGCGCCCTCGGCAAGCCTACGGCGCGGTCTAGACGGGAAACTTGCCATGAAGCACTACACACACATCATTCGTTACAGCATCGTCGGCTTCTTGCTGTGCGGGGCGCTGACATGCAGCGCCGCGCTTTCCAGCGTTTCGGCTCAAGATAAGGGCAGCGCGCTCACCCCAGCAAAGGAGCGAGAACGCGACCCCTTCGTCCCCTACAAGCCGTCGGTCAAGCCGAAGGTGAACAAGGTGGTCGCCACGCCGATCCCGATCCCTTCGATCCAGGAGCGCATTAGCCGTTACAAAGCGCAGAAGATGGCCGCCATGAACGCGCAGTTGCCTGCGCCGAAGCCGACGACCGCGCTGATCCTCAGCGAGATGCAGGTGATCGGTATTTTTCGCACGCCGCGCGGTTTCGCCGCGATGGTCGAAGCGACGCCCATACACCTTTCCTATGTGGTCTATCCGGGCGAAATGTTCTACAACGGCCAGCTCGTAGCCATCGAAGAGAACCGTCTTGTCTTCCGCAACGAAACGCGCTGGACAGACGGACGACGCGAAACCAGCGTCGAGATCAAGCCTTTACGCCAACCAGACGCCGTCACGGAATCTCTGGCTACGACCAGAAGCACTACCGGCGCAGAAGCAGCACCCGAAGCTGATCCTGCCAAGGAAGAGAAAGCGGCGGCTCCCGCGAAGCAATAAAATTTTGTTCTGGTCTCGCTTGCGACGGGAAGCCTGAGAGCCTGGCTAAAGCGAGACCATTTTACTGTGCGCGCCCAGGCTGCCCGAGCATTCAAGCAAGGGCTTGAGCCATTCTTCGGCAGCACGCGCGCAAGAAGTTGACAACAATAGCCGGACGCTTCCGCGTTGTGCGGCGCGCGCTTTAAGTGGTCTCGCTTTGAAAAGAGACTAACGAGCGCAGTGCGTGGCGGACAGCAGCCCGGCGACTCCCTTAAGGAGGGAAACATGCCCGATCAGCATCACCTGCTTGCGGTCACCAGAAGAGGCGCGCTCGTCCTCTTGCTTGTGTGCTCGCTCTTTGCGTCCGCGTGGGCGGGCCCAAATTCGACTGCGCCCGTCGCCACAGGCGTCAGCGCAACCATTTCCGGCGCATCAACGCTCATCACCATCGACGGGACAGCGCCGATGGCTTATTCCGTTCTGCGCCCTGATGCCAGAACCATCCTGATAGAGCTTCCGGGCGTCGATGCAACGCGCCTGGCGCGAGCTTACACAGTCACTTCGCCGCTCGTGGCGAGCCTGACGGTCGAGCGCGAGCAGCGCTTGAATACCAGGCTCACCCCGCGCCTGCGAATCACGCTTCGCGCGCCCGTGCGCGACCGTTCGCAGATGGCCGACAATAAATTGGTGCTCGAGCTTTTGCCAGAGGCCAAACTCAACCCTGCGCCTCCGGCGGCCATTAATTCACGCGTCATGATCGCCTCCATCGGCGCACCGCCCTCCGGTGCCGTCAGGGAAGCGATCAATAGAGAGACACCCGCGACGGCTGCCGACCCTGCTCCGACGCCGACGCCTTTGCCTTCTCGCCCTGCAC
>JACVRN010000014.1 GCA_014534425.1 Pyrinomonadaceae bacterium
CGCCGAAGCTGTCCGTGATGAGAGCTTTCAGCAGGCCGCTTCCGGCGGTCGCGCACCAGACCGACATTCCCTCGCCTTCATTGAAAGCAGCGACGAGGCGTCTCACGTCCAAATCGGGCGCGACCCTCGCCAGATTCCCGTCACGCAGAGCATAGAGACCCTTTGCCGAAGCTATCCATAAAAAGTTGTCCCCGACTCTTTGAATGTCCCAGACGGCGCTGCCCTTCAGAGCCTCAAGCCCCGGAACGGTTGATACTGATTGGCCGTCAAAGCGCACGACATCGCCCTGAGCCGTTCCTATCCACAGACTTGCGTCGCCGTCCGCGTAGAGGCTCACGACTTCACGCGTACCTTGAGCGCCTGCGCTCGCGGGCCATAGAAGCGCGCGGCGCTCAAAGTCTACGCGCTCGACCCCGCGACCAAAGCTTGCGATGTAGCTCTGCCCTCGGAACTTGACTATAGAACGCACGCTGTCGCTTGAGCTTCCTTCTATGCTCTCGCCTTCGACCGCCGTGAAATTCGTTTCACCCGTCACGTCTCGCGCGTTCACGTCACTCGCATAAAGACCGCCGGAGGTTCCGACCAGAAGCCGCCCATCCGCGCCTTCGTCCACGGCGTAGACAGTGCTGCGCGAAAGCTTGCTGATAGATTTCCAGCCGTTCCCTGCTGCGTCCGAGACGAACAGCCCGCGATTCGTTCCCGAAAACAACTGACCATTTGAAGTTTGAAAGAGCGTGCGGACGAAGTTGCTCGCGCGCTCGTCGCTGATGGTCTCGACTCTCAGGGCGCGAGAATCATACCGGCACACGCCCTTGTCCGTGCCGAACCAGATGACGCCCTCGCGGTCAATGAAGATGGCGTAGATGCTGTTCGAGCGCAGGCCGCCCGAAGTGTTCTCGAAAGTAAAGCGCTCTCGGCCAGAGGAATTAGACGAGCGATAATGGTAGACGCCCTGCCCTTCGCTGCCAGCCCAGACGCCGCCAGAGCCGTCCGCCGCCAGAGCCGAAACCGTTCCCAATGCTTCACCGACACGCACCGGATGCGAGCGGTCGCGCGCTTGATAAAGACCGCTCTCCGTAGGCTTAGCGCGTGCGCCCATCCAAAGATTGCCCTGCGCGTCTCCTTCCAGAGACTCTACGAAGTAAGCCCTTGGGCGGCTCTCAATCACGCGTGCGCCGTCTGCGTCTATGCTCAGCAGCCCGCGCGTGTGCGTGCCAGCCAGAATCTCGCCCTTGACGCTGGCAAGGCTTGTCAGTTCAAGCGCGCCCCTGCGAGTTTCATCCGCCGATTGAAGCGGCTCGTTCGGTATGGTTTTAACTTCGAGCGAGCCGTCGCCCAGCGTGCGGCAATCGAAGACTATGCCTTCGGTCGTAGCCAGCAGCGTTCGACCATGTTCGGGCGTGATAATAGCCTTGATGGCTTTGCCTTCCGTCTCTTTGATAAGGCGAAAGCCCGCGCCCGCAGAGAGGCTCGCGCCCTCTTCCGTTCCGACCCAGAGCGCGCCAGTTGAATCCACGCGGAGCGACAGCACGCGCCCGCCCTGTAAGCCTTCCGAGACTATGGCCTGCGTGCGGCGACCATCGTAGCGAGCAAGCCCGCCGTCCGTGCCGAACCACATAGCGCCGTCCGGCGTCTGAGCAATCGCGCGCACGCGGTCGGACGGCAGACCATGAAAGAGCGTCACAGCGCCCCACTGATGAAGATTGTTCGGCCTAAAGGTTTGTGCGTCCTCGCTCTGCTTTTGAGCGGACGAGCGATTGAGCGAAACAGCTAAGAAGAGCGCGAGCGCGCTAACGATTATCAGAAGCAGTCGAACTCTGAAAGAAAAGCGCGAAGACGCACGAAGCCGCACTAAACGAGCATCTCTTTCGTGCGGCTTCAGATGATTTAAAGGCTTGTCAGCGCTTGCCTCCGCGCCCTGTCTCTTCATAAAGATATTTCTTGCGGTCGCGCTCAATCCATCCTTCCAACTCGCCCGCAGCCTTTTCCAACTCGTCGCTGTTGAGAAGGCCACGCCTCAAGGCTTCGAAGAAGGCGCGCGTTCTGGTGTTGTAGGCGAGCTTGTCGTAAGCCTCGTGCGGCGTGCCTTCGGGCGTGTAGGCGAAGAGCTTTTCGTACAAAGTCGCAAGCCGGCTTTCCACGCCGCGCAAAGAGAGGCTGCACTTTCGCGCAATGGCCCAGTTGGACAAGCCTAGCGCTAGGTAATAGAGAGCTTCGGCCTCGAACTCCGTCAGGAGCGGTCGCTTGAAGGAATCCTTAAACGCAGGGTCAATCATGTCGGCTCCGTCTTCGAGAACGGCTGCGACGAAGCGCAGGAAGCGGGATTCGGGATTGTTCTTGTGTATGAAGCCGTAGGCGGGCTGCGGCTCCACGGAGCGAATTATCTTGCGTAACTCGTTTATGTAGACTTCGTGCGCGAACTGAGTCCAGAAGATGATTCGCGCGCCCGGATACTCGCGCCAGATGGCGCGGGCCGCCTTGACGCCCGACAGTTGAGGCATCTGTATATCCAGCACGCAGAGCGCCGGACGGTGCTTTAAGGCAAGCTCGACGGTTTTCTCGCCATCGCCCGCCTCAAGCACGGGCGCGTGCTCGGCGAACTCCCGCTCCAGAACTTCGCGCAGGTAATGTCGCTGCGCCACGTTGTCTTCGGCAATCAGAATGGACATAAAAGCTCTACCCGAAAAACCGCGCTCGCTTGGCGGCGCGGGTGATGAAACTGTGACGAATCCTATCACTAATCCTTGCGGCCTAACATCTATTATCTTTTGTCGTCAATCAATGTGGCTAACCACAGTTGGCGCAAGGTGAGGTGCGCCGCTCCCTCTAACGGCTGGCACGCGCGCCTGCTGTTGGCTCCGTCCTAAACTTCTTTTCCCTCTCTACCAGATAATCACGGCCAGAGCATTTGAGTTTGTGAACAAAGATGGAAGCGCTTTTTCTGAAATTTGGAGGCTCTTAATGAGAATCGTATTTAGAAAAACAGTTCGCAAAGTGGTGCTGCTCCTTGTTGCTTTCTCTACTTTTATAGTCGGCTTAACGGCCTTCTATTTTTATGCGGAGGCGGCGGCCTTCCTCTTCATGCCAAAACAACCTACTCCTGAAACGACACTCTCTGCCCAGGCGGCCGCCCCGCCCATTTCACAACCCCCGTTTACTTTCTCCACGCCCGAATACAGAGCAAAGAACTCTTGGGAACCCGCTTGCGAGAACTGCGTTCAGGATAAAGATTTCGGTCTGTGCGAGCTTCTGGACGGCGAGTATACCAATGACGAATACCTGTACGCGGTGACGATTCCCGCAGAGGTACAGGCTATGCGAGCGCCAGCGCCAGCGCCGAATCACGGCTTCGTGGCAAGAATATTGTCGGACTACAACGCTGTGATTTACGTTGACGGAAGCTATGACTCAGCATTTTTAGACTCGACCACTAAAGCCGCGACCGCAGAGCTTAATTATCTCAGGGAAGAGTACGGAGAGAGCGTAGTTCTGCTGGAGCGCAAGAGCCTGCGCCTGGGCAAACGCGCCGCGCTACGTTACAGGGCGCAGTACACGGACAAGTCTACCGGCGAGACCATGATTGAAGACGCCGTGGTCACGCTCAGAAAAGATAACTCGTATGAAGACGAGGTAGGGATTATCTACTCAATAAAGCTGCGCTCGTCCATCTATACTCACAAAGACGACTACAGGGTGTTTGAACAAATGCTGAAGAACTGGCGCGAGCTTGAGATGGATCACTGCTGAAGAGTTCTTGCTCGATAATGAAAGCTTATTTAGCAGGCGTGAGCGCGTTATACTTTTTGAGAATCTCAAGCGTGCGGTCAATCGGCAGGGCTTCCGCGCGGTGGCCGTCGCGGCCTTCAACAGTTGTAGCTCGAAAGAGCGAGTTGTAGATAGCCTCTTCGGTCGCTTCGACCACGGCCAGAAAGAGCGGCGACATGGCCTCGTTGCCCAGGAGTTGAACCATGCGGCGCTCGTCCTGCGAGCGAACGCGATTCTGCGTGCTGAAGGCTATGACGTAATCGCCGCTTCCGTTCGTAGAGGGCGAGCCTGTGCGCGCGAGTCCCAGCATCGCACGCGCCGCCATGCGCTTCAAGTTCCTTGCATCAACGGGCGCGTCCGTCGCCACGACTATGATGATAGAGCCGTCCGCACGGTCGGGTTGCAGTTGAGTTTCAGCTTTACCGCGCCCTGTCTTCTGTCCTTCCAGCTTGTCCTTCAGATAATAGTTGCCAAGCTCTCTTCCGACCGGAGCGCCGTTAATCGAAAGCACTCCGCCGAAATTTGTTTGCACCAGCACGCCGACCGTGTAGCCGCCCAAAGTTTGTGGCAAGACGCGAGAGGCTGTCCCGATTCCGCCCTTGAAGCCGAAGGCCATAGTGCCGGTGCCCGCGCCCACTGAGCCTTCTTCAACCTCGCGGTCGCGCGCCGAACGAAGCGCTGCAAAGACCTCTTCGCGCCCTACGTGGCGGCCACGTATGTCGTTCAGGAACCCGTCGTTCGTCTCCGCGACCAGAGCGTTGACGGAGCGCACCTCTTCATTTCCGGGGAGCGCGAGCATCCATTCAATGAGCGCGTCGGCCACTCGCGGGACGTTCAGCGTGTTGGTCAAAAGAATCGGCGTCTCAATCTCTCCAAGCTCGTTGACCTGCGTGGAACCCATCAGCTTGCCAAAGCCGTTGCCGACGAAGACGGCAGCCGGAACCTTCTCCTGAAAGAGATTGCCTTCGTGCGGAAGTATGGCCGTCACGCCGGTTCGCACGTCCTTGCCACGTATCAGGGTCGAGTGGCCGACGCGCACGCCCTTCACGTCCGTAATGGCATTGAGCCTGCCGGTGGGCAGGATGCCTACAATCACGCCCGCCTCACGCGCACGCGGCCTAGGCTTTTCATTTCCAGAAAGGCTAGTCTGATTCATGAGCGCCAGAAGAGAAATAAAGGCGAAGGCCGTCCTGAGAGCCATCCCTTATTCTTATCATGTAATGCTACAATTTGAAATATTAAAGCTGGGACAATAGTTATGCCGGACAGGATACAGGAACGATTCATCACGGAGCGAAAGGGAGCGTGGCAGCGTCTTGAGGATTTGCTGTCGCTGCTGGATAGCTCTTCGCTCAGGCGGCTTCACCGCGAAGAGGTGCGCGAGCTTGGACGCATCTACAGGCGCACGGCTTCAGACCTTGCAATCGCGCGTGCGGAGTCGCGCGACCCGCGTTTAATCAATTACCTGAACAGCCTTGTGATTCGAGCGCACGGGCGCATTTATCGCGCCGACGCTCAGGCTCCGCGACGACTACGCAACTTCTTCGCGCGCGATTTCCCGCGCACCTTCAGAGACACCTGGCGTTACACGGCTGCCAGCTTCGCGGTCTTTATGGTCTTTGGCGTCATAGGCTTTTTGGGCACCTGGCAGGACGTGGAGTTCTCAGAGCTTG
The DNA here is from genome assembly GCA_014534425.1 of Pyrinomonadaceae bacterium. Taxonomy (GTDB): domain Bacteria; phylum Acidobacteriota; class Blastocatellia; order Pyrinomonadales; family Pyrinomonadaceae; genus JACVRN01. Next base: position 5,439 of record JACVRN010000014.1, read on the forward strand.
CGGGCATCTCTCCCATCTGGCGGCAGATGAACATAGAGACGCGCAATCATTGGTGGGAAGATTTGAACGAAGCCAACCAGGTAGGCTCAAGCGCTATTTTGACCAACAACATAGGCGTCACCTTTCTGGCCTTCGCCTACGGCGCGCTCTTCGGCATAGGCACGCTCTACATCATGGCTATGAACGGCGCGAGCATAGGAGCCGTGCTGGCTCTCACATATCGCGCGGGCTTCGGCAACGACCTCGTCACCTTCATGATAGGCCACGGCGTAATAGAGCTTTCGTGTATCTTCATAGCCGGTGGCGCAGGCATGATGCTCGGCCTTGCGATACTCGTTCCCGGCGACCTTTCCCGCGCCGACGCGTTGAAGGCTCGCGGCCTTGAAGCCGTACGCTTAATCGGGGGTTGCGCGCCGCTTCTGGTCATAGCCGGACTCATAGAAGGCTTCATCTCGCCCGCGCCCACCAGCCCCGTCCTCAAATTCAGCATAGGCATCATGACGGGCATTGCTCTCTGGTCTTATCTTCTGCTGGCCGGGCGTGACGTGAAAGCAGAGGGCGCGCAAGGTGAGAGCGCGGCAGGCGTCGGCAAAGTTTATCAAACGTCATGATTGATGTGCGGCAACTGATAAAAGCTTTAAGCGTCGAAGAGCTTAACAAGACGGCGGAAGACTATTTCGCGCAGCTTGAGAGTTGGGAGCATCACCTGGCGAAGCCCTTCGCGGACATCATAGAGACGCCGGAGCTTCTGGTCTCTTTCGCGCACGTCCTGCAAGTGCTGTCGCTCGCGCCCGGGATGAGCGTTCTGGATTTCGGGGCGGGCACATGCTGGTCTTCGCATCTTTTGACGCAGCTTGGCTGCGAGGTGACGGCGCTGGATGTCTCCGAGACCGCTCTTAAAATCGGGCAGGAGCTTTATCGTCGCCACACGGTCTTCGGCAATCAGCCGGAGCCTAAGTTTCTGCATTTTGACGGCTACAGGGTGGAGTTGCCTGACGAGAGCATAGACCGCATCCTTTGCATAGATGCTTTTCATCACATAGCCAACACCGAACAGGTCTTGAAAGAGATGGCGCGGGTGCTCAAGGAGGGCGGCGTCGCGGCCTTTTCCGAACCCGGCCCGAATCATTCCAGAACTCCGCAGGCGCAATACGAGATGCGTATGCATCAGGTGATTGAGAACGACATCAACGTCCGAGAGATTTGGGAAACAGCCAGGGCCGCAGGCTTCACGGACATAAAGCTTTCGGTCTTCAACCCCGGAATATTTCTGCTCAGCCTGGACGAGTTTGACGAATGCATGAACGGGCGCGCTTTGGACGAGAGGTACGCGTCCGCGATGCGCGCCTACATGCAGCATCACAGAATCTTCTTCCTGCGTAAAGGCGAAGCAAAATTTATGGACAGCCGCCAGCGCGCGGGTCTTTCTGCTGAAATCAAAGTCGAGATGGAATCAAGGCGGACTACTGAAGGCGAGCCTTTCCGCGCCTCCGTGACTGTGAAGAATACGGGGACGAGCATCTGGCTTCCGACTTCAGCATTCAGAGGGCCTGTTCACATGGGCACACACCTGCTCGGCTCGGACGGTCTTCTAATCAATCGTGACTACTCTCGCCACCTGCTTACACACGGCGAAGGCCATCCCGTACAGCCGGGCGAAACCGTAGCCTTCGAGGCTTCAATCCCGGCCCCGCCCGTAGGAAATTACGTGCTGGAATTCGACCTCGTCAGCGAGTACGTCTGCTGGTTCGAGAACAATGGCTCCCCTGTGGTGAGAATAGAAGTAGAGGTAGTTTAATTCATCCTTCTCTTACAAAAGGCCGTGCTCTTTGACTCGGATGTAGGTTTCCAGGAGCGAGGGGGCGAGTGTGGCCGAGGTTACGTCGAGCGCGAGGCCGCCCTGTGACTCTACCAGCCGCAGGGCGGCTTCGCGCTGGTGCAGAATCTCTTCGGCTACGGATTGTGTGAAAAGCTCCGGGATGCTTGCAGGTTCGTCGCGCACGGCTGCGCGCAGGTCTCGGTCGCCAATCGTGACCACGAGCGGCAGGTGTCGCGGGCGCAGGAGTTTCAGGGAAGAGAGAAGTTCGCGCGAGCCTTCTTCGTCAACCAGGTCTGTGAGGACGACTACGAGCGCGCGTCTCTTGCAGTTGATGGCTATGAATTCAAAGGCGCGTGCGTAGGACGGCTCAATCATTTCAGGCTCGACGGCGTGAAGCGCTTCGAGCGCCGCGTCCAGATGCTCGCGCCCGCGCTTTGGTGGCAGATAGCTTTTGATGCGGCGACCGAAGACGACCAACCCTGAATTATCTCCGCCGCGCTGCGCCGCGCTCATCAAAGCGAGCGTGGCGTGAACGGCAGAATCCAGCTTCGTCTCCTGCTCTATGCGCGCCGTCATCAAGCGCCCCGCATCCAGCGCAATCAGTATCGTCTGGTCTCGCTCTATCTGATACTGTCGCGTGGTAAGCTTGCCGCGCCGCGCCGTGGCCGTCCATGAAACGTGCCTTAACTCGTCGCCCCGCACGTAATCCCTCAAGGACTCAAACTCTCTCCCTTCGCCGCGCCATGAAGTCTTGCGATGCGCCGCTACCAGAGAGCGAGCGCCCAGGGCTTTCAACTCGGCCTCGCGCGCACGCCTTATGTTTGGATAAACCTTGACGATGTCGTTTTCGCCGAGCGCGGTCTGCACCCAGGCGAGTCCGAGCCGCGAAAGATAACGCAGGGCCGTTTTCCCGAACTCGTAACGCCCGCGCTTCGGAGGTTGCAGGTTGTAGATGAGCGTCGCAGAGCTTTGCGCTTCCACACGCAAGCGCGCCTCACGCGCTCCGCGTAAAATCATGAGCGGCGGATACTCGTCCTTTACCTGAAGAGTAAGAGAGCGCGGGCTGTGATTGAGTAAGTGGACGCGCACCTCTGTTTCCGCGCCGACTGCGAAGCGGCCACCGAACTCTCGCCTGACGGCAAAGCCTGCGGGCAGACGGCTCAGCCGCGCATCCAGTATGGCGGCAGCGAACAACGCCACGTCGTAAAGAAGCGTAGCCCAGCGCATCGCGGGCTGGCTCCACGAAAGCGAAAGCGGAATCAGCCCCGCGAAGAGCAGTATGTAAAAGAGTCTGGTGAAAACAAAACGCATGCTTGCCGGTTTCGGGTTAACCTAAAGAGAACTCTTTTTCGGCTATGGCCTGGCCGAAGGTGAACCGCGTGAATTTCATTATCCATTCAAACGACATGGAGTTGCTCGGATTCTCTATCACCAATGACAGCTTGTAATCGTGCGGCAGGTTGAGATTGCCTTCCTGTTTGAAGTCGCCGAACTCTTCCACCATCTTGTAGCGCGTCTCTGCGCCCGCGCTCGAAGAAGCGTCCGGGCTTGTCCCCATCTGGCCCGCGATCGTCTTGCGATATTCCGAGCGTACGTGCTGGAAAGTTTCTGCGTCGAAGAAGAGACTGATTTTGATGTCGCCGCCTTTGCGCGGAAGGTATCGAAGCTCGTGCACCTGTTTGTTCTCTATCTTCTTCAAGCCGCCGTACTCGAGCTTGGCGTTCTTTTCCGTCAGATGCAGAAGCGGCCAGGCGGTCGAGAGCGTGCCGCCGAGCAAGCCCTGCCTGATGATTGTGTCATAGCCCAGAAGAAAATTTACGAGCGGCGTGCGAGCGCCCGGACGAATCTCAGCGCCCGTCACGCGGTCGCCGTTAAAGCCTATGCGCTCGAACGGGTACTCAGGGTTATTGAAAATCAGGCTTATTAGATTTTTGTCGCCGTCCGAGGCTATGAGAGACGTGCCGGAAATCTTGCTGATGCCGCGACCTCGAAACGTGGCGTCAACAGTTCCGATGGCAATCATGGTTTTCAAACTCGTGCGCGCCTCGTCCGCGCCGATTGCAGCCAGATGTTTCGAGACAACATCTTCGGGCTTCATCTTATCAGCAGCCGCGCTCGCGCGAAAACTCGTGCAGAGCGAGACAAGCGCAATGCTGAATAGAAAAGTGAATGCAAGCTTGTGAAGTAAACAGGTCAGCTTCTTCATGACACTCATGCCCTCCGCTTGAAACTTTCGGTCACAGTAATTTGGGGAGTTAAACGGGCGTAGTATGCCTACGACAAATTGCGGTTTCAAGCAATAAATACGGGCTTACGAAGCTTCGTTTATTTATCCATTATCTAGGAACTTCTGTGGACTGAAGGATGTCCGTAATCACTGCGTCAGGGGTCGCGCCGTCTAGTTCCGCCTCCGCTCTCAAGCTCAATCTATGACGCAGAACGGGGCGCGCAATGTCGCGCACGTCATCCGGCGTGGAGAACTCGCGCCCGCGTATAGCCGAGAGAGCTTTAGAGCAGAGCAGCAGCGCCACGGCTGCGCGCGGGCTTGCGCCGTAAAGCACGGAAGGATGCGAGCGCGTGCGTCGAACTATATCCACGACGTAACGCTGCACACCGCTTTCCATGCGCGCGTTCCTGACTTCATAGCGGCAGCGCATGATTGCGTCCGGCTCTCTCAAAGGCTGTATGTCGACCTGCTCAAGACGGCGCGCGTTGAAGCCCGCGTCCCAACGCGCGATTATCTCCTGCTCGTCCTGTTCGGATGGATAGTCGAGCAGGATTTTTAAGAGGAAGCGGTCAAGCTGAGCTTCGGGCAGAGGGTACGTGCCTTCGTACTCAATCGGGTTTTCGGTCGCAAGCACTGTGAAGATGGGCGAGAGCGGGTGCGGGTCGCCGTCAATCGTCACCTGTCGCTCTTCCATCGCTTCCAGTAGCGCCGCCTGCGTCTTCGGCGGCGTGCGGTTAATCTCGTCCGCCAGAAGAATGTCCGTGAAGACCGGGCCGCGACGCAACGTGAAGTCCGAAGTCGAGACGTTGAAGACGTTCGTGCCCGTGATGTCCGAAGGCATGAGGTCGGGCGTGAACTGTATGCGGTTGAACTGCGCGCCTATGATGCGGGCCAGCGTCTTGACCGTCAGGGTCTTCGCAGTCCCCGGCACGCCTTCAATGAGCGTGTGCCCTTCCGCAAAGAGAGCTATTAAAATCTGCTCTATGACTTCCGCCTGCCCGACGACGACTTTCCTTAGCTCCGTCAGGATGTGCTCAGTAGTTGAGGAGACGTATTCTAGTGGCATTTGAAGTTTTCGATTTTCGATTCTCTGAAGCTATGAACAAGCATCAAGATATTACGTTAGATAAGTCAAAAGGCAAAGATTCATCTCTCCTTCGCCTGCTTGATTTCGCGCGAGCGCATGCGTAGGCCGAGCGTGCGCTCGACCTCTCTGAGTTTTGAGACCAGTAGGAGTGCGTGGCGTGCGCTCAGGGGTTCGCCGGCCATTGCATCCTCGCACTCGCGCATGAGTGATTCCAACTCCTGCCGGTTGATTGCAGAGCGCGCGGCCACACGCTCTGCAATCTCGGCGCGCGGCGCATTGCTGTCCAACCCCACGTAACGCGCCAGCACTCTGCGCGTCCGCAAGTAAATGTTTTCGATAGCCAGGTCATATGCGCGCGAGCGCTGCTGCAATTCCGCCATAGAGGCTACGAACTCAAGCTTTGAGCGGCGGTCAACAGAGGGAAGCGGGAGCGGACGGGCGAACCTGCGCCCGCTAGTCCAGACAGCGACCAGAATGATTAAACCCAACTGGCCGAGCATGGCTATGACAGGGGTGCCCGCAAAGTAAGAGAGAAGCTGATTGTGAGTGGTTGCGCGGCCATGATGATATTCGTCGAAGGCTATGAGGTCATTCGCCGCGCCGATGATGTTGACGGCTAGGTGCAAGTTGTCCGCACGACTGATGCCGCTATTGGCTATGATGAAAGGGTCGCTCAGTATGACTATGCGGCCCGCGCCGTAACCGTAATCGGCCAGCAGGGTGGCGCGAGCGTCTGTCAGATGAACGACGGGCGCGGGCGACGCTTCGGGCGCTGTGGAAGAAGTTGTAGCGCTTGAGCGGGGGTCTTTTCGCAGCACAACCGGCGGAGGCTCTGTTTGCAAGAGACGGCTGCTGCTTCGTCCGCTCAAGTCATAATCGTCATCGTCCGTCTCCTCATCTTTCCGGTGCCTGGTGCCTGCGTGCGAGGTCTCTTCGACAGCAAAGATTTTAATGGTGGCGGCAAAGCGCGAAGCCAGCACAGAATCCACGCCTGCCGTAAAGGCTGTGGGTTGAGTTGCGCGTGCCAGGGGAACTCCCGCAGTCATCTCGTCCGGGTTGGATGAGCGCGCGTCGGGCGTAGGATAATTCTGAAGCTCAAGCGTCACGCGCCACTGTCCCGAAGGCGGCAGGATGCGCTGGTCTGGTGAACGGTCAACGACTATCAGACGACCGCCGCTCTTTACCCATTGCAGGAGGTCTTTAATCTCCTCCGGCTCAAAGGGGATGCGCGTAGGGCCTGCGACGACGAACGTTCCGGGCCTGACCGTTCCAGCCGACAACAATTTCTCCGGCTGCTCGCGCCAGCGCACGACCTTGTAACCGGACTCGTGCAGGTAATCGAAGAGCGCACGCGTGCCCGTGGCCCGCCCGTTATAGGTGGAGCGATCCGGCGTGTACTCGGAATCCGGCGTCTCCTCTATCTCCACATAGCTTGCGGCGTTAATCCCCACCAGCACTAGGACGACCAGAGCAGCCGTGACGATGATGATTAAGTACTGACGCATGGACTCATCACTGCTGTATTGCTTTTTTGTAGCGCGTGCGAAAATCCTGCCAGTCGGATTCGGTCGGGTCTGTGAATCCGTACCAATGATTCTCGAAGCTTGCGGTCATGGGCTTCATCTCTTCGTAGAGCGTTTGGTTCGATTGAACCGCGCGCAGGTAGTCTCGATTGGTTTTGTGTTGTTCCAGCCGCACCAGCTTGCGGTCATGAAGCTCGCACAGGAGCGCTATGTAGCCTTTGCGAATCGCCGCGCGCAGATGGCCTTCGCGCGCCAGCCGTTCGGCTTCGGCCAGCAGGTCTGCGGAGCTTTCATCAGCGCTCAATTGTTCGCCAAGCACCACGCGCGGGCCTCTCTTTTTGGGCTTGCGCTTCCTCATATCGCGGCGCAGGAAGCGCGGCAGGAACCTGGATGCGATGAAAATGATGACGGCCAGAGATAAGAGAATGACTATGATTTGCGCGGTGCTGTTGACGGCGCGGCTCTCTCTCTGAGGCGCGTCCGTAACCTCTCTTCTGGGAAAGAGACTCCTGAACCATTCGCGTATGCGCTTTAAGATTCGCGTGATGGCGTTGCCTTCCGGGGCCTGGCGGTTGTATTCATCGCGGCGCAGGATTGCTGCCAGCCGCGCCTTCTCTTCCTCTTTATTAATCGTCTTTGCGCCAGCGCGCTCCGTTTCTGACAAACGCTCGTCAATGGCCTGAAGTCGCTCGGCTATGCGCGCGGCCTGTTCCACTCGCCTGGGGTCGCCCGCAGGCAGCCGCTCATAATTATCCAGCGCTTCTTTGAGCCAGCTATTGTCCACGCGCAAGTTGCCGCCCTGCCATTCGATTGTCTCGTCCGCCGGAAGAAGCCTTCGCACCTCTCTGATGGCCGCAGCCTCCACAGACCTTTCGCGCTCGAAGCTGTACTCTTCGTCCTGCATCGTTGTCCCGATTGAGCCGAGAGTGATGATTGCTCGTCGCACGTGCTCGTGATAATCGTTGAGCGGAATGGCAAGCGCAGCTTCAGCGCACACGATGATGAAAAACGCTGTGCACAACATTCCGGCGAAGCCGCGCAAAGGCGAGCGCACGCGCCGACTCTCTTGAGCGAAGCTTTGTCGCTCTGCCCTTAACGACGGGTGTTGCGGCACAGTTTGAAGGTTTGCGTCTTTCACTCTTCGCTTATCTAAGACCGAGCGTAGACCCCGGAGACCATTTGACAGGGGGGGCGTCTTGAACAGGAAGCATGGGGGTTTCATCCGTCACGAGCGCGGGCGCGTAAGGTGCTGCACGCCCTCCGCCTACCTTGGGCATCTCTCCCAGTTGGCGCGAGGCCATTAGCTCCACGTCATAGCCTTCGTGCCGCACGCGCTCGTCCACGTAGAGCAGCGAAAGCCCCAGCAGCCAAACCGGCATCAACAAAATAGAGCTTGATTGCAGGAGCACGCTGTAGCCTATGGCGTACCACGCGGGCCAGTTCTCGGAGTTCCACAGATTGATGCCGTTCAGGTAGCCGTACCAGCCTAGCGGAACCAGAAGAATCATCAGCGTCGAATAGGTCGCAAACGTCGTGAAGATAGTCACCGCAGCCAGCCGCCTGACGTTGCCCGAAGCCAGTTGAGTGCTGCGGCTGATGGCGTCGAACACGCCCTTGCCTTCGACCATCATCGCCTGCGGAACATAAGCAAAGCGCCCCGCCAGAAAGAAGAAGACCCAGAGCGCGCACGCCACGGCCAGAAGAATCCCGAACACGGCCACGATAGTCGCCAGCCACCAGGCAATCTGTGCAAAGGCCAACGAAGCCAGCATCGCAAAGATGACTACTATGTAGAGGACGATTGTTGACAGTATCAGGAAGAGGAAGATAAGCAGGCCCACCAGCAGCGTTGCGCCGAGCAGAGGCAGGAACTTTGCGCGCACGTTGCGATAGGTCGTACGCACGGACACAGGCTCATTCATCAAAAGATGCGCGACCAGATTTCGCGTCGCGCCTCCAAGGACTACGCCGCTTAACAGCAGCCCCGTGACCCAAATCAGGAAGCCCGCGATGGCGGATAGAACATAGATGAGGAGCGACGTTTCGTTTGCCGTCACTTGCGCTTCGCGCCAGCCTACGCTCAAGAGCACCCAGCCGACTGCGGAGACCACCACGGGCGGCGCGGCAATCCTCACGAGCGTCATGAAATGACGCCGGTACAATCTGACCGCGCGGTCAATCAGGTCGCCCGCGCCGAGCGGCACCAGCGATAGTTGATTATCTCCCGTCATACCAGTCTACAAATAGCGCGTTCGATAAAAGAATCAAAGCGCCCCCGCCACAGAAAAGCCCCTTAAGCATGGTACACAAAATTTATCACAAAGACGCTTTGATTAGCTCGGCCTCTAGCCTTGTCGACGTGCGGGCAAAAAAAAATTTGGGCTTTCGGGATTATCCCGAAAGCCCAATCGTCGTGAGACGCAAGTAATAATCTACATGTGGGTGCTACAGACTAGAATTCGTAGCGAATTGCAAATTGCATTTCGCGGGCCGCATTCGCAGTCGCAGTTATCAGCCCAAACCCTGCAGACGAGTTGATGTTCGTTGACGGCAGGGCGAAGTTGGTGTGGTTGAATGCATTGTACATTTCCCAACGCAACTGCAGCCTGTGGTTCTCCGACCAGGGCATCTTGAAGTTCTTCAAGACGGCCAGGTCTACGTTCCAGAAGCTCGGCCCGCGAAGAACGTTACGGTTGCCGATTTCCCCGCCGAACGGGTTACGTACTGCGCCAGCCAACGGGTTGATTGATTCGAAAATCGTCGTCGGATTCTGGAAGAACTGAACCTGACCGCTACCCGTGGTGTTAATCTGTCCTATCAAGTCAGTCGGATTGGCACCGGTGATGACTGCCGGGCTGTTGAAAACGAAGCCGACAGGGAAGGAACTGGTGGTCAGGTTGAAGGGCAATCCACTGCGAGCAGTGAAGATGCCTGTGACCGTCCAACCACCGACAATGTTCTCCAGGACGCCGCTAGCGTCTGAGGCGAACATGCGTCCCTTGCCGAAAGGAAGCTCGTAGATGAAGTTCGCGTTCACGAGGTGGCGAATATCAAAGTCGGAGTTTCCACGGCAGACGCGCAGGTTGCGGATGTCACAAACCAGACCGCCGAACACCGTGTTCGCAATGCTGGACTGGTTGTCAATCGCATGCGACAGGGTGTAGTTGAAGTCGAACTGGAGTCCCTGAGCGAAACGACGGCGTACGCTTACGAGCATGCCGTTGTAGCTGGAGGAGCCCAGATTCGTGATGTAGGCGTTGGTAGCAAACTGACCGCTCAGTCCAACGTTCGGATTGAGCAAGCCAACCGCCTGTAAGAACGAGACCGTGTCAGAGAGGTCACCAATCGGTATCAGTGACGCCGTATTGGCGACCATCAAGCGCGTACAGGTGACGCCGAAGACCTGCTGGCAGGTTCCACCAAAGAACCTGATAGCCGCAGCGTTGATCTGGTTCTCGAAGAACGGCTGCGGCGTAATGGTCGCAGCATTGATCGTGTGATTGACCGAAGTTCTGATCTGCTCAAGCGCCTGAGCCTGAATCAGATTGAAAGCCTGCTGCAAGGTCTGACCAGAAGCAGGATCTCTGAAATCCAGAATCTGCGCGGCATCGGCCTGCGTGAAGAGCTGGCGTCCCTGACGTCCCACGTATGACACGTCAATCAGGAAGTTGCCAGGCAGTTCGCGCTGGAAGCCTACGCTGTACTGGATGCTGTACGGCGTCTTGAAGTTCTGCGCTATAGCATAGTTGGTCGCAGACTCTTCGTTACCGGTCGGGAACCCGAACGCGTCCACGAAAGGCGTGATCGGACGGGTAATCGTCGGCGGTACGTTCTGTATAGGCAGAACGTTGATTCCGCCGAAACGCGGGTCGTTCAACAGAGCGGTCGTAGCACTCACAGGACTGCCGAACTGGCGGGTCGCGTTATTGTCGAACAGATAAGAGATCTGGTCTTGAATGAACGTGACGGCGCTGGCGATACGATCGAACTGAACGTTCGCGCCAAGGCGGACAACCGTCTTGCGGTCACCGAAAATGCTGCCCATGAATCCATCCTTGAAGGACGGGTTCCAGGCGACGGCGATTCTCGGAGCGAAGTTGTTCAAATCAGGCTCGTAGAAAGCCTTGGCATTGTTGCCCTTGCCGCACAGGTCGTAGCGCAGGAACGGCTCGGATGTTTCATTGCCGACTCCGTTGGCGGCATTTCTGAACCTGATGCTAACCAGGTTGTTATAGTCAATGTCGTTGCAAGCCTGGAATCCGTTCTTCTCGTACGGCGGGCTGTAATACTGATAGCGCGTGCCGTAGGTCAACGTCAGGTCGCTACGCATTCTCCAGTTGTCCTGGAAGTAAGCTTCGTACTCGTTGTAACGGAAGTCACGAGTCTTTCCGGTTCCCGGAGGGCTCGGTGTGCCGTTAACGTCATAGACGAAGTTGGTTGATATGGATGAGAAGCGTCCCAGCAGGAAGGCGAACGCTACGTCGTAGTTAGTCGTGCGCGAGCCGCCGCCGATGTTGGCGGGCCTCAACGAGGCGTTGAGGGTCGACGTTAAACCGCCGAGGCCGATGCTCACGAAATTGAAGTCGTTGGTCAAGCCCGTGACGTTCTTAATCGGCTTGAAGACGCCGCCAAACGACAGGGTGTGCGAACCCTTTGTCCACGTCACGTCGTCACGAATCGTCGGAGTTGTGACGAAACGATTCTGCTCGTCTATGCCCGCGAAAGGAGCCGAGAGCAGAGTGCCGGATGACTGCCCGGAGCCGAATGTGTATTCGTTCGGGAAGGTGGGCTTGAACGGAGACGGGAACAGCAGGCCGGAGCGGGAAGCACCCACCGTCGCCTGGTTCACGACCGCAGGGGTGATGGCCCAGGTGTGGCCGACTGCCCAAGAGTAATCGCGGACGATAATCTGACCGCTTTCCGGGTCTCCCGGGAACTGCGCCGCCACGGTGTTAACCGTGTCGGTCTGTTGACGACGGGCGATGTTGAAGCGTCCGAAGATCTTCTGCCTGTCGGTTGCGTTCCAGTCAATGCGCGTCACGAAGGTCTTGTCGTTTCTGGTCGAAGGCGCATTGAAGCGGAAGCCGCCAGTGTTGACGCCGTTGCCCGCACTCAAATCGTTGGGTAGCGGATAACGGCCATTGATGAACTGCAAGAGGGCAGGGCTGGCACCGATGCCTCTCGGGTCGAGCGCCGCGACCTGCGCCGCCGTCAGGGTAACCACGCATTCCGGCGACGGCCCATTGAGGCGGGCGTTGGTCGGGCATGGTTGACCAGCATTGTTATTGCCGGAGCGAATATACGCCAGGCCGCCTGCGCGGAAGTGCGGAAGCGGAACGATGCGTAGGTAAGAGACTTCCTGTATGTCCTTACGAAATTCGGCGTCCTGGAAGAAGAAGAGTTTGTCTCTCTTGATCGGGCCGCCGAGCGAGCCGCCGAACTGATTGCGGATGAGCTTCGGCGTCGGAACCTTCGGGTTGCCGGTGACGGGGTCACGACCAAGACTATTGTTGAAGTAGTTGTTGGCTGCGGTTGCAGAAGTGCGGTTGTACTCACGAACGTTTCCAGAGAAATCGTTCGTACCGCTCTTGGTAATAAGCTCTACCTGACCGCCCGAGCTTCGGCCTTCAGCCGCGTTCGGGTTGGTCGAGACAGCGCGGAACTCCTGAATGGAGTCAATCGGAGCATTACCGACCGTAGAAGCGAACTGGCCCGTCGCCTGATCGTTGGCGTCAATACCGTCCACGGTAATGTTGCCCTGGTCAGCGCGAGAGCCTGTGGTTGAACCTACGCGGTTGGCCGTGCCGGTTCCGACGTTGTTTCCGACAACGCCCGGCTGAAGGCCTATAAGGGCTGCCGGGGAGTTGCGAATCTGAATCGGAAGTTCACGTAGACGACGCTCGTCTATGACGTTACCGATACTGGCGTCGGTCGTGTTCAGGGTGGTCTCGCCGCCCGAAGTGACCGTCACCGAAGCTCCTACTTCACCGGGCGTCATCTGCGCGTTCTGGGTCTCTGTGATACCCACGCCGAGCGCGACCTCCGTGATGGTTAAAGTCTGGAAGCCTGTATTGGTAAAGGTAAGCGTATATCCACGTCCAGGCGGAACCTGTGTGAACGTATAAACTCCCTGATCATTAGTCGTTGTCGTGCGCTCTTGTCCGGTCTTGGGATCGGTAAGCTTCACAGTCGCGCCGGGTATAACTGCTCCGGTTTGGTCTGTGACGATTCCCGTTACAGCCGACGATGACGCAGTCGCTTGTCCCAGAGCTAAGGCCGGGCATAGAAGCAACAGCAACGAGATGACCAGTAAAGGAAATGCTTTATTCATTCTTTTCTCTCTCCTGGTTCTGGTGGGGGCCGCCAGTCCGGGGACTGTGGCCTGCGCTTTCACCGCCTCCGCATAGAGGCGAGGCGGCGATAATCTAAATTTTTTCAAATGGAGCCCCTCTTGGGATCTGTCCGCTCCGTTCGCGTGAACCCATCTTGAACAATCAGTGCTGAAAGCGGCATGGGGAAGTGCATTGCTGCCCCCATTGAAAGCGATAGATAACGCTCGCCACCAAACATCACTTAAGAGTTTCAATTTCCACGGAGAGGCCGGGAAAATCGGCTTAACAAAGCGTCAATCACTTGGGACGCAACGGAGTAGACACATCGCAACTAGGCAATATCCATTCCACTTATACAATATTCTGTAAATTAATCATTTTATTGGTAAAACAAGCAAAATCTGGCCGTCTATATACAAGATTTCGGATTTGCCTCCAGATTCGTGGAGCAACTTTACGGCCTCTTATACAGGGGATTTGCGCCTTGCAGGCCCCGTCCAATAGGGCCAGCGCTCTTTCGGTAAAATATTGTTCGACAGTTATGTGCAGCACTCGAATGTTGAAGGCGCTTGCGACTACCTGCTTTTTTTTAACCGCGCAATGTTGCATAATGCCTTCACACTTTTCATTGGAGACGGGGCGATGAAAGAAGTGATTAAGCGGGTAGCTCTACCAGCATTGACCGGACACACAATCTCTGAACTCATTACAGGCAAGGCACTCGGAAGTGTCTACCTGCTTCTGACTGTGGCGCTGCTCTTAGGCTTCAGCGCGTCTCATGCCAGGGCGCAGGACGAGGGCAGTTACTCAATCTGGGGAGACATTAAGATTGACGATAGCCAGGCGGATACGCCCGCCCCTCTGACTCTCACCGTTATCCTTTATGACGAACGCGGCACTATTACTGGACGACAGGTAGTAACCAATCGCGGGCGCTATCGCTTTAATAATCTGCAACGAGGTCAATACGACCTTGTGGTGGAAGGCGAGATGGGTGAGGTAACAAGGACGCGCATCTCGGTCTTTGGCGCGATAGGCTCGGACTTTCGTCAGGACTTTGAGTTTCAGTGGAAGTCTAAAGTGACAGAGCCGAAGCCCATCACGGGAATCATCTCGGCGGCAGATGCGTACGAGCGCTCTTCGGCCAACAAGTCGCTTTTCCAGAAGGCGCAGAAGGCGGCAGAGAAGAAGAAGTATTCAGAGGCCGCCATGCTCCTCAGACAAATAGTTGAAAACGACAAGCAGGATTTTCAAGCCTGGTCTTTACTGGGAACAATCTACCTGGCCGACGACAAACCTGAGGAAGCCGAGAAGGCTTACCTGACGGCCATACAAGTCAGACCGACCTTCGGCCTTGCGCTCTTAAATCTAGGCAGGCTGCGCGCGTCACAGAAAAGATTCGCTGAGGCCATTGACCCACTGACGCGCGCCGTGCAGGCGCAGCCTCAATCTGCGAGCGCGAATCTTCTTTTAGGCGAAGCCTATCTACAAATCAAAAAAGGCTCCAAGGCCATACCGTATTTGAACGAAGCTGCGAAGCTCGGATTGGTGGAGGCTCATCTGCGCCTGGCGTGGCTGTACAATGCTGCGGGGTTGAAGGATAAGGCTGCCGAGGAGTATGAAGAGTTTCTAAAGAAGAAGCCGCAGTACCCGGATAGAAAAAAGCTTGAGCAGTACATCAGCGCCAATAAGAAGGCTAAGAGTAGCTCTTAAAGATTACTGTTGTCAGGCAGCCTGTTCTTCTAACATCGCCGCAAACGAAGCGAAGTCCAAAGCGCGCACAGGAAGCCCCATCTCGCGCTCCAGTTCCGCAAAGCTCATCCCATCCAGCATAATCTTCTCGTCACTCTTCACGGACGCAGACGGGATGACGACGAACTCGCCGCGCACGGCATCGCGCGCCGCAAGGTAATCTGAGCCAGTGAGAAGCCCCGCGACGGAAACATCTCCGCCGAAGTAACGATTCTCGACCGCCACCACGTCAAGCTCTGTGCCGAAGCTTTCATTCATCTCATCGAGCAGCGATTTCAGCACGGGCGCAAAGAGTGTTCCCGTCATCACCGTCGCATTAAGGCCGGGAGCAACACGACCTCTTTGCGCTCTGCGCGTGAGCCGACGGCGCAGGGCTTTGAAATCATGCTCGAAGGCTCTGATCATTCCTATGCCGTCTTCTATCTGCGGGTAGTCGCCGTAGTGCCTGCGCGACGGAACGCTCTGGCCCGCTCTGAGGTAAATCTCGTCGCCCAGGAAAGCGAAGGTCGTGCCGAGGCGTGAGCGCAAGTTTCTTTGAATCGGTTCAAGCTGACGAATCACTCGCTGGCAGAATTCGGGCGTGACGGGAGTCAGGCGCTCGTCCGTGTTGTAGCGCGTCAGCCCCAGAGGGACAATCGCCACGCTCTTGATAAGCGGAAAGTCCGCAGCCAAATCTTCAATCGTGCGTTCTAAAGTTGCGCCGTCGTTAATCTCAGGACAGAGCACTACCTGCGCGTGAATCTCAATTTGTGCGTCCAGCAGCCGTCGCATCTTGGCAGAGATGTCCGCGCGTTTTCTGTCAACGCCTAGTAGGTGAGCGCGCACGTCCAAATCGGTCGCATGCACGGAGACATACTGCGGCGTCAGGCGTTGCTCTATGACGCGCGTCATCTCGTCTTCCGTGATAGAGGTGAGCGTGGTGTAGTTGCCGTAAAGAAACGAGAGCCGTATGTCTTCGTCGCGCACGAAGAGAGAGGGGCGAGCGGTTTCAGGATTGCCTTTGCAGAAGCAGAAGATGCATTCGTTGGCGCACTGTCTGGGGACTATCTGCTCAAAGCCAAGGCCCAAATCTTCGCCCTCGTCGCGCTCAAGCTCAATCTCCCAGTCTTCGCCGTTTCGCTTGCGAACCTCCAGGACAAGCTCCGTCTCGCCGCCCGTCTGAAAGCGGAAATCCAGATAGTCTCGCACCACACGGCCATTGACCTTGATGATGCGGTCGCCCGCCTCCAAATCAAGCTCTGCGGCCAGGCTCTCCGGCTCGACCTCTGCTATTTCGACCCCGCGCCGCCTGATTTGCGTCACAGCCGGAGCCACTGCGAATTCATACATCTCTGATACCCACTGTCACACCCAGTCGTTTGAGCAGCCACAGGGCGAAAAGGCTGAGTATAACAGAAAGCCTCTCTATTGTTGAATTGATGGCCGCTCCCGAGCACAGAAATTAAGTCATTTGCCCTTTAATCGAAGTCGGTAAGGTTTAAAGTCCGGTCGCTCAGATTTAAGTTTGAGCCGCTCAAACTTAAACTTGACTCGCTTTTATTAAAGTTTAAGTGGCTCGGATTTAAGTTTGGGTCGCTTGGATTTAAGTTCAAGCGACTTGAACTTAAATCCAAGTCGCTCAGACTTAAATGTAAGTGGCTTGGGTTTAAGTCTGAGCGGCTAAAACTTAAACCTGAGCAGCCTGACCTTAAAGTTTAATCACTAAATTTTAATCCTTACCGACATGCCTTTAACCTCCGCTTTCCACTGAATTCCCGAATGCTGCTGCACTTTGACCGAAGAGGTCTTCAAATTGACCCGTCCTGACAGAGCAAAATGGTAGAGAGCAGGGCATTTTGCCCATACAGGCAAGGGCACAAAGGCTCGCAAGTTTCCGGGGAAAGCCGCGCCTGGATTTTCTAAATCGCTTAGCGGTAAAGGATTACTCAGCGCCTCAGGCTCAAAGCGCGCCTTTCGGGCACGCTCACCTCTTCTATCTTCCAGCATGAGGCACGGGGCTTGCCATTCTAAGGAGCGTGCGCGGGGCATTGTTCAGCCCAAGCGCGCGCCAGGAAGAGTGAGGTCGAACGAAGAGAGACAGATGATCACGCCTAACGAAAATTCCCGCTCGAACAGCCAGCCTATCTCGCCGCAGACGCCTGCCGTAACACAGCCGCGCTCCACGCGCGGTACGATCTTACTCGTCGAAGATGACCGCTCCATTCGTCGCTACCTGGAAGTCATCCTGCAAAGAGCCGGTTACACCGTCATCTCTGCCGGAGACGGACTTGAGGCGATGAAGGCGGCGCTTTCAAATATGCCCGACGCGGTGGTAACGGACGCAATCATGCCGCACTTGAACGGCTATGAGTTGTGCCGCTTCCTACGGCGGCATCCGAAGATGTCGCAACTGCCGGTCATACTTTTAAGCGGAATTGAGCGCGCAGACTCTTCGCAGGAGGAATCAGACCGCGCCGACGTTTATCTTTCAAAACCTGTCAGGCCAGAGGAACTGACAGGCTCGATTGCACGCCTGCTGCTGAAAGCGGCTTGAGGGCCTTATAAATTTGAGTTCGCTCTACTTCCCGGAGTGAAAAAGAGAAGAGGCTGCTTCCTTTGAGGACAAGAAGCAGCCTCTTTTTTGTCTACGATTTTGAAGCTTTATTTGCTTGGCGTCGCCGCAGAAGTTGAACTCCTGCTCGCCCCTGTTATCTGGTCAATCGGCGTGTACTCCAACCCTTGATCTTTCGCCACGGCTTCGTAGGTGCAATGTCCCGCGTAAGTGTTGACGCCCTCTTTCAGATGCGAGTCGCTTTCGATTGCGGCAAGGAAACCAAGGTTCGCCAGCTTCAAAGCATAAGGAAGCGTCGCGTTCGTCAGGGCAAACGTGGAAGTGCGCGGGACTGCGCCGGGCATGTTGGCTACGCAGTAGTGCAGCACGCCTTCAACATAATATGTCGGCTCCGAGTGCGTAGTCGCATGCGTGGTCTCAAAGCAGCCGCCCTGGTCAACCGCCACATCAACTATCACGGAACCGTTCGGCACGTCCTTGAGCATGCTGCGCGTGACAAGCTTAGGCGCAGCCGCGCCGGGCACCAGCACTGCTCCGATGATAAGGTCGGCCTGCGAGATGGCGTCCTGAATCATGTAAGTAGAGGATGCGAGCGTGGAAATCTTTGACAGGAAGATGTCGTCCAGTTCGCGCAGGCGGTCAAGATTGCGGTCAATGATGGTGACGTGCGCGCCCATGCCCACAGCAATCTTGGCAGAGTTGATGCCTACGACGCCGCCGCCTATGATGACAACGCGCGCGGCGGGCACGCCCGGCACTCCGCCCAGAAGTATGCCGCGCCCACCCGACATCTTCTCTAAGTAATGAGAGCCGACCTGTACGGCCATGCGGCCCGCCACTTCGGACATCGGAGTCAGTAGGGGAAGCTGGCCGCGATTGTCCGTAATCGTCTCGTAGGCTATGCCCGTCACTTTGCGCTCAAGGAGTTGCTTGGTCAGTTCGAAATCCGGCGCGAGATGAAGATAGGTGAAGAGCATTTGTCCCTCGCGCATGCGCGGATATTCGGGCGCAACAGGCTCTTTGACTTTCACAATCATCTCGCCCATCCCCCAAACTTCGTCAGCCGTTTCAAGAATCTGCGCGCCCGCTCGCTCGTACAACTCGTCGCTGAAGCCGGAGCCTTCGCCAGCGTTGTGCTCGACCACGACCTTGTGCCCGGCCTCCGACAGCGCACGCACGCCCGCAGGCGTCAGGCCGACGCGATACTCGTTATTCTTTATCTCCTTAGGCAGTCCGACAATCACAGTTCACCCGTCTCCAATCCTGAGATTTCAACATCCATCATCCTAAAAAATCTTGGAGGCTAGAGGTCAGCTTGAGACCTCTAGCCTCCGAAACCAGTAACATCTTCTATCACTGCGGCTCGATTGCGTCAATCTGCGCTCGTTGCAGCTTGC
Source organism: Pyrinomonadaceae bacterium (assembly GCA_014534425.1). Classification (GTDB taxonomy): domain Bacteria; phylum Acidobacteriota; class Blastocatellia; order Pyrinomonadales; family Pyrinomonadaceae; genus JACVRN01. The sequence continues at coordinate 24,127 of JACVRN010000014.1, forward strand.
CGCTATAGTCAACGTAGATTGATTTCCATTCGGAGAAGATGTCCAGAACTTGCGTGCCCGCTTCGCGGTGGCCGTTGCCTGTGGCCTTCGTGCCGCCGAAGGGAAGATGCACCTCTGCTCCTATGGTCGAAGCGTTGACGTAGAAGATGCCCGTGTACATTTCGTTCATGGCGTGGAACGCGCGGTTGACATCTGACGTGTAGATGGCCGCAGACAATCCGTAGCGTACATTGTTGGCAATCTCAATCGCGCCCTCAAGCGAGGCGGTAGGAATCACAGCCGTCACGGGGCCGAATATCTCTTCCTGCGCGATTCTCATATCGGGCGCAACATCCGTGAAGACGGTCGGCTCTATGAAATAGCCATTCGCGTGCTCGCCGCCGGTCAGACGCTTTCCGCCGCAGGCTAGCCGCGCGCCGTCTTCGCGCTCGCCGATTTCTATGTAGCCCATAATCTTGTGCACGGCGTCGGCGTTAATCACAGGCCCCATGTCAACGTTCGGGTTCGCGCCGTCTCCAACGCGGAGACTCGCTGCCTGCTCGACCAGCTTCTTCGTGAACTGCTTGTAGACTTTTTTATGAACGACCAGCCGGGACGATGCCGTGCAGCGCTGGCCTGATGTTCCGAACGCGCCCCAGATTGCGCCTTCGACCGCAAGGTCTATGTCGGCGTCGTCCATCACTATGATGACGTTCTTGCCGCCCATCTCAAGAGAGCAGATGGCGTTGCGGTCAGCGCAAGCGGAAGCGACAATCCTTCCGGTCTCCGTAGAGCCTGTAAACGAGATAAGACGAAGCGCCGGATGATTCGTAATCGCAGCGCCAGCCGTCTCGCCAAAGCCCGTGACCAGATTAACCACTCCCGGAGGCACGCCCGCCTCTTCGCATGCCTTAACCAGATTATAGGTGGAGAGCGGCGTGTCTTCGGCAGGCTTGATGACGACCGTGTTGCCGCACACTAGCGCGGGGATGAGCTTCCAGGACGGAATCGCCATAGGAAAATTCCAGGGCGTAATCAGACCGCAGGAGCCTACGGGCTGGCGCACGCACATGGCGAACTTGTCGGGCATCTCGGCAGGCGTGGTGAAGCCGTGAAGACGACGCCCCTCGCCCGCAGTGTAATAGGTGCAGTCGATTGCTTCCTGAACGTCGCCGCCCGTCTCCTTTAAGACCTTCCCCATCTCGCGCGTCATGTCCTGCGCGAATCGCTCTTTGTTGCGTATGAGAATTTCGCCCAGGCGAAAGAGAATCTCTGCGCGGCGCGGAGCGGGCATACGCCGCCACCCGTTGAAAGCTTCGCGCGCAGCATCCACCGCGCGATTAACGTCCTCTTCCGAAGAGACTGGAAAGCGGCCCACACAGTCGCGCGTATCCGCCGGATTAAGATTCTCGAACGTCTCGCCCGAAGCAGCCTTAACCCACGAGCCGCCTATGTAGTTGTAATAAGTTTTCGCGGAAGTCCGCGCCGGAGAAGAAGAGGAGGAGCGACCCTGCTGCTTCTTGCCATTCTTGCTAAGAGCTTTTTTCGCCTGTGCCATAAAAAAGGTGTCAGCAGTCAGCCATCAGCTTTTTGTCTTTAGCCGATTGCTGACTGCTGATTGCTATTGATAAGTAAACTGGACTACGAATTGAACCACGCGATCCAGGTTGCGGTTGTAGCGCGCGACGTTCATGACGATGGCGTCGCCGGGTTTGAGTCCGGCCACAACGCGCTGGAATTCTGCGAGCGTGGTGACGGGCGTGCGATTGATTTTCAGTATCACATCGCCCTGCAAGAGCGCGGGCGTGCCCGTGCCGGGCGAGCGAACGTCCGCGATTACACCGTTCGGGTCAATGTCCTTGATAAGCAGACCGCGCACGCCTGTCAGATTAAGTTCGGCAGTGGTCTCAGGCTTCAACTCCTGCAATGTAACGCCGAGCTTCAGGCCAGTGCTGCCCGTTGGCGCGGCCTCTTTGCCCTTTGAAGGTCTGGACACATCGTCCTCAGGGTCGGGAGTCGGCGCTAAAGCGCGCGGTCGCTCGCCTATGGTGACGCTGACGGTGCGACGCTCAAGCTGCTTGGCTCCAGTGTCTCTGAGGAGCGTAATCGAAACCGTCTGCCCTACAGGCGCGGACGCAACCTTGTTGATTAAGTCCTGATGATTTGTGACCTGCTGGCCGTTGAACTCTATGATGATGTCGTTGGCCTGAATGCCTGCTTTGGCCGCAGGGCCTTGCGCGTCGCGCACGTCCGTCACAATCACGCCCTTCGCTTCCGGCAGACCGTAAACGCGCGCAAACTCTGCCAGCACGGACTCCAGATTTATTCCCAGATACCCGCGACTCACCTTGCCCTTGGAGATAATCTGCTTGTAGACGAAGTTCGCTTCGTTTGACGGCAGCGCAAAGCCAATGCCGTTGTAGTCTCCGGTCGAAGTCGCAATCTGCGAGTTGATGCCTATGACTTCGCCGCGCATGTTGACGAGCGGGCCGCCGGAGTTTCCGCGATTGATGGCCGCGTCCGTCTGTATGAACTGCTGGAAGTTGGCCTGCGGGTAGGGCTGGCGCTCCTTCTTGGAGATGATGCCCGCCGTCACGGTCTGCTCAAGGCCGAAGGGCGAGCCGATGGCAAGCACCCAGTCGCCAACTTCGACCGTGTTGGAATCACCCAGCTTGATAGCGGGCAAATCTTTTCCAGGCTCTACCTTCAGCACCGCGAGGTCTGTCTCTTCGTCAACGCCTACGACCGTGCCTATGTACTGCTCGCCGGATTGCAGTCGGACGCTGATTTTCGTTGCGCCCTGAACGACGTGCTGGTTGGTCAGGATGTAGCCCTTGGGGTCTACTATGAAGCCAGAGCCTACGCCGCGCGTCGGGCGGCGCTGCCGACGGAGCATGTCCAGGAGCGACCTGTCCATAGACTGACTGTCTTTTTCGTCCTCGTCGTTCTCGGCCACCTCAGGCGCAGCCGTCTTGGTATCGATGTTGACGACGGCAGGCTCAACGCGCTTGGCTATCTCTGCGAAGGAAGCGCTGAGAGCCTCGGGCGCGCGAGCAATCTGCGCCTCGTTCTGCGCTATGGCCGAGCGGCCAGAAAGGATTGCGCCGATGCCTATGCCAGCCAGCACGCAGGCCACGGCCAGCGCCACAATCCAGACACGAAGCCTACGCAGCATCATCTTTTCGGCCACGCTCATTTGATCTTTGGAAACGTCTTGCATAAAACCCTGCTACCTCAAAAAGAAGGAAGACCCCAGACCAGCAGCGCCTCCCCCTTACAGGGAGAGACGCCAGTTACCCGTGCGCCCAAACCTTATCCTGAGCCGTTCGCACGAGAAGAGAAGGAATCAAGTATAACGAAATAGACGGGCGAGCGTAAAGAAGCGCCGCAAGGGAAGCGGCTGAATTAAGGTCTAAAGTTTAACCACCTCGGCCTTAGCCTTTAATAAGGGCGGGCAAAATTGAGATTATTTTCGGCTTCAGGAGTTTTAAGTCGGCCAGTCGGTTCGAGGGCGCGTGAAGGATTAAAACCGCTATATTGAACTTGGATAAGTTCTGCTGAAAAGGGATATTTCTATCAACCGTAATGAGGACATCAAACTCCTTTTCGGCCAGGGCTAAAAGGTCTCCGTTCTTGATACCAGCCCATTTGCGGAACTGTTTTAACGTCGTACCAACTCAACTCCGCTATAAATCTTTGATCTACACACTCGTCTAGAAGCAGTTTCACTTCAGACTACCATCTTGGTGATTTGCTCTTCGGCCTCTTGCAGAAAAGCTATGACCTGTTCTCTGGTAACGGTAGGGAATCCCGCCAGGAAATCGTCTATTGATTCTCCGGCTTTGAGGTGATCCATCAGAATTTGAACCGGCACTCTTGTTCCCGCAAACACTGGAGCGCCGCTCATAACATCGGGAGATGAGGTGATAACAGACTCTTTCATAATTTCATACTACCGAAATGGCTCTTAAAATATCAAGGATTACAAAGTCGCGGCTCATTCGCCTTCTTCCAACATCTCTTCGTCTATGCTGATGTCCTGTTGCTCTTCTTCCGTTTCTTCACCTGCGGCCTTATCAGTCGGTCTTCGCTTGAGCCGAATCTCGGAGATGATGACTCCGGCGAAGATGAGGGCTGCGCCGAGGTTGCCGCGTGCGCTCATCCATTCGCCTGAGCCGCGCACGGCGACGGCAAACAGAGTGGCGAAGACAGGCTCAAGGCTGAAGATGATGGCCGCGTGAGTGGCGGAAACTTTCGACTGGCCCCACGTCCAGAGCAGAAAGGTGATGACGGTTGCGACCGCCGCCAAGTAGACGAGCTGCCACACTACGCGACCAGTCCAGACGAGCGAAACATTCTCGCGCGTGATGAATCCAGGCAAACTGCTTCCGGCGAAGCCTAATCCCAGAACACGAAATGCCAGCCACACCAGCACGAAGATAATCGCCGCGAAGGTGATTTGCAGGACGGTCAACTGCCGCACGTCCAGTTCGCGCGAGTAGGCGCTCATCAGAGTTATGTGCGCGGCAAAGAGCGTTGTCGAAACCAGCGTCAGAAGGTCGCCCGTGTTCATAGGCTCAGACCCCTGCGGCGCAAGTATGAGCATGCCGCCGACAGAAGCGAGCGTCACGCCAATCAGATTTTCAAGATTAGGTCTGACGCGCAGGATGAGGAGCGCTATGAACGGCACGAGCGGCGTAGTGAGTCCCGTGACGAAGGCCGATTTGGAGGGCGTAGTGTAAACCTGGCCCACGGCCTGTAGCGCAAAGCCCCCGGCCATCAAAAGTCCGAGCACCGCCCCCATCTTCCATTCAAGAGAGCGCGCTCGAAGAATCTGTTTCGGGAAAAGTAACGTGAGGGCTGCTGAAGCCAGTACGAAACGAACCGTGATGTAAGCTACGGGCGGCCAGTTCTCAAGTATGTCCTTGGCCGTGACAAAGGTTGACCCCCAGATGAGCGTCGTCAACACGAGCGCTCCATCCGCAGCCAGATTTCCTTTGAGTCTCATAGAAGCCGTCAGCAATCAGCAGTCAGCAAAAGAAGGCGTCGCATAGCATAAGGCAGGGCCTTCGCGCCGTTAGCGGCTGAACGCTGATTGCTGATTGCTGACGGCTTCATGGTCTTAATAGAACTTTGATGACGCCCTTTTCGGTGGCGCGTCGCATGGCGCGCACGCCTTCGGCCAGAGGGTACTCTTCGCTGATTAAGCTTTCGACATCAACTGCGCCGCGCTCCAGTAAATCGAGCGCTGGAGCAAAGCGACCGCAGCGAGAGCCTACGACGCTTATCTCGTCAACGACTATGCGGGAGGTTGGAACTTGCGTCTCGCCATGAAAAGTCGATTTGAGCACGAGCACGCCGCGCGGACGCAATAGCTCCAGGGCCAGCGCAAAGCCGCTCTCTGAACCGGAGGCTTCTACTACCACGTCAAACGTGCGCGGCCACTTGCCCTGCACTTCATAGAGCGTGGCGGTTTCTATGCCGCGCCGCAGTGCTATCTCAAGCTTGTTAGAGTGCTTGCCAATCAGGACAAGGCGCGCGGGGCGCTTGAACGAAAGAGCCTGCGCGCAGAGCAGGCCGAGTTTACCGTCGCCTATCACGGCCACGCTTGAATCTTTATCAACGGTCACGCGCTCCGTGATTCCCCAGGCCGCCGCGAGCGGTTCCGCAAAGACCGCGCGCTCATCCGGCACGCCGTCAGGCACTCGTAGAAGATTAACCACGGGGAGCCTCAAAAATTCCGCGTGCGCGCCGTCGCGTCCCACAATTCCAAGCACTGTGCGACGCGCGCAATGACGCGAATCATTCGAGCGGCACAACTCGCACTCTCCGCAGCCTGCGTTAATCTCTCCTACAACGCGCTGGCCCACAAGCTCACGCGCGCCCGTAGCGCTCTCGACCACGCCCACGAACTCGTGGCCGATTGTGCCTTCAAAGCCCGCATAACCGCGCACAATCTCTACATCCGTATTACAGATGCCAGAAAGAGTCACGCGCACCAGGGCTTCTCTTTCATCCGACGGCCTTGCGACCTCCTCGACCGCAAGCCGACCCTTTTCGTACCTCAAAGCTTTCATTTCTTAAAATGTTTTCGTGCGCGCGTAGGCGTTGTCGGAAGTGAGTTGGATGGTCTGCCTGCGCCCGTAGACGGTAACGGGCAGCCGCCACTCAACATTTTGCTGGCCCGCCAGCACCGCATGAATCCACCACTTGCCGGACGCGACGTTGACGGTCGCCTGCCCCTGCGCGTTAAGCTGCGCTTCGAGCGGTGTGCGCCCGCGCATGCGCCGCTTGAGAAATTCGTCAAAGCGCACGCCCGGCCTAGGCTCGGATTGGTACTCGCGCCTGACGGCGGCTATGTCCACAGGATAAAGCTCCACCGGAACACTCAGGGGCAAGCCTCTGTCTTCATCAGACAAAAGAAGTTGTATCGAGAGCATGGTAGTGTTCTGAGCATCCGTGCCGCTCTGTTGATATTCGTCGGCAGGGAGCGTGCGGTAAACGCTCCAGCCTGCGCCGAAGAGCGCCAGCACGAGCGCTATGCGTATCAAGACGATTGCGCTCTGATAGGCTAAACCTTGTGTGTTCACTTCAGCAGAATCCGTTTTGGGGAACTTTCACGCGCAGAATAACTCGTAAACGCGGGAATCGTAAAATGATTAAATTTCTTCATTCACTATTCTGCATTCTGACTTCTGCCTTGCTTTAGTGCTGCGTCCAGTTCTTCATTGCTCGGCGTTGAAAGCACTCGACCGTTTATCTCCAGCGTCGGTTTGCGTTCCTTCCCGCCGTTCTTCTCCTTGACCCAGCGCGAAGCCTCCGCATTCTCTTCCACGTTGATGTATTCGTAGTCCACTCCTAACCCGTCCAGATGCTCAAGCGTGCGCTGCGTGTCATGGCACCAGTCCGCGCCGTAAACTTTTATCCTGCTCATGCCTTCTCCCTCCCGTTTTCGAGTTTCCCTGCAATGATAACGGAGCACGAAGCTATTTGCCTAAACCGCCAACCGGGTTTGAATCTTCGTCTTTCCGCTTTTAACTTTAGAACACTCACGCTACACTTTCGGTTGTGAGCTATCCGGGGCCTGAAAAATTTCGTGACGAGTGCGGCGTGTTCGGCATCTACGGCCACGCTGAGGCCGCGCGCCTGACCTACCTTGGACTCTACGCGTTGCAGCACAGGGGGCAGGAGTCTTGCGGGATTGTCTCTTCGGACGGCGCGGAGTTGCGCTCGGCGCGAGCCATGGGACTCGTCTCGGATGTCTTTGACCAGGCGGCGCTGGACGGTCTGCCGGGCGCAAGCGCCATAGGCCATGTGCGTTACTCAACGTCAGGCGAAGTCTCCATACGCGAAGCGCAGCCCTTCCTGGTCGCGTGCCAGCACGGGCAGATTGCAGTCTGCCACAACGGCAACCTGCCCTTTGCTTCCGAAGAGCGCAAGCGTCTGGAAAGAGCGGGCGCTATCTTCTCTTCCACCTCCGACACGGAAGTCATTCTTCACGGCATAGCGCGCTCGCGGGCGAGAACGATTACGGAAGCCATCCCGGAAGTCCTTTGCGAGACGGAGGGCGCTTTCTCTATGCTCTTTCTGACGCCGGAATCAATGGTGGCCGTCCGAGACCCGCGCGGCTTTCGTCCGCTTGCGCTCGGACGCCTGAACGACGCCTGGGTGATAGCCTCGGAGACCTGCGCCTTTGACCTAATTGACGCGCGCTACGAGCGGGACGTTGAGCCTGGAGAGATGATAGTCATAGACCGCTACGGCCTGCACTCGTCGCGCCCACTGCCCGCGCGCAAGCATTCCATGTGCATCTTCGAGCACGTCTATTTCTCCCGCCCCGATTCCGTCATCTTCGGCCAGTCGGTCAACGAATCCCGCCACAAGATGGGAAAGCGGCTGGCGTTTGAGCATCCGGCCCAGGCCGACATAGTGGTGCCTGTGCCGGATTCAGGGGTCGCTGCGGCCATAGGCTACGCGGCGCAAAGCGGCATCACCTACCGGCAGGGCCTCGTACGCAATCATTACGTTGGCCGCACCTTCATAGAGCCTAAGCAATCCATACGCTCCTTCGGCGTCCGAATTAAATTAAATCCCGTGCGCCACTTGATACAGGGCCGAAGTGTTGTCCTCATCGACGACTCCATCGTGCGCGGCACGACCTCTAAAAAGATAGTGCGTATGGTCAGAGAGGCAGGGGCGCGCGAGGTTCATATGCGTATCAGTTGCCCGCCGACCATCTCGCCCTGTTATTACGGCGTCGACACCCCCAACAAATCCGACCTCATAGCCGCGCAGATGTCCGTAGAAGAGATTTGTCGCTTCATAGAAGCGGACTCTCTGGGCTACCTGTCGCTGGAAGGGATGCTCGCGGCCACAGGGCTTGACCCCGAATCGGCCTGCGTGGCCTGCTGGACGGGGCGCTATCCCACGCGCATCACGCGCGAGGCCGAGACGCAGGTCGAGCGCGAGCACGAGCCTGTGCCTTCGGATAATTAAAGATTGCCAGGCCCACGCATCTACTGATTCCCTTTTGACATCTAAGCTCTGGACAGCCCCCTTCGAGCATTTCCCGTTCGGGCGTTCAAACAATCTGAAATTTCTTTGCGGAAAGCATAAGCTGAAGATGAATCGTCGTAAGACTCTTTTGACCACCTCTGTTCTCACGGTTGTTTTCGGGGTTGCTCCGGCTACCATCTGGATACTGCGCCACAGGTCTTCCCTGGGGAAACGTCCCTCGACCGACCTGCCCCTGGCCTCTGCACAGGTCGTCTCAGCCGCCGAGCAGCAGGAGACCGAAAGCGCGCTCGAAAAAATCTTTACCAAAGAGGACAGGCTCTCTTACAGGGGCTACGTGATAGAGAAGGCGCACGACAAGGGGGAAGAGTCGTGGTCTGCCGCGCTGAAGAAGGGAAATCAAACGGTCGCCAAATTCGAGAGCGGCTGGAACAAGGAGTGGACTAGCTTCGGCCTCTTCCCCTTCATCAGCCAGGAGCCTAAGCAGTTGGTCGTGGAGCAGTATTCGGGCGGCGCTCATTGCTGCTATTCCTACTGGATTTATGACCTCTCCGGCACCACAGCGCGTCTGCTTTTCGATAACGGGAAATACGGCACCGGGAATCAGCTTTTTCCCCTGGACATAGACGGCGACGGCGTGTTCGAACTGAAGCATTCCGTCATGGCCTTCGACTATTTCCACATGTCGCACGCCTCGTCCGTCTTCCCGCAGGCGGTTTTCGCTTTTGACAAAAAGGCTGGCGAGTACCGCCCCGCCAATCGCAGGTTCTCTGCAAACTTACTCGCAGGTCTTGAGGCGGACATCAAAGAGCTTGAGAAGATTAAGACGGAAGCGAACCCTGAGAAGGATGAGCTTTATACGGAGCGCCATTTCAGCGCCCTGCTTCAGGTCACGCTCAAGTACATCTACGCGGGCAAGCGCGAAGAGGGCTGGGCCTTCTTCAACCGCGAGTACAAGACGCATGAAGGAATCAGCCGCGAGAAGATGCGCGCCGAAATCGAAGAGACGCTTCGGGAAGAGCCGGTCTACAAATACATCTACTCTAAAGAAGCAGAGTAGCAATAAGAGCACGCAAGTCAGTACCGCCTGCTTAAGCCGGGCGGGTATTGGCAGCGTTAAGAACCCGCCCGGCTTAAGCAGGCGGTACTGACCTGCTCTTTTTATCTATCCCACAACTCCTCACTTGTATTAATCTACAGCACACTTTATGACTTTTCGTCCTTCTATTAATCAGGACAGCCGGGCGCAGGCTCGTCGTGGTTGTATGGTGCTTGCCGTCATCCTGTCGGTTCTGGCTGTCGCCGTCATAGCCCTGCTGATTCTGGGCTACTTCTGGTGGGCCAGGCGCGCACAGAAACCCGCGCCGCAGCCCGCGCCTTCCGGCGATGAATTGCAGGTGCATGTGCTGGACGTGGGTCAGGGCGATTCAATATTGATAGTCGCGCCCGGCGGCAAGACCGTCCTTGTTGACGCGGGCACGCCCGGAAGCGGCAAGGTTGTCGTTGACGCCATGAAGCGTTACGGCCTCAAACAGATTGACCTGATGGTGGCGACGCATGCCCACGCAGACCACATAGGCGGCGCGGACGAAGTCATACGCGCGACGAAAGTCCTGAGCGTGCTGGACAGCCAGGTTCCCAACACTACGAAGAACTACGAAGATTTTCTCAAGGCTATAAAGGAGAGCGGCGCGAAATACGTGGGAGCCGCGCCCGGACAGAAGTTCGACCTGGGCGGCGGAGCAAACCTGACCGTGCTCGCTCCCATCAAGCCTTTCTTCACCAAAGACCAGTTGCGCTCAGGCGCGAACGAGCCGAACGCCAATTCGGTCGTAGTCCGTCTTGACTACGGAGACTTCTCAATGCTGCTGACCGGAGACGCGGAGGCCGAGACGGAAGCGCGACTGATGAGCGCGGGCGCGAACGTTAAAGCCAAAGTCCTGAAGGTCGGCCATCACGGCTCAAGGTACGCCTCTTCGGACGAGTTCCTTCGCGCGGGCGGCTTTGAAGCGGCTCTCATCTCGGACGGCGAAGACAACCGCTACGGCCACCCCAGCCAGGATGCGCTCGACCGCTTCAAAGCCCTGGGCATCAAAATCTATCGCACGGACTTGCAGGGCGAAATCACCATCACCACGCGCGGGCAGGGCTATCAGATTCAGACCGCAAGAGCGGCGACAGGAGACCTCTGGACGGGTCGCACAGCGCCTAAGAGCAATGATGCGGACTCGGATTCAACTCCTACGACGCGCTCAAGACGCGCCGCGTCCGGCAGGTAAAGAGAAAGGATGAAGACCGCAATGCCGAATCAGGAGCCGAAAGAAGCTAAGCAGATACGCGGGGTCATCGACCGCATAGAAGATGGCCGTCTTGCGGTTCTGATGATTGGAGAGGACGGTAAGACACAGGTTGAGATTCCCGTCTCGCTTCTTCCCAAAGGCGCATCGGACGGCGACCACTTGAGCATCAGTATCAGCATCGACCGCCGCTCGCGCGCCTCCGCAGAAGACAGAATCAGGAGGCTACAGGACGAGCTTCAACAACGTAGCGGCACGGAAGACAAGAAGGATTTTAAGCTCTGATTTGAGAATCAATCCCTGACTCTGCTGTCCCTCTCTGTTTGAATTTGGAAGATTGAATGCGCTAGTCTCAAGAGTTAAGTAAAGCCGTAAATTTCGGTCGCCGGAGGTTTGAGCTTCTAGTGGCAAAAATTAGACGCGGGTGCGCTCCCGCAGTGTTTCTGATTCTGGCCGTCGTGGGCGGCGTGGCCGGATTCTTCGGCTGGCGCTGGTACAAAGAGCAGCAGCCGCCTCCGCCTTCCGGCAAAGAGTTGCGCGTTTTTGTGCTGGACGTTGGCCCGACCGACGGCGATTCGATTCTCGTCATCTCTCCCGAAGACAAGACCGTGCTCATAGACGCGGGCGACGTTAATCGCGGCAAGAAAACTGTCGAAGCCCTCAAGAAGATTGGCATCCAGCGCGTGGATTATTTCATAGCCACGCACTCGCACGCAGACCACATTGGCGGCGCGCCCGACGTGCTCAATTCTTTCCCCATAGGCACGGTCATAGACAACGGCCTTCAGCCGCCGGAGATGCAGACGGAAACTTCTACAGAGAGCGCCGACCAAGGAAAAGTAAAGGGCAAGAAGCCCGCACCGAAGCCCACGCCCAGGCCGCCGCGCGGCGGGCAGCGCGAGCCTTTGAGCGTCATAGCCTATCGCAACTACAAGGATGCAGCAGGGGCTTCCGGCGCGAAGTACGAAAAGTTTCCGCCCGACCAAAAGCAGGAAGACGTGGAGACGGACGAGAAGGGAAAGAAGAAGTCGCCGCCACCGCCTGAGATGAAACTCGACCTTGGGGGCGGAGCTTTTCTGACCTTGATTGCGCCCGTGCAGCCCTTCTTCACACGCGAGCAGATGCGCGACGGAGGGAATGAACCGAACGCCAACTCCATCATCGCGCGACTCGATTACGGAGACTTCTCAATGCTGCTCGCGGGCGATGCCGAAGCGCAGACGGAGCAGCGATTGGTCTCGAAAGAGATGAACATTTCGGCCAAGATTTTGAAGGTAGCGCATCACGGCTCGAAATACGCCACGACCGAAGATTTCGTCAAGACGGTTAAGCCGGAGGTCGCAATCATCTCGGACGGCGAGTTCAATCGCTACGGCCACCCGGCCCAGGCGGTGCTTGACCGCTTGAAGGCCGCGAACGTCAAGCTCTACCGCACGGACTTGCAGGGGCAGATAGCAATTACGACCACGGGCAAGCTCAAGGACGGCAGGCTCTACGAAATCAAGACCGAGAAGGATGCCAAGACGGATGTCTGGGCCGGACGCGAAGGCCAGTACGACGACTCTTCGCGCAAAGGCTTCATAGCCTACGGCGACTTCGGCCCGCCGCCCAAGCCGCCTAGAGAAAAGACGACTAAGAAGAAATAGAAAATGGATCAACCCATTACTTACAGCGATGCAGGCGTCAACATTGATGCGGCGAACAGGGCCACGGAGAAGATAAAGGAGTTGGCGCGCTCTACCTTTAACGCGCGCACGCTCTCCGAGATTGGGAGCTTCGGCGGGATGTTCGACGGGAGCTTTCCCAGGATGTCCCGTCCCGTGCTCGTAGCCTCCGCCGACGGCGTTGGCACAAAGCTCAAGATAGCTTTTCTGACCGGCACTCATAACACCATTGGGCGCGACCTCGTCAATCACTGCGTCAACGATATTCTGGTTCAGGGCGCGCGGCCCCTTTTCTTTCTGGATTACATAGCGACGGGCGTGCTCGCGCCGGATGTTGTGGCTGGCATTGTCGAAGGCATCACCGTAGGTTGCAGAGAGAACGGCTGCGTGCTTTTGGGCGGAGAGACTGCGGAGATGCCCGGCTTCTACGCCGAAGGCGAGTACGATGTTGCGGGCTTCATCGTCGGCGTGGTGGATAGAGAGAAGGTGATTGACGGGAAACGGGTCGTGCCCGGAGACACAGTGCTGGCGCTCCCATCATCCGGTCTTCACACCAACGGCTATTCACTCGCGCGCAAGCTCTTTTTTGAAGTCGCAGGCTATGAGGTTAACACTCATCTTTCGGCTGTCGGCGCGACCGTCGGGGCCGCGCTGCTTGCAGAGCACAGAAGTTATTTGAACGCGATGGACGGACTGCTCGATACGGGACAGATTAAAGGGCTGGCGCACATCACGGGCGGCGGACTGCTTGAAAATATCCCGCGCATTCTGCCCGCAGGCACATCTGTCGCAATCGCTCGCGGCACCTGGCCCGTGCTTCCCATCTTCACTCTCATGCAGGAGATTGGCAGCATCCAGGACGCCGAAATGTATCGCACCTTCAACATGGGCGTCGGCCTCGTCATCATCACGTCGCCGCAGGACGCCGAAGCGATTCAATCCCACTTCGGCAGACGTGACGAGCAGTGCTACGAAATAGGCCGCGTCATAGAAGGAAACCGAGAAGTCCTAATCGGATAACGAAGTCTAGAGAGTCAACTCGTTCTTCTCTCCAGACTCTCAGGACTCTCTAGACTCTTCAGTCTTATGTTTCGCCTTGGTATCTTAATCTCCGGTCGTGGCTCGAATATGTTGGCGCTCTCCGACGCCGTGCGTGACGGCGTTATTCCGGGCGCAGAGGTGGGGGTCGTCATCAGCGATAAGGCGTGCGCGGCGGGGCTTGAGCGCGCTGCGGAGCGTGGATTAAAAACAGTTGTCATTGAAAGACGCGGGCGCTCGCGCGTCGAGCACGACCAGGAGATTCACGCCGCGCTGGTTGAGCACAGGGTTGACCTGGTCTGCCTCGCGGGTTACATGCGGCTGCTCTCTGCCGATTTTATAGAGGCGTTCCGGGGCCGCATCGTCAACATTCACCCGAGCCTGCTTCCGGCCTTTCCAGGGCTGGACGCGCAAGCTGCGGCGATTCGGTACGGCGTGCGCTGGACGGGCTGCACCGTTCATTTCGTCGACGAAGATTTAGACGCAGGCCCCATCATCCTCCAACAGCCCGTGCCGGTTCAAGAAGATGATACAGTCGAAACTCTCTCGGCGCGCATTCTCAAGGAAGAGCATCACATCTACGCTCAAGCGGTCGCGCTCGTCGCAGGCGGAGAGTTGAAGATAGAAGGCCGCAGGGTCTTGTTGAAAAAGAAAGAAGGAAATTAACAGGGATAGACAGGATAAGCAGGATAAAGAAATAGAAATAGTTCTGTTCTTATCCTGTCTATCCTGTTTGAATCTGCTTTGATTTGATATGACGATTGAAGAGCAATTGGAGTTTCTGCGTAAAGGAACCGTGGAGATAATCCGCGAGGAAGATTTGCGCGCCAAGCTGGAGAAGAGCGCACGCACGGGCCGCTCCCTTCGCGTAAAGCTCGGCGCAGACCCTACAGCGCCGGACATACACCTGGGCCACACGGTCGTTATCCGAAAGCTGCGCGCGTTTCAGGAACTCGGCCACACGGTAATTTTTCTGATAGGCGATTTCACGGGTCTCATAGGCGACCCTTCGGGCAAGAGCGCCACGCGCCCGCAACTCACACGCGAAGAGATTGCCGCGAACGCCGAAACCTACAAGACGCAAATCTTCAAGCTCCTTGACCCGGAGAAGACCGTCATCGATTTCAACTCGCGCTGGATGGACGCGCTAGGCTCCGACGGCTTCATACGGCTTGCCTCGCACACCACCGTCAGGCAGATTTTAGAGCGCGATGATTTTCAGAAGCGCATGACGGAAGAGAAACCGATTGCGCTGCACGAACTGCTCTATCCGCTAGTTCAGGGCTACGATTCCGTCGCGCTCGAAGCGGACGTGGAGCTTGGCGGCACAGATCAAAAGTTCAACCTGCTCGTGGGCCGCAATCTTCAGCGAGAGTACGAGCAGGAGGCGCAGGTCTGCGTCATCATGCCGCTTCTGGAAGGCACAGACGGCGTCCACAAGATGTCCAAGAGCCTAGGCAACTACATAGGCATTGACGAGCCGCCGCAGGAGATGTTCGGCAAGGTCATGTCCATCTCAGATAGCTTGATGTGGCGCTACTACGAATTGCTGACAGACCTCCGCGCGGACGAAATTTCGAGCATGCAATCGGAAGCTGAAACGGGCGCTCGCAACCCGCGCGACCTCAAAGTCGAACTGGCAAAGCGCATCATCACAGACTTTCATTCGGCGGAAGCGGCAGAAGAAGCCGAAAGCGAATTCAATCGCATCTTCAAACAGAAGCAGACGCCGGACGAAGTCGAAGAGCGCTCGGTTTCATCTGCAAGCTGGAAGCTTCCGCGCCTGCTGGTCGAAACTTCACTCGCGTCTTCCGTGGCGGAAGCGCGTCGGCTGATAGAACAGGGCGGCGTGCGCCTGGACGGCGAGCGCGTGACGGATGTCAATCACGAATTTGATTTGAGCGCGGGCCAGGCAATCCTCATTCAAGTCGGCAAGCGGCGGTTCCTGAGAGTCAAAGGGATTTAAGATTAGCGATGGTGACGGAAGCGCTTGTTCCGAGCGAAGAGACGCTGGTGATTGAGACGCCGGAGCGTGTGCCTCTGCATTTTGCGCTCGCCTCAATCGGCAATCGCTTCCTGGCCTGCACTGTGGATCACGTGCTGCAAATCGTCACCATCTTTGTCATGTACCTGGCATTCATCTTCATAGCGGGCGCGTCCAGTGGAATAGAGCAAGTGGCGGACGCGTCCAAGTGGGTGATAGCCATTGCCGTCATCATTCTCTTTCTAATCTCTTCCGGCTACTTCATCTTCTTCGAGTGGCTGTGGAACGGTCAGACGCCCGGCAAGCGCTGGCTCAAGCTTCGCGTCATACGCGAGGACGGGCGGCCCATCACTTTCTGGGAAGCATCTGTGCGTAATCTGACGCGCATCTTCGACATGCAGCCGACGCTTATTCCAATCGTAGGCTTTTACTCCATAGGTCTCATCTCAATCTTCATCAGCCGACGCGACCAGCGTGTCGGAGACCTCTTCGCCGGGACGGTCGTCGTGCGCGAGCGCGAATCCGAAGTGCCTACCTTCGACCAGGTCTTCGCAGGCCCTGTGAGCGATTCAGCCTATCGCAGGGCGTTCAAGGCGGTGCCTTTCACCGCCGACATTAACGCCTTAACGGAAAGCGAGATTGAGGTGATTGAAACCTATCTCAGGCGGCGATGGGATTTGCCTGACATGCCGCGACAGTGGATGGCATGGCGCGTCTCTATGCCGATTCTTTACAAGCTGCGCCCGACCTACGACCTTTCAATCTTTACCTACGAAGGCTTTCTCGAAGAACTCCTTCACCGCTATCGCGCGCTGCACCGCTTCAGAGATTAAAACGGCGAGCGGCGCGTGCGAACGAATCAGAGGGCGAAGACATCTAAGCTCTTGAAGGTTTAATGTGAAATTGACGGCTTATAAAGAGGTCTGTTAACCTTTTTTGTTTTGAACCTCGTGCAATATTTCAACCGAAAGAGAAAGGTTTGTGGAAGATGTCTCGTGACGTTTTTATTTTAGGCGGAAAGCGCACTCCTATGGGCGAGTACGTGGGGCAATTGAAGGACATTTCGGCGATTGACCTGGGCGCTCACGCCTCGCGCGCAGCGCTGGAAGCGACGGGCGTTCGGCCTGAAGAGATTGATCACACTATTATCGGAAACGCGCTTCAGACTTCGGGCGACGCCATCTACGGCGCGCGGCACGTTGCGCTCAAGGCTGGCGTTCCCTTCGACCGTCCGGCGCTCACTGTCAACCGTCTTTGCGGGAGCGGCATTCAATCAATCATCTCCGGCGCGCACATGATTCAACTGGGCGAAGCCGAGACCTGTTTGGTGGGCGGCATGGAGTCCATGTCGCAGGCACCGCACGTCATCTACGGCGCACGCTCCGGCTTCGCTCTTGGACAGGGCAAGCTGGAAGACAGCCTTATGGTCGCGCTTCTGGACACTTACTGCAACACGCCTATGGCAGGGACGGCTGAGAACCTGGCGCGCAAGTTTGAAATCTCGCGCGAGGAGCAGGACAGGTATGCTCTCAGGTCGCAGCAGGAGGCCAAGCGCGCCAAGGATGCGGGCGTGTTCGCGGAAGAGATTGCGCCAATCGAAATCAAGACCAGAAAGGGCAGCAGCATCTTCGACACGGACGACCACGCCCGTCCCGAAACGACGCTCGAAGGCTTAGCAAAGCTCAGGCCCGCGTTCAGCAAAGACGGCTTTGTGACGGCGGGCAACGCTTCCGGCATCGTTGACGGCGCGGCTGCGCTCGTCATAGCCGGAGAGGATTACGTCAAGGCTAAAGACGCAAAGCCACTGGGGCGCATAGTCAGTTGGGCTTATGCCGGAGTCGAGCCGGACATTATGGGCATAGGGCCTGTGCCCGCCACGCGCAAGGCTCTGGAGAAGGCCGGACTCAGCCTGGAAGAGATTGACCTCGTTGAAGTCAACGAGGCGTTCGCGGCGCAGTACCTCGCGGTCGAGCGGGAACTGGGACTTGACCGCTCGCGGACGAACGTCAACGGCGGCGCTATCGCCTTGGGCCACCCGCTCGCGGCTTCGGGGACGCGACTGGTGCTGACCGTCCTGCTTGAGCTTCGACGCCGCAACGCCCGCTACGGCCTCGCCACGGCCTGCATAGGCGGCGGCCAGGGCATAGCCATCATCGTCGAGCGGCTGTAAGAAGTAGAGAATTAACAGGGATGGACAGGAGAGAGAGGATAAAAGAAGAAGTGTATTTTCTTTATCCTCTCTCTCCTGTCCATCCCTGTTTGAATTTGCTCCCCATAAAAACTGTTGCGTCCTGCCTTGAAAATTGGGTAATCTAATAAAGCCTGCGGCTTTGCCCCTCCACTCGCAGTTCCAGAGAATTCGACTAATCCTCTCAAAACCTTAAATCCTGACGACTTCCCCTGAGCCTAAAGGAGTTAATCCCCCATGAGCGCGAAAAATGAGACCTGGCAGGTAATGTGCGACACAGGAATCTTCGAGACAGACCTTGAGGGTCTGAAGGAGTGGGTCGCAGAAGGCCGCGTCCTTCCAAGCGATAAGGTTCGCAAAGGCAACCTGCGCTGGATAGAAGCGGGCCGTGCGCCCCTGCTTCGCGGCGCGTTCTCGCCCTCGGCTGCCTATCCGGTCAATCCGTCTTCGACAGTCGCCGTGAGCGAAGCCATGCCTGCTGACCACGGCTTTGAAGGCGAGAGCTTTGTCGAAGAAGGGTACGAGCAGGTGCAGGAGGAAGAGCCGTACGCGGGCTTTGACGCGGCCTCTTTCGTAGAATCGCGCGTCCTGCATATGACCGACTGCTACTATCACGTAGGCGTTCAGCCGAAATATATCTGCGGCTCGTGCGCGACCACCTTCTGCAACGACTGCACCAAGTTCATCAGCAAGATTGCCGTCTGCCCGCTCTGCGGAGAGTTGTGCAAGCTCTATCAGGAGGTCAGGGAAAAAAGTCAGCGCCGTCTGGAGCGCCATGACGGCTTCGGCTTCGCGGACTTCTCCAGGGCGCTCTCTTATCCTTTCAAGAATCTGCTCGGCCTCATCTTCGGCGCGCTCTTCTACTCGCTGCTGCTGCTCGGAGGATTCAAGGGGCAGCTTCTGGCCTACGCGATTCTCTTCGGCTGCATCTCGATTGTCATTAACAAAGTGGTGTCGGGCCGCATGGACGCCAACTTCCTGCCCGACTTCGGAGCCTTCGCCTGGTGGGACGATTTTCTGATGCCCATTCTTCTGGGCCTCGGCGTCACTATCGTCACCATCGGCCCGGCTCTTGTGCTGGGCATCGCGCTTCTTCTAGGCGTCGTCAATAGCTCAAGCCCTTCGCCCGTAGAGCGCATGCGTCAAGAGCAATCCCAGGAGAAGCCTTTCACGCGCGAAGACATGGACAAGATGATTAACAGCTCTGCCCCGCAGAGCGAAGAAGCGCTGAAGAAGAGGATTGAAGAGATGCGTCCCGGCAGCAGCATGTCTCGCATGGCCGAGAGAGCCAAGGACGGGAACAACTCGCAGATGGACAACCTGCGCTGGCTCTTCAATGGCCCAGCCATCTTCATTCCCCTGATTCTGCTCGCGCTCGCCTGGGCGGTCTTCTACTATCCTATGGCGCTCAGTATAGCCGGATACACAGAGAACTTCTGGTCTGTAGTCAATCCCCTGGTCGGACTGGACACAATCCGCCGCATGGGCGGCACCTACTTCAAAGCCTTCGGCATGTATCTAATCGTGCAGGTCATAGGCTCCACCATCAGCATGATTGCCTACAGGGTGCTCGCCCCCTTCGACCTGCCTTTCCTCGGAAACCTTCCCGCGCGCTTCGTGGAAGGCAGCATAACTTTCTACACCAGCCTCGCCATAGCCTGCCTGCTCGGCCTGGCGCTCTACAAGAGCGCAGACAAACTGGGCATCAGCACAGACTGAGCAGAAGACCAAAAGTAAAAAGGTAAAAGGGAAGAAGAGTGTGGATTCTCTTTCTTCCCTTTTACCTTTTTACTTTTGTCTTCCGGCCCGGCTGGTTTAGAATGCTTTAGCCCGGACGACTTGCTTCACACGAAACTGTTGTCGCCACCTTTCATCTTCAACCGGTAAAGAGGCTGTGACTGCACGCACGGATAAGGACAGAGAACAACTGCTGGCGGAACTCCAAGACCTGCGCGAGCAACTGGCTGCTATTCGACGCAAAGAGGACGCGCGACAGGCCAGCGCGCTGAGCGCCGAAGCTTTCTTCACGCGCCTCTCCGAAGCCTTGCGCCGGGGAGATGGACAGCCGAACGAAGACGGCGAACAGCTTGCAAGCACGGTCAAAGTCCTTCAGAAGCTTCTAGAAAATTTTCCGAACGGCTCAATTAACATCTTCGATAAAGAGTTGCGCTATCTCTTCTCTGCTGGGAAGGGATTGGAAGAGGCAGGACTGTCTTCGTCTCAACTGGTGGGCAAGACGATTTTCGATCTCTTCGAGCGTACCTACGCGGAGCACGCGGCAGCCTATTACCAGCTAGCCTTCGAAGGCCGCTCCGTCTCTTTCGAGCTTCCCTTCAGCAACCACCTATACAACATCAACGCTTCGCCGCTCGAAGACCGCGACGGAAATATCTACGCAGTCTTGGCCGTCGCGGAGGACATGACGGAACAGAAGCTGGTCGAAGAGAGACTGCGCCGTATGGAAGAGCGAGCCAGGGAAGAGTACGAGCGGCTGCTTGAACGGCTCACGCATCTGGCGGAATCCTTCGGAGAGTCGCGCGACCTGCTTCCAATCTTCCGCGCGCTGCGTGAATTCTCAGTCTCTTCGGTTCCCTGCATAGGCATCTTCGTCTCGCTCTATGACCCTGAGCGAGACGTTCGCACGGCCTGTTACGCCTGGGGCGACGGCGAAGAGTTCGACGTGTCGGAGTTGCCGCCCATGCCCATTACAAGCGAAGGGCCTAACAGCCGCGCCGTACGTACGGGCCAGATAATCATCACGGACGATTATTCCAAAATCAAACACGGCGTTAAGACGGTCGCCATAGGAAATAATGACCAGGTGCTTCCGCTCTCAAGCATGGCCGCGCCAATGTCTGTGATGGGCCGCATCGTTGGAACAATCGAAGTTCAATCCTACGAGCGCGCGGCCTACAAACAGGAGCACGTCGCGGCCATGCGTATGGCAGCGAACCTGGCCGCCATCGCCATCGAAAACGTGCGCCTCTTCAAGCACGAAAGGGTCGCGCGCTCCGAAGCCGAAGAGAGCAACCGCATCAAGGACGAATTCCTTGCGACGCTCTCTCATGAACTGAGAACGCCTTTGACGGCTGTGCTCGGATGGACGAGGCTTCTGCGCGAGCGCGAGATGGACGAGACGACTTCGCGCCGCGCCCTGGACATCATAGAGCGCAACGCTCTGGCTCAGAAGCAACTCATAGAAGAGATACTGGATGTCTCGCGCATCATCACAGGGAAGACTCGTCTTGAGCTTCATCCCATCACGCTTGAGCGCGTCATAGTCGCGGCCATGGAATCCATTGGCCCTACGGCTCATGCCAAAGAGATTGTTTTAGAGTTCACGCGCGAAGGCGAGTCCGGTCTCGTTTCGGGCGACCCCGAACGCTTGCAGCAGGTGGTCTGGAACCTTCTTTCAAACGCCGTCAAGTTCACGCCCAAGGGCGGGCGCGTAGATGTCAAACTATCTCGCTCCAATTCGCAAGCGCGCATAGAGGTCTGTGATTCGGGCGAAGGCATCCCGCCAGGGTTTCTTCCCTTCGTCTTCGACCGCTTTCGCCAGGCGGACGGCTCCACGACTCGCCCGCACGGAGGGCTTGGACTTGGACTGGCGATTGTGCGTCACCTCGTAGAGCTTCACGGCGGCAGCGTCAAGGCCGAGAGCGCAGGCGAGAATCAAGGCTCTACCTTCACTGTCTATCTACCCACGCTCTCTTACGCTTCGGACGGCGACAAAGAGGCAGTGGGGATGAAAGACACAGAGGCAGACGGGGTGCCCGGCCTCGAAGGCTTGCGCGTGCTGATTGTGGATGACGAGCCGGACGCGCTTGAGTTTCTCAGGTTCGTTCTGGAGTCCAGCCGCGCGGAAGTCCTCGCCGCCTCTTCAACGGACGATGCCTTGAGCGAGCTTGAGCGATTCCGCCCGGACGTTATCATCAGCGACATAGGGATGCCTGGCCGTGACGGCTACGAGCTTGTCCAAGAGTTGCGCTCGTTGCCGCCAGAGCGCGGCGGGCAGCTTCCGGCCATAGCTCTCACGGCTTACGCCCGAACCGAAGACGAAACACGCGCCCTGCGCGAAGGCTTCCAGATGCACATTTCAAAGCCCTTCGAGCCTGTGCAGCTTTTAACCGCCATCACCGTCCTCTGCAAAGTCTCAAGTTCCAAGTCTCAAGTCCCAAGTTAAAAAACTCTTTCTTTTAACCTGGAACATGGGACTTGGAACTTGAGACTTATTGTGTAATGCTGTGTACCTAAGCCGAAATGTCGAACAACTTTGGAGGGATATTGATGCGTAAAGTTTTTCTTCTTCTCTCAGCCATAATGTTTGCGTTGCCCGCAGCCTACACGGCCTATAATCCGCAAGCTCTCGCGCGTGCCGTTCAGGACGGACAGGATGAGCGGCGCGTCCTTAGAGTGCCGGACGACGGGACGCGGCGCAGGCGCATACGCTCGGAGCGCAGGCGCAATCGTGGAATCCGCAACGCGTTCGGTCGCGCAGGGCGCGGGGCCGGTCGCGGCGGCAAACGCTTCGGCAAGAACATGGCAAAGGGCCGACCCATACGCGCGGGCAAAGAGCTTGGCAAAGGCATGGGCACCTTCGGCAAATACACAGGCAAAGGCGTAGGCCGCACAGCCAAACGCGTCTTCAAGCCCTAATCAAGCTAAATTCAAACAGGGATGGACAGGATAGAGAGGATAAAGAAAGATTGATTGTTTTATCTTTATCCTGTCCATCCTGTTAATTTTTTCTATGACGCTCGGCGTGCCGGTTGATGAAAATCAGGAGCGCGAGGGGCTGGTGCTGGCGCTTGATGTTGGAACGTCTAGCATACGCGCGGCGCTGTATACGGAAGATGCGCGCGAGTTGGCGCAGACGCAGGCGCGCACGCCCACTAACATCAACAGAACAATCGAAGGCGGCGCGGAACTTGACGCCGAAGAGGCAGTGGAGCAAGTCACGCGCACGATTGATGCTGCGCTCGCGCTCTCAAACGCGCAGCCTAATCCTATAGAGACTGTCGCCGTCTCATGCTTCTGGCATAGCCTGTTGGGCGTTGATGATGAAGGCCGCGCTGTGACTCCCGTTCTAGGTTGGGCAGACACGCGCGCTGTCTCTGAGGCGGAGGAGTTGCGCCTGCGCCTTGACGAGCGGAGAGCGCACGCTCGCACGGGCGCTCTGTTTCATCCTTCCTACTGGCCCGCAAAGCTTCTCTGGCTGAAACGTGCGCGGCCTGAAATCTACAATCGCGTCTCGCGCTGGATGTCTTTCGGCGAATTCCTCTCGCTCAAACTTTTTGGCAAAGCTCAATCGAGCGTTTCCATGGCGTCGGGCACGGGGCTTTTCAATCTGCGCTCTTGCCGGTGGGACGAAGAGTTGTGCCGCGAGTTGAATCTCTCTTCGGAGCAGTTGCCCGTGATAGCGGAGACGGACAAGGCTTTTAATCTTTTGTCGGACGAGTACGCGCGGCGCTGGCCGGGGCTGCGCGATGCGCGATGGTTTCCCGCCATAGGCGACGGCGCGGCCAACAGCATAGGCGCAGGCTGCACTTCGCCGCAGTTCCTTGCGCTCATGATAGGAACGTCCGGCGCTATGCGGCTGATGTTTGAAGGCGAGCCGCCCATTAATTTGCCGCGAGGTCTTTGGTGTTATCGCGCAGACCGCAGGCGCGTCATAGTCGGCGGCGCTATCTCGGACGGAGGCGGACTGTGGGCCTGGATGAACGAGGCGCTTCGTTTGAACTTGGACGAAGCGGAGAGAGAAGAAGCGCTCTTATCTATGGAAGCGGACGCGCACGGGTTGACGGTGCTTCCATTCTGGGCAGGCGAGAGAAGCACAGGCTGGCGGGCCGCAGCGCGCGGCGCAATAATCGGTCTCTCCATGCACACGCGGCCACTGGAAATCATGCGCGCGGCTATGGAAGCGGTCGCTTATCGTTTGGCGCTCATAGCGGAAGCTCTCTTTGAGTTTGCGCCCCATTCAAGCATCATAGCATCCGGCGGCGCGCTTCATGCTTCACGCGCTTGGGCGCAGATAATCTCGGACGCCCTGGGCCGTCAGCTTTTGATTACGGGGGCGGAAGAATCTTCGAGTCGCGGCGCGGTTTTGCTTGCGTTGGAGGCAAGCGACAAGATAAAAAGCTTCGGTGAAGGACACGGCGTCACCTGCGAGCGCGTCATAAAGCCCGACATGATTCGCCACACGATTTACCAGAAGGCTCGACAGCGTCAGCAGCAACTTTACGAGCGGCTGATTGAAGATAAAGAGAGATAAGAACGAGGAAATCATAAATAGAATCGAGGACACCAGAAGAAGATGAGCGCGTCTACACAGAAGGAAACCAACAGTAGCCCTGAACTCGACCAGCTTTGCATCAACACTATCAGAGCGCTGGCGATTGATGCCGTGCAGAAGGCCGAGTCGGGCCATCCTGGGCTGCCACTGGGCGCAGCGCCTATGGCTTATGTTTTGTGGACGCGCTTTCTACGTCACAACCCGCAGAATCCGAAATGGGCGAACCGAGACCGCTTTCTTCTCTCTGCGGGCCACGGCTCTATGCTGCTTTACGCGCTGCTGTACCTGACCGGCTACGACTTACCCATTGAAGAGATAAAGAACTTTCGGCAGTGGGATTCAAAGACGCCGGGCCACCCGGAAAATGTTTTGACGCCGGGAGTGGAAATCACCACGGGGCCTCTGGGCCAGGGCTTCGCTAACGGCGTCGGGATGGCTATGGGCGCGGCGCACCTCGCGGCAAAATTCAACCGGCCAGAGTTCCCCGTCATAGACCACTACGTTTACGCCATAGTCTCCGACGGCGACCTTATGGAAGGCGTAGCAAGCGAGGCCGCTTCGCTCGCGGGCCACCTCAAGTTGGGGAAACTCATATATCTTTACGACGACAACCAAGTCACTATAGAAGGCTTCACCAGTCTTGCCTTCTCCGAAGATGTTCCCAAACGTTTTGAAGCTTACGGCTGGCACACCTCCACGGTCGAAGACGGCAACGACCTGGAAGCGATTGAGCGAGCCATACGCGACGCGCAGTCGGTCGCAGACCGCCCCTCTCTCATCTCCGTCAAGACGACCATTGGTTACGGCATGCCCACGGCGGGCACGCGCAAGGCTCACTCGGACGCGCCTGGGCCGGACGCCGTGCGCGAAACCAAGCGACACCTTGGCTGGCCCGAAGACAAAGAGTTCTACGTGCCGGAGGAAGCGCTCGCGCATTTCCGCGAAGCCGTAGAGCGCGGCGCAAAGTCAGAGCAGGAGTGGAACGAGCTTGTTAAGAGTTACGAAGAGAAGAACGCAGAGCTTGGCAACGCCTTTCGCGTCACCATGAGCAATGATTTGTCCGAAGGATGGGAAGCGCACCTGCCGTCTTTCGAGAACGTAAAGCCTATGGCTACACGGGCGGCTTCGGGCGAATGTATCAACGCGCTAGCCACGCACATGCCAATGCTCTTCGGCGGCTCCGCAGACCTCGGCCCTTCAAACAACACTGACATCAAAGACGGCGGCTCGTTCGAGGCAGGCTCTTACGAAGGGCGCACGATACACTTCGGCGTGCGAGAGCATGCCATGGGTTCTACTATGACGGGCATCAGCCTCAACGGCGGCTTGATTCCCTTCGGCGGCACCTTCATGTGCTTCTCCGATTACATGCGCCCCTCGATTCGTCTTGCCGCTCTGTCGGAAGTCCAGGTCGTATACGTCTTCACGCACGACTCAATAGGACTCGGCGAAGACGGCCCGACGCATCAACCCGTAGAGCATCTGGCTGCGCTTCGCGCCATCCCGCACCTGTACGTCATACGCCCGGCGGACGCGCACGAAACGCGCGAAGCATGGCGCACGGCAATTCTTCGCCGCAACCTGCCTACGGCGCTCGCGCTCACGCGTCAGAAGGTTCCGGTGATTGACCGCGCAGGCCGTTACGCTTCCGCCGACGGAGCAAGACGCGGCGCATACATTCTGGCGGAAGCGACGGGCGCAAACGGCTTGAGCGCGCAGCCCGCTCTCATATTGATAGGCACAGGCTCGGAGGTTTCGCTCTGCCTGGAAGCGCGCGAGCAGTTACAGAAGGAAGGCGCGCCCACGCGCGTCGTCTCCATGCCCTGCATGGAGCTTTTCGAGGAACAGGCGGACGAGTACAAGCGCGAAGTCCTGCCGCCTTCCTTGCCTGCGCGGCTGGCAGTTGAAGCAGGCGTACGTATGGGCTGGGATCGCTACGTGGGGCCTGAGGGCGACGTGGTCTGCCTTGACCGCTTCGGCGCATCGGCCCCCGGCGACGTGGCGCTCCGCAACCTGGGCTTCAACGTCGAGAACGTAGTCAACCACGCACGCGCGCTTCTTCAAAAATAGGAAGGGAAGATGAGAATCGCCGTCGGCGCAGACCATGCTGGAGTGCCGCTCAACGTGCGCGTGATTCAAGAGTTGCGCGCCACAGGGCACGCGGTTGAGGACTTCGGCACGCATGACGCGAGCGCGCCGGATGATTACCCTGACTACGCCCTCCGTGTAGGCGAAGCTGTTCAGACGGGGCGCGCTGAGATAGGAATTCTCATCTGCGGCAGTGGCGCTGGCGTCTCTGTCGCCGCCAACAAGCTCAAAGGCATACGCGCAGTCATGTGCTCGGACACCTACACGGCGCACCAGTCGCGCGAGCACGACGACTGTAACGTGCTCTGCCTCGGCGCACGCGTCACGGGCGTAGAACTTGCGCTGGAAATCGTACGCGCCTTCGTCGCCGCGCGCTTCACAGGCGAAGAACGACACCTGAGACGCTTGCAGAAGATTAAGAAGATGGAAGAGGATTAAAAGTTAAATTTTTTCTTTACAGGAGCCTTCCCCTTGAGAAAAGCTTACTCCCCCGGTGCGCTTGCGCTCGTCCTGCTCTTTTGCCTCCTCTTTCAAATTCCTGTTCGCGGTCAGCAGCCTTCTGCGACGCAAAGCGCTCCGGCACCTGCGACCACCAGGCAGCAGAAGCAGCAACGTCTTCAGAGACCTCCGGCTGAGACGGGGAGGCAAGATGTTCCGCCCGCGCGTCCGCGAGCGACGAACGCGCCGCCGCCTTATTACGATTATCCTTTCGGGAGCCTTACGGATAAGTATCAGGTGATTTCGGTTGACGATGCCGTGAGCCTTGCGCTTGCGAACGCGTCTCTTTATCAGCAGGCTTTTCTGGACGAGCAGATTGCGCGCGAAGATGTCAGGCAGGCGCGTGCTGCCTTCTTCCCTCAAATCAACCTGCCGCTCACCTACACCGGAACCACGCCTTCAAAGCTTCGCAATCCCGGCGACCCGCTCGTCTTCAGCTTCGTTTCGGCAAGCGCCATCAACGAGACGACGGCGCTCCTGAATGTCTCAGGCACTATTGACCTCGCGGGAAGATTGCGCGCGGCGCTATCCCGCAGCCGTGCGCTTCTGGAAGCGGCCAACGCTGGAACGCGCGTCGCGCGCAGAGAGCTTGTGCTGGCGACCGTGGACGCTTACTACGCGCTCGCGCTCACAAGACAACGGCGCAGGCTCGCAGATGAAACCCTCGCTCTTGCGGAAGGGTTCGTGAGCGTGGCCGAAGCTTTGAAGGCGCGCGGCGAAGGTGAAGAGGCGGACGTGTCTCGCGCTCGCACGGCTGCCGCCACGCAGCGCGATGCGCTTGAGCAGGCACGCTCGGCAGAGTTCGCCGCGATGAATCTCTTGAAAACCCTGACCGGCATAGATTTCTCTACGCAGATTCTGACGGCGCACCTGACGGAAAACGTTCCGAGCGTGAGCGACTTCAATAGCTACACGGAAGACATTATACGCAGCCGACCGGAGCTTGCTCAGTTGGACGCGCAGGCCAAAGCCGCACGCGCCGAAGCTCGCGCCGCGCGACGAGAGCTTCTGCCCGACCTGACCTACAGCTTAAACGGCGGCTTCGACGCGGGAGACTTTCGCCCCGTTGGACGTTACAGTGGAGGCTCGGCCATCATCTCTCTCAACGTCCCCGTCTTCAACTTCGGCGCAAGCCGCAGCCGCGAGCGACAGGCACGCCTGCGCTCAGAGCAGTTGGACATTCAGCGCGAGTTGCTGCTTCGACAGCTTCGACAGGAGTTCTACATCAACCGCGCCAACGCGCTCGGCGCGCTTGAGCGCATACGCGACATGCGCGTAGCCAGCGACGCGGCGCAGCAGAACATGACCAGCGTCTTCATGCGCTACCGCATGAGGAAGGCCACGATTCTGGATGTCGTTGACGCTCAATCCAGCTTTGCAGAGACGCGCTCGGCCTACTATCAAGCCATAGTGGACTATCACACGTCTCGCATACGTCTTGAGGAAGACCCTGCTCGCCCTGCCTTCACGCGCGCTGTAGCCGGAACTGAGCCGCAAGCCGGGGGAGCAACCCGCGCGGCTTCCGCAGGCATATGTCCCCTGACACTTCAGCAGGCCCCGAACATAGGCGGGCTTTACTTAGGGATGACGCTCGCTCAGGCGAACGCGCTTTTCCCATCCCTCAAGCAATCGCCGCCCGACAAGGTCGGAGTCACAAACGCCATCCTTAACCGGAACGACCTTGCACGCAACCAGTTCTTCGACGGAGTGCAAACCATCCTTCTTCAGTTTGTTGAAGACAGGCTCTACTTCATACACGTAGGCTATCCTGTGACCAACAAGTGGAACAGCAAGGACGAGTTCGTTACGGCAGTAGCGCAGAAGCTAAACGTCAACGGTGACTGGAAGCCCTTCTACGACTGGCAGGACAAGAACGTGCGCGACCTCTCAGACCTTCGCTCCGTAGGGATAGAATGCAAGGGCTTTCGTCTGAGCGCGGGCATTGGCATAGAAGGACTCGGCGGCGACCAGTTCCCACGCTTCGACCTCGAAGACATGAACACCTCTCGCACCATCCGAGAACGCGCAGAAGACCTCCGCCGCAAAGAACAGGAAAAGCCGTGACAAGCAGTCAGCATTCAGCAAGAAGAAGAGCTTGTTTTTGCTGACGGTTGAATGCTGACTGCTGACTGCTTCTTGCTTGTCACTATTCTTAAAGCTCCGGGCATTATTTGAAACTCTGCGGGGGTGTGGCCGCGAGGGTTGCCGTCGGCTTCTACGGGCAGAGAGTCGCCGGGGCTTAAGGGTTCTAGGCGGACGCGCTTTGCTTTGAAGAGTGTGACGTTGGGGTTGTTGATGTGGCCGCCGCGATGAATGCGCGGCAGTTCTCTGATGATGGTTCTGCGCGTGAGCTTGCAGGAGAGCATGAGGTCTATGAGGCCGTCGTCCGTGCGAGCTTCGGGCGCGAACATCATGCCGCCGCCCGCGTAGACGTTGTTGGCTACGGCTATCAGATTCGAGGCGCACTCAAGAGCTTCGCTTTCATCAACCTTGACGCGCATCCGTCGCTCTCTCCACATGAGAAGCGCCTGGCAGGCTGCCTTCAGGAAACGAGCCTCGCCCGGAAGGCGTTGCACAAAGCGGCCTTGGCCCGCCACGCGCACTGCCACTTCCGCGCCCAACCCAATCGTCGAGACGTTCAGACAAATAAAGCTTCGCCAGCCATTAGCAGAAGTTGCCCTGCCAGCTATGACATCAACCGGGCGAGACTGTTTTGAATCACCGTCGCGCGCATGTGCAATCAATCGCCTGACCCACTCTTCTACAGGCTCGCGCTTTCCCGCCAGGCCGCGAGCGAAGTCGTCGCCCGTGCCTGCTGGCAAAATCGCCAGCGCTGCGTCAGGGCTGACGGGCGTGGGCATGATTAACTGGTTGCTCTGCTCATCTTCTTCGAAATCGAAGAAGCCCGCCACAGCCTCGCTCAAAGTGCCGTCGCCGCCGACGACCGCCACGGTGTTGTAGCCTGCGCGCAGAGCTTCACGCGTCGCACGGGTCGCATCGCCCGCAAACGCCGTCTCGTGAACGTCGAAATCCAATCCGTTCTCGCCAAGCCTGGCGCGCACTTTCGGCCACGCGCGGCGCGCACGGGCCGCCGCAGGATTGACTATGACGAGTATCCTTTGGCTCATCTGTCCTCACACTCTATCATAAGCGGGCATGAGCGCAGGTTTTGATGTAAGCTTTAAGCATGAATAAGCAGATGCGTGCCGTCTTTATAGCTTCGCATGGCGGGGTCGAAGGATTGGAAGTGCGAGAGGTGCCGCGCCCTTCCGCGCCTGCGGCTGACCGCGTACTGGTGCGCGTGCGCGCGTGTGCGCTGAATCGCGCAGACCTTCTTCAGAGAAGAGGTCATTACCCTGCGCCTGCGGGTGCGCCGCAAGAGATTCCCGGTCTTGAGTTCGCGGGGGAAGTTGAAGAGGTCGGGCCGGAGGCCAGGCGCGTGCGCCAGGGCGAGCGCGTCTTCGGCATCACGGGCGGCGGGGCGCAGGCCGAATATGTCAGTGTGCCTGAATCCACGCTCGCGCCGGTTCCTGAAAATCTAGATTGGGCCGAGGCCGCGTGCGTGCCCGAAGCCTTCATCACCGCGCACGACGCACTGTTCACTCAGGGCGGTTTAAGCATGGGCGAGCGCGTGCTGGTTCACGCGGCTGGTTCTGGCGTCGGCCTGGCCGCCGTTCAGCTTTCGCACGCCGCAGGCGCAATCGTCTACGGCACTTCGCGCACGGCGGAAAAGCTTGAGCGTGCGCGCGAGTACGGCCTTGATGAAAGCGTAGCTGTCGTAGACGAGCCGTCGCGTGCGGCGGAAGCCGTGCGCGAATGGACAGAAGGCGCGGGCGTTGATGTCGTGCTCGATTTGGTGGGCGCAAAGTACCTGTCGGCGAATCTGGAGGCGCTCGCGCTCGGCGGGCGGCTGCTTTTCGTTGGCACGACCTCCGGCGCTCGTGCCGAGCTTGATTTCGGCCTTGTGATGCGAAAGCGCTTGAAGATTATCGGCACAGTTCTTCGCTCGCGCACGACCGAAGAGAAGGCCGCCGCCACTCGCAGCTTTGAAAAGCACGTCCTGCCGCTTCTCAAACAGGGATTGGTGCGGCCCGTGATTGATAAGATTTACAATCTGGAAGAGGTACGCGACGCGCACACACGGCTGGAATCAAACGAGAGCTTCGGCAAAGTCGTGCTGATGATTTGAGGAAGATGATGACGATAAGAGCCTGTTTCATTCTGTTGGTTTTCACGCTTATGTGTAATGTGATTCAAGCTGCTGACCCTGGGCTGGGGGTGCCGCGCGAGTTGGCGCGCATGCGTGCCGAGCGTTACAGCAACGTTCATTACGCTCTGACTATACGGCTTGCTCCGGGCGCAGATTTGCTCAAAGGGGAAGAGACGATTCGCGTCACGCTGGACGAAGCGGTTAATGAGCTTGTGTTGGACTGGCGAAAGATGGCGGTCAAAGAGGGACAGCCAGCCTCGCGCGCCTGGGATGTTGTAGCGAACAAGCGTAAGGTCTCGGACGCCAGGGAAGCGAATGACCATCTAATCATTCCAGGCTCTTATCTGGTCAAAGGCGAGAACACCATAAGCCTTAAATTTGAATCGCCCATCTCGACTTCCGGCAGCGCCGTCACGCGTTACCTTGATCGTGAAGACAAGTCGGAATACATCTACACGCTCTTTGTTCCGTCGGACGCAAGCACGGTCTTTCCCTGTTTCGACCAGCCTGATTTGAAGGCTCGCTTCCAGTTAAAGGTATCTGCGCCGCGCGAGTGGAAGGTCATCACGAACACCGCGCCTCTGCCTACGGGTTTTCCAGACGGCTTCGTGCCTTCCGATGACGCCGGAGAGTTAGGCATTGCTCAAAACGTCTCCTCACATTTTTTCCCGGAAACTCAACCCATCAGCACTTATCTCTTCGCTTTCGCCGCAGGCCCGTTCGTAGAGATTAATGAAAAGGATACTCTTCCTGTTCAGAACTCTTCGCCGCCGCTTCGCATCTTCGTGCGTAAATCAAAGGCGGAGCGTGCGCGGAAAGAGTTGCCGGAAGTCTTTCGCCTGACGCGCGAGGGCGTGAAGTTCTTCGACCGTTACTTCGACTATAAATTTCCCTTCCCGAAATACGATCAGGTGATAGTGCCGGAGTTCGCTTACGGCGGCATGGAGCACGCGGGCGCAACCTTCCTGCGCGAAGAGAGTATACTGTTTCCCTCAGACCCCACGGCCAACGACCTTATCAACCGCGCAGAGGTTGTCTTTCATGAATTGGCGCACCAGTGGTTCGGAGACCTTGTGACCATGCGCTGGTTCGATGACCTGTGGCTGAAGGAAGGGTTTGCGACCTTCATGGCTTACAAGGCCATGGAGGCGATTATACCGGAGTACAACGCCTGGAAGGTCTTTTACCAGAAGACGAAGCCCCTGGCGTATCAGACGGACGTGACCAAAGGGACTACGCCCATCTGGCAGGAGATTTCAAACCTCAGCGCGGCCAAATCCGCTTACGGCAACATAGTCTATCGCAAAGCGCCGTCTATGCTCAGGCAGGCAGAATTCTATCTTGAGCCGGAAAAATTCCAGCGCGCCGTTCAACTCTTTCTCAAAGAGCACGCCTACCGCAATGCGGAGTGGGCAGACCTCGTGCGCGCGTTCGAGCGAACCAGCGCGCGTCAATTAAGCGAATGGGCCGCCGCCTGGGTCAAGCGGCGCGGCATGCCGGACGTGCGCGTGGATTGGTCTGTAGATAATCGAAAGCGCATCAACTCGTTCACGCTGCGTCAGACAGATGTTTTAAGCGAGGGCGGCGCGTGGCCCATGAAAGTTAAACTTCTGCTCGCTTACGACGACGCGCCGCCGGAAACTTTAACGGTAATCTTGAGCGGGACTGGCGAGACGCGCGTGAAGGAAGTTTTAGGCAAGCGTGCGCCGCGTTACGTCTTTGCCAATTACGAAGATTACGGCTACGGGCGATTCCTGCTTGATAAAGAGAGCGAGCAATCAGTCATCGCTCGCTTAGGCACTGTGACAGACCCGTTCCTGCGAGCGCTCCTCTGGGGCACGCTCTGGGACAGCGTGCGCGAGGCTGAGATTGCGCCGCTCGATTACATAGAGCTTGCCATAAAGCTTCTGCCGCAGGAGCGCGACGAGGTGACGGCGCAAAGTATCTTGTCGCGCGCCTCCACCTCTTTCAATCGCTACCTCTCAAACGAAGAGATGCGGCGCGTCGCCACACGGCTTGAGCAGCTGCTCTCGGAGCGCATGATTAACGCGGACACGCCCGGCCTTCGCATCACATACTTCAGAGCCTTTCAGTCCGTGGCTACTAGTGCGGAGGCGCGCGAGCAGTTGAAGAAAATCCTGCGCGGCGAGATAAAGATTCCCGGCATGACTCTGCGCTCGCGCGACCGCTTCGACATAGTGACGGCGCTTCTCATGCGCGGAGACGCGGACGCGCCCGCTCTACTGGAAAAGTTGAGCCGCGAAGACACGACCGACGACGCGCGGCGTTACGCTTACGCTGCGGGGGCTGCGCGCGGGACTGCTGCAACCAAGAAGAGCTACTTCGACGCTTATCTGACGGACGCGAAGCTGGCCGAAAGCTGGATAGAGGCGAGCCTCGCGCCCTTTAATTCGATTCAGCAATCGGAATTGACTCTGCCCTATCTGGAGCGAGCGCTCGCAGAGCTTCCGACATTAAAACGCACGCGCAAGATTTTCTTCGTCAACGGCTGGCTGGCGAGCTTCCTCGGCGGCCAATGCAACGAGCGCGCTCTGACGAGCGTTCGCAGCTTCCTTGAGCGCAACCCGTCGCTTGACCGTGACCTGCGCCTGAAAGTCCTGGAAACGGCGGACGGCCTTGAGCGCTGCGTGCGAATCCGTGCGAAATACGCGCGCTAAGAGGAGAGACCAGTTTGCGCGGCGTGATACAATTCAATTCAACCTCATCCGTTGCCAAGTCGCAGTTCAAATCGGAGTCTTTAAGATGACTACAGAACTCGTTCCAACATCAGACGAACCGCGCCTCAAACACCGGAAAGCCTCTCTTGAGGAGTTCTGGGCTTTGCCGGAATCCGTGCTTCCGACGGAGTACATCAACGGAGAGATAATCATGGCTCCTGCACCCACCGTTGCTCATCAGGCAATCCTTGGGAACATCTACTTCGTCCTTCGCTCGTTTGTAGAAGAGAAAAGGATAGGCATCATTTATTGCTCGCCTCTCGACGTTGAATTGCCTACAGGAGAGGTTGTGCAGCCGGATGTTCTCTTTCTCACGAATGAAGAAGCGGCGGTCGCAAATTCCGCCAAGCGTGTTAAAGCGGCTCCCTCTTTCCTGGTAGAGATTCTTTCGCCCGGTTCCGTCAAGCACGATGCGATTACGAAGCGTAATCTTTATGAGAAGAACAACGTGCGCGAGTACTGGATAGTTGACCCTGAGACGAAGGCTGTCTCGCAGCTTGTTCTGCATGAAGGCCACTATGCTCTGACAGAATTATCCGAGACAGACACAATTCGCTGCACAGTCCTACAGGGGTTCGAGTCAAGCGTTTCCAGGTTTTTCACTTTCTAGTCGAGTACGAGCCTGCGGGTTGAATCGAGATGGATACGCTTCGCGTCGTCACTTACAACGTTCACAAGTGTAGAGGGCTTGACCGCCGGGTCATACCCGACCGAATCGCAGCCGTCCTGAAAGAGACAGGCGGCGACGTGATAGCGCTTCAGGAAGTCTTGAGTATAGAAGGGCACGGGCACGAGCAGCACCAGGCCAGATGCATAGCCGAAGCCCTGGGGATGGATTATCGAATCGGCGAGAACCGCAGACTAAACGGCGGCGCTTACGGCAACGTTACTTTAAGCCGTCTGCCGCTTCTTAAGGCTGAGAACTTCGACATCACATGGCGCGGGCGCGAGCGTCGCGGAGCCTTACGCACAGACTTTCAGTTGAAAGAGAACGCGCCAGTTCACGTCTTCAATATACACCTCGGCACGGCCTACATAGAGCGCCGCTTTCAGGGTCGTAAGCTTGTGAGCGAAGAGATATTGAATCACCCTGAATTGGCGGGGCCGCGCATCATTGTCGGCGATTTCAACGAGTGGACGAACGGGCTGGCCTCGCGTCTGCTGGCTTCGCATTTCAAGAGCGCAGACCTACGCTATCACCTGAGCCGCGCACGCACCTATCCGGGCATCCTGCCACTGGTTCACCTGGATCACGTTTACTACGACGACACCCTGGAACTAAAACGCCTCACCCTTCACAGAAGCCGCACAGCCCTCATAGCTTCAGACCACCTGCCGCTCGTAGCAGACTTCGCGCTGCGACAGACGAAAATTCAAACAGGATAGACAGGATAAAGAGATAGAACTGATTCTTATTTTATCCTGTCTATCCTGTTAATTTCTGGCCGGGGTTGGCTGCTTTAGCTGTGATGCTGTGGAGCCTTCGCGCAGGAAGTGGCGCGCGGCCTCGTTGGTGACTATGCAGAGGCCGTGGACGCGCTCGTTCGTCAGGCGGTGCATTAGTGCGTGGGCCTCTTCATAGTTGAGGTCTGTGGCCTCGCTGCCTCGCTCGCTGATGACAGCCCAGCGCCGCTCCAGGAGTTCGCTCATCGCTTCACAGCTTCCCGAAAAAAATTGGTTGAAGGTGAAGAAGAGTTTAATTGATGAGCGGCGCGAAAGCCAAATAGGTGAAGAGGTGTGAAGGGAAAATTGATATTCACCACAGAGGCACAGAGAGAAGATTCAATCTTCTGTGCATCCTCTGTGAACTCTGTGCCTCTGTGGTGAATTACAACCCGCTCAACGCTCAAGTTCCAGAGATTACAGTTGCGCCAGTGCGTCTCCGCGCACGAGCTTGATGGTCAGAGTGTAGGTGTTCTTCGCGTCCGCAATGGGTTGGATGTTGGAGACGGCGCTCCAGGTCTTGCCCTCTTCATCTTTGAATTTCCAGAGGGTTCTGGATGTCCCGTTGGCGTGGCTGGTGGACTGTTTCGTCCAGCCTTCCGAGAGCTTTCCATCTATGATTTTCAGCAGGTCTTGGGCTGAAAGCTCCACGCGGACTTCCCAGTTCTTTTCCCAACTGTTCCTGTCTCCCTTTTGGCCCATGACTGTCCAGCCCACGCCGTCGGGCAGCTTGAAGCCTTCGCGCCCCAGAGCCTTTCTCAAATACCTGTCGGCAAAGCTTGCGCGTGCGTAGCCTGCATCCGGTTGCCAGTTGTATTCCATGTTGAGCGCAATCTCCTGCGCCCGTCCACGGCCAGCGATTCTCTCTACGAGGTGAAGCGCGCCGTCGATTCCCGAAGACAGCCCTGCGGTCGTGATTATCTTGCCGTTGTCGGTGAAGCGCTGGTCTGTGACGACCTTTGCTTTCGGCGCAAGCTCTCGCAGGTCTTCAATCAAACCGTAATAGGTCGTAGCGGTCTTTCCGTCGAGCAGCCCCGCTTTGCCAAGATAAAAAGCGCCGTTGCAGACGCTCATCACAAACTCCGCTTCATTAGCGCGCTCCTGCACCCACTTGATGACCTTCGGATTGTCCAGATGCGGCCCGACGCTTCCGCCCGGCAGCAGTATAACGTCCGGCTTCGGCGCATTGTCGAAAGTGTATTTGGGCACGACCGTCATGCCCATATTGGTCGTGATGGCGTCAGGCTTTTCCGCCACCGTGTAGACGTTGAAGAGATGCTGTTTTCCGTCACGCGCCTGGCCGAAGACTTCGAACGGGCCAGTGTAGTCTATTATCTGCACGCCGTTGAAGATGAAGATGGCAAGGTTTCGCGGCGCGCGGGCTTGCTCCTTCTGCGCGCTCGGGGCGCTCTGCATGGGATAGTCCGCGTAGCTCGTAGCCATGCTGTTCGCAGCAACCATGTTGCACATCAGCGCCGCTATCACAGAGAGCGCGAAGACCAGCGCCAAAACGGTATCCGATTTTCTCATGGGGTTTTCTCCTTTTTCGTGTTGAATAAAGATTCTCTAAGCACAAACGGCCCAGGCTATGGTTGACGCAATATAGCGCCTGCTCCTCAAAAGGCGTTTGGCTTTGCAGTGAAGCGGGATGAAAATGCAGCGAGCGGGGAAAAGCGTGCGGTCAGAAGCGGTCGCTCTTGAGCAAGGTTTGGAGTTGTTCGCGGCGGCTGCGGCTCAGCTTCAGTTCTGTGCCGTCTTGAAGTATGACCACGTAATCTCCGTTAAAGTGCGCGTGCATCTCTTTGACTCTGTCCAGATTGACGATTGACGAGCGGTGTATGCGTAGGAATTTTTCGGGGTCGAGCTTTGCTTCCAACTCGTTCATGGTCTCCCTGAGCAGGTGCGTCTTTCGCCCGAAGTGCAGCTTGACGTAATAGTCCTCCGCCCCAATCCAGTCAATCTCTTCGACCTTGAGAAAGAAGATGCGGCTGGCGGATTTAATCATCAGCCGCGTGAGATACTTCGGACGCTCTACAGCAGGGCGCGGGCTTTCCACACGCTCCTCTCTGTCTTCCAGAAGTGCGAAGAGTTTCTGGCTGAGGCGGTTTATCTCTCTCTGCTCTATCTGCGCCTTCGCCTGCCTGAGCGCTTTCTCGAAGCGAGCGTCGTCGAAAGGCTTTAGCAGGTAATCGAGCGCGTGGACTTCGAAAGCCCTAAGCGCGTACTGGTCAAAGGCCGTGACGAAAATAATCGCGGGGATACGGCTTACGTCTATCTTTTCCAGCACGTCGAAGCCGTTCATTCCGGGCATCTGTATGTCCAGGAAAAGAAGGTCGGGCGCGTTGCGGTTGATAAGCTCAACGGCTTCGGAGCCGCTTCCGGCTTCGGCTATGATTTCGACTTCAGCATCCGTTTTGAGAAGCAGTCGTATGGCCTGACGCGCCAGAGGCTCGTCGTCTACAATCATGGCCCTGACAGGTTTTCTCATCTTATCCATGAGCGTTCGCCTGCCTGAAGGGAAAAGCCAGGCACGCTTCTACTCCTCCGCCCGAACGGTTGCGAACATGAAAGCGATGCTCTGCGCCGTAAAGCTGTTCGAGCCGCGCTTTGGTGTTCGACAGACCGATGCCGCCGGAGTTCGCCAGCCGCCACTCATGATGCAAGCCCTCTCCGTCATCCGTGACTCTAATCTCCAGGATGCCATTTTCGTTTCGCGTAGAAAGCTCTATGCGCCCGCCCGTGATGCGCGGCGCTATGCCGTGGCGTATGGCGTTCTCTACCAGTGGTTGAAGGATTAGATTGGGTACGGCTGCGTCCAGGGTTTCCGGCTCGACGTTCATCTCTATCTTCAGTCGGTCGGAAAAGCGCATCTGCTGTATGTCAAGATAAAGCTCAAGGAACTCAAGCTCCTCGCGCAGCGAGACCTCCTGCTTGCCAATGTTTTCCAGCGAGTGGCGAAGCAGCCCGCTCAAACCAGCTATCATGTTGACGGCGACTTTGTTCTTCTCATCCCGCACGAGCGAAGAGATGGCGTGCAGCGTGTTGAAGAGAAAGTGCGGGTGAAGCTGCATCTTCAGCGTCTCAAGCTGCGCCTGAGCGAGTTGCGTCTCAAGTTGCGTTGCCCGCGACTCGCGCTCACGATATTTTTCATAGTAATCGAAAGCGTAGCCCAGGCCGAGCATCGCGCTGTAAATCAGAAAGTCCAGGGGAAAGCGCGACAGCATCTTCTCGTAATATTGATGCAGGAACGGAGTCGTGACGTTCTGATAAACGTCGAAGGGCCTGATAGTGATGTAGAGAACAGTAAAGACGGCTATGTTTATAGACGAGACGACGGCGAAGATTGGAAGGTGCATCAGCACTCCGCGCCGCCATCTGGCCCGGTCTATGGGAAAGCGGCGGCCCGCCCAGAGAATCAAAGGCGTGAGCGCCGTCCAGGTGTTCCAGACAAGTATCTGCCAAAAGATGATGCGCCACCATTCATGATGCATTCCTTCGGCGCGCATGAAGAAGTATGTCTGGTTGCCGTAAAGAAGGGCTATAAAAGTCCAGAAGCCCGCGAGCGCCACCCACCTCAGCCAATGGCGCTCAACTCTCTTTTCGGCGTCAACAGTTTTGGAAAAAAGTTCTCGCATCATCTTCCGGCGTCTTCTGTTTCCGGCAGTCTATTCCCGAAGGCTGCCTTTCTTCAATGTTCAGCATAATAACCGTAGGGGCAGGTCTTGTCCCTGCCCCTACTTCTTCACCTCATACTTCGGGGCGAGCGGCATCTCGCAGACGGGGCAGAAGCCGGGTGAATCAAAGAGCAGCGCGTCGCATTCGAGCGTGCAAGGGGGACAGGTGTAACCCTTCACAACAAGGTGGTCGCGGGCTGTGCGCGAAGGAGGCGCGTCGGCGTTCGCCACCTGCCAGGCGGACGCAAACGCCAGCCGCGCGACCTGCGCCATGTGCTCGTAGTTGATGGTCTGCGGCTCGTCCGAAGGCTGATGGTAATGCTCCGTCAGCCCTGTCGAATAGTATATGTACGGGACTAGCAGCTTCTCGAAGTTGCGCTGGTCGGAAGGGAAATTCTTTGAATCGTCCAGCAAGAGATTCGTGCCCGTCAGCCGGTTTAGCTGCCGCGCCATCTCCAGCAACTCCGACGAAGTCTCCTTCTGGCCGATGATGTAGATGTAGTTCGGGTTCGTCTTTGCATGCGCGGCATCTACGCCGCCTATGCCGTCCATGTTGATGTCTGCGACGATGCGCTCGATGGGAATGACGGGCTGCGAATCCGTGTAGAAGGCGGAGCCGAGCGTGCCTTTCTCTTCGCCGCTCGTATTGAGAAAGAGAATAGAGCGGCGCGGCCCCATGCCTTCCGCTTTGGCGCGCATGAAGGTCTCTGCGATGACGAGGGTTGCGACAGTGCCGGAGCCGTCGTCAGCCGCCCCGTTGTAAATCTGGTCGCCTTTAAGCCCAGGGTTCATCCCCAGATGGTCGTAGTGTGCAGAGATAACTACTACTTCATCCTTCAGCTTAGGGTCAGAGCCTTCTATGAAGCCTAGCACGTTCTCGGTCTCAAGCGGGGGGAACGCCTCCGCGTTTGAGATGAGTTCCGCGCCCTTAACGTCAAAGACCTGTGGCTTCAGGCTTCCGTTTATCGCCAGCGCCAAATCCTTAACGGTGCGGCCAGAGGCGGAGAGAATGCGGTCGGCCAGCTTCGTTGAAATAATGTAGGTCGGCGGAAAAGGATTCATGGCGGGCTGGTAGAGAGCAAGATTGCCTATGCCGCGTGCAGCCGTGGCCGCACGCTTTGCCTGCTCTATGAAGCCGCCTTCGGGAGCGCGCGGGCCTGCGTCGCCTATGACGAGCACGCCTGCGGGCCGCCCGGCATTCCAGACAGCCAGCTTCTTATTAAACATGCCGCGCGAAGACCACTTTGAAGGCTTGCGCTCAGGCGTAGGCAGAAGCGAAGTCGCGGCATCACGAAGCGGCTCGTCCGCAAGAATCATGACCCACTTGCCGTCAACGCTCACCTGCTTCTCTTTCAGCGCGCTGAAGTCCCTGTAGCCTAGCGCAGCGTCCTCTATCCCGTAACCGGCAAAGACCACGCCCCCCTTCGCAGCAGCAACTTTGCCGAAAGCGAAATAGGAAGAGTCGTCCTGCGCTTCCGGCGAGAATAGGCTCTCCGCCACGAGTTGACCGTTGATACGTAGCTCAAGCTTCGTGCTCTTTGCATCTTTCTTGTAGAGCTTGAAGGGTTGAAAGTAGCTTTTGAGCGCTAGCTGGTCGTCGGTCTTGACAGTGCCTTTGGGCATCAATCCCATGCGGCGGTACTGAGCGGCCAGGTAATCCGCCGCGAGCTTCTGCCCGCGCGCACTGGTCTCCCTGCCCTCGAACATGTCCGATGCCAGGTAGTACAGGTGCGCGGCGAGCGCGTCCGGCGTGATGGCCTGCTGAAAGCGACGCACCAGAGCAGGGTTCTGCAACGCGCTCGGCGTCACGGACGAATCATCCCCAGGCTTTCGCGCCTCTACTTTTAAAAGAGACAGCGCCACACTGCACAAGACGAGCAGCAGTAACATCCCCTTCAGAATCCTGCTGGCTAAAGGCCGGTTTGATTGTTTGATTTTCATGTTGGGACTCTCCAATGCAAGAGGAACGTATCGGGTTCAAGAATCTAATACGGGCGGACTCAGGCGTGAGAGATTTTTCAGTGAAGCGCGGGAGAAATGCCGCGAGCGCCCTTTTTCGTGCAGCCAGTGGTGGAAGAGTTTGAAGGCGGCTTAATCTTTGACCGAATCCATGTGCGAGCTTTTTTGAGTGGGGGCTGCGGGGAGCGGCCCCGACTGAGAGAGGATTGTGCGCGCCTGCGGCGACTTCTGTTCGGCGGCGGAGCCTTCTTTGTGCAGCCTGTAAGAGCGTATCAGAAGCGCCGCAGCGACCCACCCGCCCAGGATAGCAAGAGGAATCGTGACGACGCGCGGCCAGAGGACTGCGATCACGGACAGCACCAGAAGCAGCACGCTTGCCGCCACCATGACTCTGGCTTCAGCCGTGCCCAGTATGCGGCGGTTGGTGATGACGGCGCTGACGGCGCTTCCAAGTCCTAGCGCTCCTATGGCCGCGCGGCCCGCGCTCCCCCGCTTATACTTTCTGGAGCGGCGGCGTCTGGGCGGCTCCGGGTGGTTCGTGGCATGCACACGCTTTCGATTGCTCAGCACTATCTCCGTCGAATGCTCAAGGTCTTCGATGAACATAGCCTCCATCTCTTCCGCGAACTTCCTGTCCTCGACCGCCACGTCCAGTTCCCAGTTTCCCATCCAGCTTGCCAGATTAAGATTCGTAGAGCCTACCCTGGCCCAGTGTCCGTCTGCCACAGCCGTCTTGGCGTGAAGCATAGAGCCGTTCCACTCGAAGACGCGCACGCCCGCTTCCAAGAGTGGCCGGTAGCCCGTGCGCGAAAGCGCCCGCATCAGCGGAACGTCCGTGGAGCCTGGGACAAGCAGGCGCACGTCGCAGCCGTCGCGCGCAGCCGAAGCCAGCGATTGAATATATATGGTCGTGCCTACGAAGTAAGCGTCCGTCAGCCAGAGCGTCTTGCGGGCCAGCGCCGCCACCAGATAATCCAGACGATAAAGCCCTGCGGTGTTCGGCATCCCCGCTATGACGCGCATGAGCGTTGAGCCTGCGACCGGAACCGAATCGCGCTCTACAAATTCGTCTTCGGGCAGCGCCGTGCCGCAAGAGGCCCAGGTCTGCGCGAAAGCCATCTCTATATCCGCAACCGCAGGCCCGCGCACCTCTACGCCTGTGTCGCGCCAGGGTTCTATGTTGCGCTCAGGATAACCAACCCATCGCTTGCCCACGCAGAGGCCCGTCACGTAGCCGACCTCGCCGTCAACCGTCAGCATCTTTCTATGGTCGCGGCTCAGCCAGCCGAAGGGACTGTCGAATCGCGGCGGGTTAAAGCAACGGACTTCTACGCCCGCGCTAGCCATCTGCCGCCAGAGCTTTCTGGACGCAGCGCCGAGCGCGCCGAGCCAGTCGTAAATCAGTCGCACGCGCACGCCCTGACGAGCCTTTTCTGCTAGGGCTTCAGCGAACTCACGCCCCGTCTCGTCCTCGTGAATGATGTAGCACTCGAAATGTATTCTCTTTTCGGCGCGACTGATTGCTTCCAGCCATGCCGGATAATTCTCCTGCGCGTCCTTGAGCAATTGGACGCTGTTGCCGGAGAGAAGCGGCGCGCCCGCAGCCCTCGAAAATGCCTGGTCTGCCAGCACCCTCACGGGCGAGATGGCGTCACGTTCCGTTTTGAGATTTCCCCTCATAAAATTTCCGGCGGGGGCCGAAACCACTCCTTAGCGACGACGACAAGCAAAGCGCGAGGGCTATCATAAAGATAGCACAACAGGCGTGGCTTCACAGATTACTACCTTGACAACGAATTAATAATCCCTATCATCTATAACTTCTCGCTTTCCCCCAGGCGGCAGGGTTTCAATATTTTGCTCACACGCGGATTCTTTATACTCCTGAGTCTGGTGAGTTCCTCGCATGAATAGAATCAATTCATTTGTAGCCTTCTCTCTGGCGCTGCTCTTATTCGCGTCTTCGATACCTGCGGCTTCGCAGACCGCCAGCCGCACGGGTAACTCCGAGAGTGCCGCCGACAAGCGGCTGGATGTTGT
This sequence comes from Pyrinomonadaceae bacterium, assembly GCA_014534425.1. Lineage (GTDB taxonomy): Bacteria > Acidobacteriota > Blastocatellia > Pyrinomonadales > Pyrinomonadaceae > JACVRN01. The sequence continues at coordinate 66,733 of JACVRN010000014.1, forward strand.
TCCGGGCGAAATCCTGGTTCGCTTCCGCAGCGAGACTCAGGCCAAACGGCTTGAGCGCTCATCTATGAGCGTGCGCTCGAAAGGGCGTTTGATTCAAGTCGAGGTCAAAGCGTTCAAAGGCTCGGAGATTGTGGAAGGCTTGCGCCTTGCGCGCGTCAACGCCGCAGATACTCTACCTGCAATCGCGGAACTCAACGCAGACCCTGACGTGCTTTATGCAGAGCCGAACTACGTGCGTAGAATAAATAAGCTGCCCAATGATCCTAGATTTGGCGAGTTGTGGGGGCTTAAGAACACAAACGCATCCGGCGCTGACATTGATGCCGAGCTTGCCTGGAACACTACCACTGGCAGCCGCAGCGTCGTCGTAGGCGTAGTCGACGAAGGCATAGACATCAACCACGAAGACCTCAAAGACAACATCTGGCATAACCCAGCAGAGGTTGACGGTGACGGGATTGATAATGACGGCAACGGCTTTGTCGATGACGTAAACGGTTGGGATTTCTATCATGACGACAAGACGGTCTTTGACGGCTCTGGCGCTTATCCTTCGGACGAAACGGACGCGCACGGCACACACGTCGCCGGAACAATCGGAGCCACAGGCGACAACGGCGTAGGCGTCACGGGCGTCAACTGGCAGGTGAGTCTCATGTCCCTGAAAATCCTTGGGCCGGATGGAGGAACGTCTGCCGGGGCTGTCTCGGCGTACAACTACGCTGGGAAGATGCGCGAGATGTGGGAGACTTCCGCAGGCGCTAAGGGAGCGAACATACGCGTTCTCAATAACAGCTACGGCGGGTACGGCCACTCGCAGGCGGAGCTTGACGCCATCCTTGCGCTCGCGGACAAAGGCATTTTGTTTGTCGTCTCCGCCGGAAACGATGGCTTCAGCAACGATTATATTCCGACATATCCTTCAAACTATATAGCCCCGAATCTTATCTCTGTGGCGGCGACAAACAGCAGCGACCTCAGGCCCGCCTTCTCGAATTCCGGTGCGGCGACCGTCAACATGGCTGCGCCGGGCGTGGGCATTCTGAGCACGACTCCGAATAACACGTACGACTTTTATGATGGGACTTCTATGGCAGCGCCGCACGTCTCGGGTGCTGCGGCTCTGGTCTGTAGCGCGTTTCCCAACATCAGCATGCGCCGTCTTCGCTCAGCCGTGCTCTATAGCGGTGACGTGCTCAACACTCAACTCTATTACCAGCAGCTTACTTCAGGCAGGCGGCTGAACGTGGCTAAAGCTCTGGAGAGCGCGGCCTCAACGGACTCTGTTGCGCCGTCGGCGCCCACCATCACTTATATCAACCAGAGTTGGTTCAGCCGGAATGTGTCTCTGAACTGGAAAGCGCCGGGCGATGACGGCGATACAGGCCAGGCGAGCGCCTACGAGGTCAAGTTCTCCGAGACGGATTTGACCAATCCGGTCGTGTTCGAGATGGCGCAGCCTTTGCCCGTGAAGCTGGTTCCGAACTCTCCGGGCGTTCTTGATAGCTGGAGCGCGGAGATTCCCTGGCGGCATCCCGCAGGGTTCATAGGAATCCGCGCCATAGACGAAGCGGGAAACGCCGGGCCTGTTCTTTCCGTGCCCTTCAAGATGGGGCAGGACATCAACGACCCTTACACCATAACGAAGTCCGCGCCCGCGCCGCTTTCTATGGGCGGTACTCCGCTCGCTCTCGTAGGCGACGACGAATACAAAAGCTATAACCTGCCGTTCAGTTTTCCGTTCTACCTTAACGGCAGCACCTACTACTCCGTCACGGTCTCTACGAACGGCGCGCTCTACCTGAGCTATGCTCCCACGTACAACACTCATGCGGACGACGCCGTAAGCTCGGATGCGCGTCTACAGGGCTACAGAATGATTGCGGGGATGTGGGACGACCTGCGTACGGACAGGCGCACGGGCGACGACGTGTACGTAGTCAAGCCCGACGCAGACCGCGTCATCTTTCGCTGGCAGGCAGTGACCTACGACACTCCTTTGTCGCGGACTCAATCGCGCGGCGAGAATCCGGTCAGCTTCGAGATAGAACTCAGGCGCGACGGCACTATACAGATGCGCTACGGCGAAGATAATCAGAACATACTGCCCGTGGTCGGCATCAGCTACGGCCAGCCCGACGCCTATCTCATAGACTCGCACACTTCGTCCTTCGCGCTTAAGAACATGAGCAGCGCCGAGACGATAACTTACAGCCTGCGTGCGCCGACTCAGCCGCCTCCGCAGCCTACGCCGACGCCTACGCCCGTGCCTACGCCGACGCCGATTCCTACGCCCATCTCGGATTTGAGCGGCAAAGTCGTCTTTGCTGGCGGCTCGAACGGCGTCAGCAACATCTTCGTCATGAATGCCGACGGCTTGAACGAGGTTAAGCTGACGGATGGCGGTCAGACTTATTATTCCACGCCGGAATGGTCGCCTGACGGGTCAAAGATAGTCTTCATCAAAGGCGGCTATGTTCATGTCATGGATCATGACGGGGGAAATTTAAGACGGGTCACAAATAACATTGCGATTGAAAGTGACCCTTCGTGGTCGCCTGACGGCAAGAAGATACTATTCACCGGGAGCCAGTTGGGCACCATCAATCTTGACGGCAGCAACCAGACTATCATCCCATCAACGGGGCCGTGCCTTGAAGCCAAATTCTCGCCGGACGGAACCAAGATTTTGTGCAGAGATTCCGCCCTGGCCGACGATTCACAACTCTGGGTCATGAACGCGGACGGCACCAACAGAGTGCAGCTTACGAATCTTCCGGGCGGGAAGCATACTGCGAAGTGGTCGCCCGACGGCACGAAGATAGTTTTCAGCAACTACCGCCGCACGCCTTCTATCTTGAGCGAGATTTACACCATGAACGCGGACGGCTCGCTGCTTGTGCGCGTGACCTCTAATAGCAACGACCAGTTCCCCACGTGGTCGCCCGACGGCACCAGGATTATGTTCAGCCGCAATGGTCTGTATCAAGTGATGAATACCGGCGGAACCAACGTCATACAGATTAATAACCTGTCCGGTAATCAGAATAAAGCTTACATGTCCTGGACGAATAAAACGGCTCCGCCCACAGGCCCGGTCGGCAACACAATCCAGCTTAGCCAATCCAGCTACAGCGTCTTCGAAGACGCCAGAAATACACCGCAGCAGTTCAGCGCTCTGAACGTGACGGTTTTAAGGGGCGACGCGACGGGCGCGGCAACCGTTCAGTACATCACTTCGGATCAATCCGGCGGCAACGAGTGCGACAAGATGACGGGCTTTGCTTCACAGCGCTGCGACTACGCCGTAGTGGCAGGCACGCTCCGCTTCGCGCCCGGCGAGTTACAGAAGCAGATACAGATTCCCATAGTCACGGACGGCTATCAGGAAGGAAACGAGACTTTCACCATCAGGTTACAGAATCCCGTGGGCGTTAGCATGGGAACCATCAGTCAGGCCACCGTCACCATCATTGACAGTGGTATGAAATCGGAGCCTGCGACCAACTTCTATCTAGGCGTCAACTTTTTTGTCAGGCAGAACTACCTGGATTTTCTGGGCCGCGAGCCGGACACTAACGGGTTCAACGACTGGATGAACGTGCTGTACCGTTGCGGCAATAACCAAGGCTGGCTCGGCTCACCCTACGACTGCGACCGCGCGCACGTCTCGCACGGCTTCTTCGGCTCGCCCGAATTCACAGACACAGGCTTCATGATTTACAGGTTGTACGAAGTCGGCATGGGAAGACTGCCGCGCTACGCGGAGTTCGTCCCCGACATGGCTTCTTTGAGC
>JACVRN010000234.1 GCA_014534425.1 Pyrinomonadaceae bacterium
AACCATGCCTCTCCAGCGTGAACCTTCCTGATGGCCTTGATTATCAGTTGGAAGGACTCTTCCTTGTTGACCAGACCCAAGGCTCCGCGCCTCGCGGCCTCCTGATGCATCTCCACATCGGAGAGACCGGTCAAAATCAGAATGCGCGCCTCTTTGTTGAGGGCGAGGAGCTTCGGGATAATATCCAGTCCGCTCTCTGGACTCGCATTGCCTAAATCAAGGTCAAGCAGGATAACGTCCGGCTGCTCTGCGGAGGTACGCTCAATAGCTTGGTCGCTCCGGCTCGCTTCGCCGACGACAAGAAAGTCCGGCTGCACGCTGAGCAGCATGCGGTAGCCATCGCGTATGCTCTGGTGATCGTCTACGAGAAAAATTCGAATCGGCTTGGGTTTCTGTAAGGACATAGGGGGCAGCTTCCGCACTGGCTCTTTCAAAGTTGTATTTCGATAATGATGACTGTTGATCGGTCGTCCTTTTGCTCAACGCGAGCCGTGCCGCCCAGTGCCTCGGCGCGTTCGGAGATTGAACGCGGCGTAAATAGCTGGGGATTCAATTGGTTTACTGTTTCATTTTCAATCTTAATGATGAACCGCTCCGTGTCCTGATAAAGCCGTATGCTGGCGCGGCTTGACTCTGTATGCCGCCTGATATTGCTCAGGCCTTCGGCGATAATCTGGAAAGCCTCCGCCGCGAGCCGGTCGTTGACTTGAAGCCCCTGAGTCGGGGCTTCGACTTCGACAGAGATTCCTGTCACCTCGCTGAACTTCTTCACAAAACGGCGCACGGCTGGCAGCAGGCTGGATTCAACATTGATGCCCTCTCTCAAGCGGTAAGTGTAACGCCGTAACTCTTCAATCTCTTTGTCGGTTGAAGCGAACAATTGCCTGACATCTTCGGTCACGTCGAAGCCGCCGATTTCCAGTTTCTCTTTGACCGCTCCTAATCCGATTCGCAATCCGATATAAGGCTGTATCACGCTGTCGTGGATGTCGCGCGCGATTCGTAGCCGTTCCTCCTGTGCAGCGTCCGAGGCCAGCCGATTCACCAGGCGTATGTTGTCAATGACGGGCAGAGCCTGTTCTATCACTTGGAGCAGAAAATCTACGTCGGAATCAATGAAGGCGCATTGCTTTGAAGTCAGATACAGTCGCCCGGTCGCTTGCCCTCTGTAGCTTACGGGCACCGTAATAAAGGAGCGTGCGTCGAGCGTCTCGGCCAGTTGCTCGACAGACTCTCGGCTTTTAATTTTTTTCTCGCCGCTGACCAAATCAAACAGATAGTATCTGTGCCCCGCGCCCAAGAGCCGGCTTTTTGCCTGGTAAATGGCGGCCTTCTCGGCAGGGATTGACAGAAGTATGCTGGCAAACTCGGCTGAGATTGTTTCAACCTGGGGAACGTCGTTCGGGCTGAGGCGCGTAATGCGGCGCATCTGGTAGGCGTTTGCCTCTTTGTCCTGCATAACGACCAGGCACATGTCTGCGTCATAAAATTCACGCAGCCGCTTGATGATTGAGCCGACCGTCTGGTTAATGCCAAAGCGCGGGTTCGAGAGCATCATGATTTCCCTCAGTAGCCCTAAGCGGCGCTTAAGCGTGATCTCAAACCCACCCCAATATGCATTCATATATCCGAGGACAAGCAAACAAATCGGACGTAGTAAAAATCTGTTCAATTCGAATTTCGGCCCCGCCGGGGCGCTAATGTAGCCAATCAGAGTAAAGAGCAGCGAGGAAACAACAACGACGCGTAAGCCGGAAGCAAAGCCCCAGCGGAAAGATGCGACCAGGATTGAGAAAAAGAAGAAGAAGAAAAAGATGCTGCTGGTTCCACTGCTTAAACTGATGAAGAGGATGTACCAACCGACATCCACCCAGTGTATCCAGTGGCGAAAGGATTTGAGGAGCGAGGGGGAGTATTCGGAAAGCAGGAAGACCACCGTGCTAAATGCGACATAGAGCAGCAGCGCGGCGTAGGTAAGTGGGATGTGGCGGTCAGGCTCCGACGGGTCTATATAAATGAGAGCAAGGGCTGTCGAGGCCAGGATGAGTCTCATCAGGCCGATCATGCGGTCTTCGACAGACAACTTCATGGACAGGCCGAAAGGGGATTTGAGGCTCTGAACTTCAACAGACATGAGGCACAGGCGGCAAAAACTACAGAGGCGTGGCTGGTGAATGTAGTTTCTTTTCCAGTGGTGGACGAGGAGCCACTGCTGAGATTTAATTGTGAGACTTATTCGCCCGGCTAATAACGACTGCTATGGCCACGCCAGCCGCTGGGAGTTGCGCGAGCGAACGCAAGTAATTGACCAGTAAGCTCTCTAAGTAGGCGGGCGCATTGTAACTCTACAATTCTGTTTTGTATAGGCTCTGGCGAATGGTTTCTAAGCGCCGGGACGGGCAAGGGTAAAAACGCGGCGATACTTATCTGGAATCTGAACGGCGCGGCGCGAGTCTAAGTTCATTGCGACATGTACTTGGACAAAACGCGCGCACAACGCGGCATCGCTCGCACGCCTGATACCGTACTCAAACGTCACGGAACTGCGCCCGGTCTGAGAGACCGAAATCTCAATTTCAGCTTCGTCCCCGTAAACCAGTGGCACGAAAAACTCCGCCTGCACGTTAACGGTCGGAAAGCCTATGCGCTCCTCGCTCATCAGTGCGTGATAGGCGATTCCGCAGCGCGCACCGAAAAACTCTTCCATCGCGACATGGCAGTAATGAAAGATAACCGGAAAATAAACCAGTCCCGCCGGGTCGCAATCTCCGAAGCGAACCTTGATGCGTGTAGAAAAGGACATAAAGGACGTAAACCGTGACAGGTGACAAGTGACAAGTGACAAGAGAAATGCTTGTTCTTTCCTGTCACCTGTCACCTGTCACTTGTCACGAGGTTAAGAGATGGCTGTAATCACAATGCGCGAAGCGCTCAATCAGGCCATGCGCGAGGAATTGAGCCGCGATGAGAATGTCTTTTTGATGGGCGAAGAGGTCGCCGCTTATCAGGGAGCGTACAAGGTCACGAAGGGTCTGCTCGAAGA
>JACVRN010000172.1 GCA_014534425.1 Pyrinomonadaceae bacterium
CAGGCATCGAGAGAGTACATCTCCCTGGACAGACTTTACCGAGCTAAACGGCAGGAATCATGTCCTCTTATATCTAAAGAGTCAAGCACGTGATTAAGAAAAGACCCATGAATCAATCGGGCATCTGCTTTCGCTTTTCGACACTCCGGCTGCAACGCAACCCGCGTCCGATTCAGCATCATCACTGGAAAAAATCCTCAACCCCTAACTTACAACAGGCAGAGTATTGAGCTACCGACATGACGAATGAACAATCGATCAAACGACCGTTGGCACTCAAGGGTAGGATGCACTTCACCCTTATCATAGCCGGGCTGTCGCTCGCGTTGTTGATAATCTCGATGGTCTATTCATCGTGGTCACATGAGCGGCAGCGCGAGGCGAACATGCCTGTGCCTGCGATGGAAACAATCGTGCTTGCGCTGAGGACTTTTCATCAACAGACAGGACGCTTCCCTCGTGACTTCAACGAACTCGACGAGCGTGTGTGGAAGGGTACGCGCCGCGCTCAAATCTCGCCCGACGGTAAATCGCTCAACGCCCCACAATCTCATTACTACTACACGCTACACACCATCAACCCGCCGGAGCCGACCAGCGCCACGCTGCCCGCAAAGGCCAGTATCTGGGCTGTGCCGACGGGTGAACGTGCGCAAGAGGCAGCGACTTACTTCTGGTACGTCACCCCGCAGAATATCGAAGGCTGGATGGGGCCTGCCTTAACACGAGAAAATATAGACGCAGTACGGGCTATACCCTCCGAGCAGCAATTGGCTTTGCTGACGATGACGAGACAGCCCCGAGGCGGAGTCAGCATGACCGCGCCGAAACGGGGCGGTATCTTTTCCTACCTCCCGTTTTAAGAGGGAATCAAAATTCAGAATGTATGTCTTTGTGAGCCATATTTCTTGCCGAAGAAAAAATTACCCGGAAGCGTGAAGTCATCTGGCGTTGCTCTTTGGAAACATCACTTTGTCAGGAGCGGCATTTAACCGCGCGAGCAACTTCCTGACTAGGCTGGTCTTGACCCTCCCCGCTTCCCTCGAGACGACGAGGTAACGCACGATGGCCTCGAGCCAGGTGTTTTCGCTCACGCGGAAGAGAACTACGGGATGCTCCTGCACTTCGAGTTGGTCAACAGGCGTTTGCGCCAACAGTTCGCGGAATGTCCTGACGCGCTCGATCATCGCTTCACCCAACTCTTCTTCCGCGACCTCTCTCATGGTCTCGGCGACGAACTCTAGGTCGCTTTCATAAGCGATGTTGAATCTGATTTCATTCCAAATGTAAGGAAAGAGCGGCCACGAATAGTTGTAAACCGGCTCGCTGAGGATGTTGGCGTTCGGGAACTTGATGACTCTGCCGCTCGGATGATCCGTCGAGAGGTACTGCCCGCCAAACTCCCAAAGGGTCGTGTCGAGGTAGCTGACATCAATTACGTCTCCCGTCGCTTCTCCCACCTTGATGCGGTCGCCGACCCTGTAGGGCGCACGCACGAGAATATAAATCCAGCCGATGAAACTGGTGATGGGGGTCTGCAACGCGAAGCCTAAGATAAGCGAGACCAACCCCAGAGAGACGACCGCCGTGTACCAGTTAGCGAAAAGTATCGAGACGACGATGAAGGCCAGAACCAGGCCGGTTATCAAACGTAGAATCCGTTTCAGGTTGTACTGCGTGACCTCGTCATCCAGACGACCGATGACATACACGTTGATAATCTTGGCAGCGGCCAGAACCAGCACCACGGCCATCGCGCCCAAGGTCAGCCTTTGCAGAAGCGGTACGTACAGGGCGGCGAAACCGAAGAAGCGAAGTCTGAGCAGGTAGTAGACACCTCCCAGTCCGAGGAGGACGAGAGCGTAGCTGCCGATGAATATCTTGTGCCGGGCTTTGACGACGGGCACGGCGGTCTCTTTAACGGCGGCAGTTTGCTTAAGCGCCCGTTTGATGTCGTCCCGTTCTTCAAGCTGCTCTACTTCAATGCTCTTTGATTTATTATTCGTCATCTTCGATCAGCATCCCACGGCGGATCTCTTCACGAGTGATTTCCCACACGGCCACGTCTCCCGTTAAACCGTTTTCAGTTGAAAGGCGACTTTGCGCTGTCGAGCGCGACCCTGTCTTTCGACTTCAATGGAACAAATCCACTGCCTAAATTTGAAAGTAAAAATCTCCCATTCAATCGCCCAGCTTGGTCAGAATGAAGGCGAGTAGAAAGCCCAGAACAGTGATGAGTCCGGCGAAGTTGTGCGCCTCCTCGAACGCCTCAGGAATCATCGTGTCAACCAACATCGCCAGAATACCTCCGGCGGCAACGGCAGTCGTCGCGGCAATCACTTCCTCCGAGAAGTGGCTGAAGACCGCATAGCCGGCGAATGCCGCGACGCCTGAGATAATGGCAATTGCCGCCCACACGCCAAAGATGTAGCGCACGGACCTCCCGGCCTTCTTCATGCCCGCCGAGCTGGATAGTCCTTCAGGGATGTTCGAGAGGAAAATGGCGACCACCGCGACCCAGCTCACGACACCGCCCTTAATCATGCTCACGCCGATGGCGATTGATTCGGGGATGCCGTCGAGAAGCGCGCCGACGGCGATGGCTAAGCCGCTGCCGCTCGTCTCTTCTTCCGAAGGCTGCTGGCCGCCGGAACGCTTGCGATGCTTTGCGCCCTGGCGGGAGAGATACCAGTTTGCCGCTGTATACACCGCCGCCCCGCTCAGGAAGCCAATTGAGGTAGAGTCGAAACCGCCGCGCTTGTAAGCCTCGTCCATGAGATCGAATGAGAGGGCTGAGATGAGCACACCGCCGCCGAAAGCCATGATGGCAGCGACGACGCGTTGCGGGATGCGGGCCCAATAACCTGCCGCCGCGCCAAGCAGTAAAGCCGAGCCGGCGACCAGCCCCCAGAACCCTGCTTGCAGCCAGAGCGGAAGGGTCACAAGTTAACCTCTCTTCTCAAAGTGCGTATGTGGCGCGCGAGCGGAGCGCGGCTTCAGGCAAATAAAGTGTCGAGTAATGATTGATAGAATGAATGCCCGATACCGGCTCACTCATCCTGCTCCTCGGTGAACGCTTCATCCACTTAGGGTGGCATGTGGTAAATACCAGGCTCAAGCATACAATCCCCTGTGTTCTAAGGCCGTTAAAACCAACTCACCGCTTTCTAAACTGTCAGACGGACCTGACCAGTATAGTTGAGGACGAATGCGAAAATTTCAGTCTCTTATGTTAGCTGGCTCAACCGATGAGCGCGAGTGTAGGAACACTCATTCGCCGTGAGTGATAACACTTAATATCAAAGACGTGCCCAGAGCAGCGATTGAGACAAACATCCCATGTTTTCCCAATCCTTAAAACATTCTCACGGATTTCAATTTCGTCTGGGTGTAAATACGGATGCGAAGTAAGGGTAATCATTCATGCAGGCAGCGCGGGGCATCCATTAAACTTCAAGCTTTAAGAGAAGGGCCGCCCGCTTTTTATCCAGCTATCCAAGGGGATCACGATTCATCTGCTTGCCATTGAGAAGGCTGAGGGCGCATGGCGTTCAGGTTCCGGCGGGTCGAGTTTGGAGTTACACACGCATGGCATATTTCTGGGAGATAGGCGGGCTGAGCTGGAAACAGTTGTCGAGGCGTGTCTGGAGAGAGGCGCGTCAGGACATCCTCTTTAACCGCGCGGCGGCGATGGCCTTCTACTTCCTCTTCTCCCTCTTTCCATTGTTACTGTTTCTCACCGCTCTGCTCGGCCTCTTCGCGCGGGGAGGGACGCAGTTGCGCAACGACATGCTCTCATATCTCAGCCGCGTCGCGCCCGTCTCCGCATCCGCGCTGATTTATGAGACGGTTGATGAGATCGGTAAAGGAAGTGATGGGGGCAAGCTCTCGTTCGGATTTCTGCTCGCCCTCTGGACTGCATCCTCAGGGATCGTCGCCATCATCGAAGCGTTGAACGCAGCCTACGACGTGAAAGAGTCCCGTCCCTGGTGGAAGGAGCGGTTGGTCGCGATGGGGTTGACGCTCGCTATTGCCTTTCTGGTGGTCACGGCGCTCCTGCTGGTGCTCTACGGAGGAGATATTGCCGAAGCGCTGGCGAGCAGGCACGGATTTGGAGATGCCTTCACCGTGGCATGGAAGATTTTGCAGTGGCCCATCATTCTGGCATTCGTGCTCTCGGCCTTCATCCTGATCTATTACTTCGGGCCGAATGTCGATCACCAGAAGCTACGCTGGGTGATGCCCGGAGCGGTCGTCAGCCTTACGGTGTGGCTGCTCGTCTCGTTCGCGTTTCGTCTCTACCTTCGCTACTTCAACACCTTCAGCGCAACCTACGGCTCTCTGGGCGCGGTCATTATCCTGATGTCCTGGTTCTATCTCTCCAGCCTGGCTATCCTGATCGGCGGCGAAATCAATACGGAGATTGAGCATGCCGCAGCCGAAGCGGGCGCTCCCGAAGCGAAGAAGCCGGGAGAAAAAAGTCCGGGCGATCTCGCTTCATAGACCTGGAATCTGACGAACCTGACCAGAAGCCCGATTTTAGATTCACCTGATGAGAGAGGTAACGAAGAGGGTGGGAGTGCGGTGATTCTCACTCCTTAAACAACTGAACAACTCTCGTTGGCAGATCATCCACAAAGGACGACCTACCTTTCTGCACCAACCCCTGCGCCCGGGCGGTAATAACCTGCGCTTCCGTAATCGAACTCGTCGCGGTAGCGAACAGTATCGGGGTGTCTGGATCGAAGGTCTTGAGCATCAGGCATAATTCGAGCCCCGTCCCGTCCGGCAGGTGATAGTCCAGAATGTAAAGATCGAACTTCTCGGCGGTGGCGCGTTTGATGGCATCAGCCATACTGTAAGTTGATGTTACTTCGTATTCTTTCAGGATGGCCGTCATCAGGTCGCAGGAGTCCGAGTTGTCGTCAACACAAAGTATATGTTTTTTAATTTGGGGCACTGTACCTGCCTTTCTCATTAACAGACATCGTTTCCAAAGTGACGCGTGTGATGTTTGCCTCTTTATTCGCTCATGTCCGTAGCTGAGCAAGGAGCTGGTAATTAGACACAAAGTCATATCAGGAGGAAATTTTCCCTCCTGATATGACCTCTCTCTGCCTGCGCCAAGAGTCCGTTCGTAGGCAGTCAATCGGATGTTTCGTCAGGTGTTAATCCTGACGCTTGTCCGGCTCTTTGGCGACTCCTTTGAAGGGTTTGCCGTCCTCTTTGACATTTATGAACTCGCCGGTTTCACGGTCGCGCTTTGTCCAGTCTCCGGTCTGCGGGTTCTCCGTCTGGGTGCGACCCGTGACCGCGCCTTTCCGATAACCCTCGCCAGTGTTCTTTGCCATATTTCTGACCACTCCTTTCTAAAAGCTCAAGTTTCCCGCCTTCAGCGGGCGGTGACGTATCGTGGCGCGCTCGCGCGTACAGTCACCTGTGTGCCGCTCATCAGATCGAGGTTGTCGCGGCCCTGCACGTAAACTGAGCCAGCGCCAGCGCTCGCCCCGACGGTTGCGCCGATGTTTGCGCCTTTACCGCCGCCTGCAATCGCGCCGAGGATCGCGCCGACCGCAGAGCCTATGGCCGAGCGCGCCACGGTTATGTTGGTACGATTGTCGCTCTCTTGCAGCGCGCCTTCCGTGTCCACGCGCACGCTCTCGCCGTTTGAAGCCAGCACATTCTCAACCATGCCCGCGAAGTTATACGTCTGCCCATTGCGCAGGCGGATGCGGTCGAAGTTGAGCGTCATTTCGGAGCGTCCGGTGACGCGACCGCCGCGATTGACGTTCGAGACGTAGCCTTCGAGTGTCGCGCCGTCGTACTCGGCGGGCGAGCGCACGGTCATCGTGAAGCGAGCATTCTCGCTCGTATATTGCGTAGATAGGTTGTTATTGAGGACGGCGACAAGCTGTGTTCCGTTCGGCACGACGAAGCTGCCGCTCACCGTGCCGGCGTTCGTCGTGTATGCGGAATTGGGACTATAAATGTTCCACTCGGCCACATCCGATGTCCGGTCGTAGTAGCTTTGCACCGTGACGGGACGGTTGAGACGCTCCGCATAGACTTGACGGGTCACGAGCAGCCGACGCCCATTGTCCACAGGCATGAAGGTGGCCGTAAAATCGTTAGCCCGGTCGCCGTTTGAAACGACTACCAGTTGGCTGGCGCTGAAGTTGGCGCGCACGCGAGAAGCACGGCCATTCGGGTAGGTCTCCGCGCGCTCCCGCCCGTCCACCTCGAATGTGACCTGCGGCGAGCGTGTCGAGGCGAGTGTGACCTGTGCCCCGCGCCTCTCGATGGAGAGCATCTCAGGAGGAGTGAGCCGGTTGACGAGATTATCGTAAACGCGCTGCCGCTGATTGTAGCTGAGGTAGCGCGTGGCGTTGTCGGCTATGTTGCGCGGATCGTTGCTGATAGCAGAATTGAGCCGGAAAGTTCCGGTCAACATAGCGTCATAGCCTGAAATGACGGGGCCTGTGATCGGCGTCTGCCATTGTGTGTTGTTCCAGTTCCAGGCGTTGTTGCACAAATGGTCACGGATGCGGTACGTCTGCTAAGTTTGATG
>JACVRN010000293.1 GCA_014534425.1 Pyrinomonadaceae bacterium
CATCAAACCTTATGTCGCTTCCTTTGATCCGAAGATCGCTGACGCTGCCAGATTCGCCACGCGCGAAATCACGCGCCGCCTAGCCGAGCAGCCCACCGACACACCGACGCGCCCGCGCCAAGTAGGAAACAGCGACGAAACTTCACCCTAAGCATGAGGGCAAATCCCTAACAGGGAGGATTTGACAATAGCCCAGCGATTTATTGCTGGGTGTGCATGCTATTACCAAGTCCCGGAGGGACGGCTGAAATTCGATGCGAGTTTTTCAATCGTCCCTCCGGGACTCCTTGTTAAATTCTTGCTCCGTTCCCAGCGATAAATCGCTGGGCTATTATCGGTCGTCCCTTCGGGACAAATTGGACATCCAACTGAAAATCAATTCGATGAATGACTTTGCGCCCAGCAACTTATTGCTGGGCTCTTATCTTTTGTCACTTCGGGACTGTATACTGCAATGCTGAAATCATGCATCCGAACCTGCGCTCATTCCTTGACCTCCTCCTGCGCGAAAAAGATCTCATCACCATCGAGACCGAAGTTGACCCTTATCTTGAACTGGCTGAAGTGCATCGTCGCGTGATTGAGCGGGGTGGTCCGGCGTTGCTCTTCAACCGCGTGAAGGGCAGCCGCTACCCTGTGGTAACAAACCTTTTCGGCACCATGCGCCGCATCGAAAGAGCCTTCGGCCCGAAGCCTGAAGCGCTCGTGCGAGAGGTGGTTCATTTGGCCGAAGCCCTGTTGCCGCCGCGTCCGGCACGACTCTGGCAGCACCGCGCGCTTGCCTTCGAAGCACTAAGGCTCGGCACACGTCATGTGCGGCGTGCTCCTGTGACCGAAGTTGTTGATCAACCCGCGCGACTAGATGAATTGCCCGTCCTGACGACTTGGCAAGAAGATGGTGGCCCATTCATCACGCTGCCGCTCGTCTATACGGAACATCCCGTTACGGGCAAACATAATCTAGGCATGTACCGCATGCAGCGCTATGACGCGCAAACGACGGGGTTGCATTGGCAGATACACAAGGGCGGCGGCTTCCACTATCACGAAGCAGAAGCGCTGGGCCAGCCGCTCCCCGTCACGGTCTTTCTCGGCGGGCCTCCGGCTCTGATCCTCGCGGCGATAGCGCCTTTACCGGAAGACGTGCCGGAGCTGGTGCTCGCCTCTGTGCTCGCGGGTGAGAAAGTAAAAATGGGAAAGAATACTCTTGGCGACGGTCACAGGTTGGTCGCCGAAGCAGAATTTGCACTCGTCGGTTATGTCCCGCCCCACGAGCGTAGACCGGAGGGACCTTTCGGCGATCACTACGGCTACTATTCTTTGCAACATGATTATCCGGTCTTCCACGTCGATGCCGTCTTCCATCGCAACGATGCGATTTATCCAGCCACCGTGGTCGGCAAGCCGCGTCAAGAAGATTTTTTCATCGGCGACTATTTACAAAAATTACTTTCGCCTCTGTTTCCGCTCGTGATGCCGAGCGTGCGTGATCTGTGGAGCTACGGCGAGACGGGTTTCCACTCTCTGGCCGCAGCCGTCGTCCGCGAGCGCTACGCGCGCGAGGCTTTGGTCTCTGGCTTCCGCATCCTCGGCGAAGGGCAGCTTTCCTTGACGAAGTTCCTCATTCTGACCGACACTCCGCAGGACCTGCGTGACTTTCGGACTTTGCTTGAGCATGTGCTCGCGCGCGTGCGCTGGGAAAGCGACCTCTTCATCTTTTCAAATGTCTCGATGGATACGCTGGATTACACCAGCGGCAAGGTTAATGAGGGAAGCAAAGCGATCCTGCTCGGTCTCGGCGCGCCTGTGCGCGAGCTGCCGCGCGAGTTTCACGGAAGTCTGCCGCATGGTATCAC
>JACVRN010000230.1 GCA_014534425.1 Pyrinomonadaceae bacterium
GCACTTGCGGTAGAAAGACCCAGAATAGCTGAGCGCCAAAAGAGCGCCTTTTTCTCATCACAGCAGTATGACAGCGGCGTTGAAGTAAAACAGGAGTGTGGCTATGTCGGTCAGGGCGAGCGTGATCGGCCCCGCCGCGATCTTGGAATCTTCCCTGATCGCATCCAGCAGCGTCGGTATGCTCAGGCCCAAAAGTCCCGCCGTAAGGATGGCGAGCAGGACGCTAACGCCGATAACAAGGGCGGGAAACCCTTCGCCGCGCCAGAGGTATGCGACGCTGCCGACGAGCGCGCCACACGCGGCCCCGAGAAGCAGCGTAGCCGATGCTTCAGCCCGGAGCCACTTAAGGTAGGTGTTCCACGTCGGCTTGCCGAAATGTAGGTTTTGCAAGGCGACGGTCATTGATTGAATGCTGACGCTCTCACCCAGTCCGAGGACGAGGGTCAGAAAGAAAGCGAGAATCAGTGTTTGCGCTAAAGTTGCCTCGTAAGCGCCTGCGAGCATTGCGCAGATCGTCCCGCTCGCCATCGTCGCGATGAGCCAGGGGAAACGGAAGCGAAAGATGCCGAAGGCTGACCTGCCCCTCAACTGTGAAATACCGAAACCGATCAATTGGAAGACATCCTCGACGTGCTGGCGTTCAGCGAGATCAATTGTCTCTTCGGTGAAAAATCCTATGTCTATAACTCCGCGCATTCGGCCCTCGTCATCAACAATTGGGAGGGCAAAGAACTTATGCTTAACGAACATCTCGCAGGCTTCAAGCACTGTAGCGCGATACGGGACGGTGATGACATCTGTAATCATGATGTCCGCTACCGGCACATGAGGCATCGAGGTCAGCAGCCGTCTCGTCGGGATGATGCCGACGAGTTGCCCGTCGTCGTTGATGACATAGAAGTAGATGATCCGTTCGCCGACCCCTTCGCGCCGGATGATGTTCAGCGCCTCGCCGACCGTCACGCCATCTCTGATGATGGGAAAGTCTTGGCGGGCGTGGCGCAGCGCCGGCTCCTTCAAGTGGTCGGTGCCGTTACCGGCGTGCTTACTCATATCTTTTATGGATTTCTCTTGATTAACCATTCACCTGTTATCCGCTTAACACGACGGACGGCGGTACACCCCTTTCTGGTCCGACGCTACTTCTGACGTTCCTAGCGGACGACCTCGACCGAATAGTGCGCGCCAGTCACCAGCCTCGCTGAGACTCTGCCCAGGCCTGTCGCTCCCTCGGTCGAGCCCATTCCGCGCGAGCCCACGAAGACGCAGTGACCCCGCTTCCGCGCCTCATCGATTAAGACGCTCTGCGGGTCACCCTCTTTAATTTCAGCCGTAGCGCGCAACCCGACCGCACGCAACTCCTCCAGAGCCCAGGCGACCACACGGCTAGCTCTCACTGCGGACTCCTCGTTACAGCCCGTGCTTGACACCTCCGGGTTAGGGGTAACGTCCGCGATTCTGAGGGGCGAAGTCCCATCGTCGACGGCCACAACTCGTACTTCCGTCCCTTCCGGCCAGACACGCTTGCCCACCGCCCGGACGGCCCGCTCGGAACCGGCCGATCCGTCCACGCCAATGACCAGACGCGGCGGCGAGTCAGCGCTTTTCCCAGGACTGCGGCGCGCGATGCGGACAGAAGAGCTCGCCTCGGTGGCGGCTGTCTTCGACACGCTGCCGAGGAAGAGTCGCCCCAGCGCCGAGCGACCCCGAGAGCCGACCATGATGAGATCAGCCTTCCAAAGCTCAGCCTCCTGTATCAACTCCTGAGACGGTGCGCCCGCTAAGGCTTTCGACCGTACTTTCCAACCCGGTAAATACTCCTGCGCGCGAAGGACGGCTTCAGATGCCAGCATCTCCGCCTCTTCCAGAGCTTTCATTTCCTGCTCTTGCGCCAGCTCAATGGCTGACATCAATCTCCCGACGGGAACCGTTTTCTCGATTATCTCGTGGCTCGCTAACGGAGGGGTGAACAGGACATCTCCTACCGAAACGACTAAAGCCTCACCCTCACGCGGCAACCCGGCGAGCCGCAGATCATTAAGTGCCGCGTCCGCGTAGCTCGACCCGTCATAGCCGATCAACACTTTCATTCGTGCGCACATAGTTCTTCGTTCCTATTTTCACATCGCACATTGTGCCGGGCAGCTTTATTAAGGCGTCTCCCGTCTACCCGGGTTCTCAGTTTTGACTAAGTTAATACGCTTTCCTCTGTGCCGGAACGACTCATCAATGGCTCGTCCCTTTCGACACCTTTCTGGGTAATGGTCTCTTCAACAGGTGACAGCGGAATAAGCACGGTGAAAGTTGCCCCACGGCCCACCCCTTGACTCTCTGCCTTGACCGTTCCGCCATGCAACTCTACGAGCTGGCGTACGATTGCAAGCCCCAACCCCAAACCGGCAGTCCGTTTTGAGGTCATGCCCTTTTCCTGGCTGAAGCGTTCAAAGACAAGGGGCAGGAACTCCGGGTTGATGCCTTTACCTGTGTCACTCACCTTGATTTGCGCGAAGGATTCATGACGTTCCAACCGAACATTAATACACCCTCCGTCCGACGTGAATTTCACGGCGTTCGAAAGTAAATTCCAAAACACCTGTTGAAGGCGTTTAGGGTCACCACAGATAGAAGTGGCGGCCCAATCAAACTCCGCGCTAATCCGTATGCCTTTGGCCTGAGCCGCCAGGGCTACGGCTTCGATAGCATCCTCTATAATCGGGACTAATTCTGTCCTCTTCGCATCAACACGTAGCTTTCCGCTGACCATGCGTGAAACGTCGAGCAGATCATCAATCAAGTGCCTTTGGATTTCTGCATTGCGCGCAATGGTTTTAAGCGCGGCTCCGGCAGCCTCTTCATTCAATTCGCCTTTAAGCAGAATACCGGCCCAGCCCGTGATGACGCTCAGAGGCGTTCGCAGCTCGTGAGTCACCATGGCGAGAAATTCATCCTTGGAGCGGTTAGCTGCTTCCGCCGCCCTGCGTGCCTCCTGCTCGCTGACGATCATCCGGTCGCGCTCTTCGATAGCTCGCTTGCGAGCGGCGTCAACCCAACTGATCAAGAGCGCGACCAGCACAAAGACGAATGTGCGCACCGTATTATCAAGACTAAGTTCGAGCTGGTAGACGGGAGCTATAAAAAAGTAGTCTACGACCATAGCGGCCAGAACTGTCGCCAAAAGGCTGGGGCGCAGGCCGCCGTACCATGCGCTGACCGTGACGGC